>JAYEMF010000072.1:0-3131 GCA_034717975.1 Campylobacterota bacterium
ATATCTGTAATGCAAGGAAAATCCTATGCAAAAAATTCTTGAAAAGCATTGGCACCATCTCCCCGAAGAGGAGATCCTTGAAATCCTGGAGTCTGATGTCCGGAAAGGATTAGATACTTTCGAACTCGAAGAGCGGCAGCGGTTCTTTGGCGCCAACCGTCTTACCGAGAAAAAGGGCAAAAGTCCGTTACTGCTTTTTCTGCTGCAGTTCCATCAACCACTCATCTATATTTTACTTGTAGCAACACTGGTTACCGCACTGCTTCACGAATGGGTCGATTCGGCTGTGATCTTCAGTGTGGTACTGGTCAATGCCGTCATTGGTTATATCCAGGAGTCCAGGGCACTTAAAGCGATTCAGGCACTGGTGCAGATGAGCAGCGTTGAGGCTACGGTTATCCGGTCGGGAGAGAAAAAGCGTGTGGATGCCGCAGAACTGGTACCCGGAGATATTGTTAAACTGCATTCGGGAGACAAAGTGCCCGCAGATCTGCGGCTGCTTCAGAGTAAGACACTGCAGATCAACGAGTCTGCCCTGACCGGGGAGTCCGTACCGGTTGAAAAGGAAGCCTCTGTACTGGAGCATGATACTATGCTGGCTGACCGGCACAATATGGCGTATTCAACGTCGCTGGTTACTTATGGAAGCGGTATCGGTATCGTTGTCTCAACGGGGGACAGCACTGAGATCGGTCGTATTAATGAGCTGATCGCTGAAGCCGATATCCTTGCCACGCCGTTGACCAAAAAAATCAATCACTTCAGCAAAATTCTCCTGTGGGTTATATTGCTGCTTGCGGGTATGACATTTTTGGTCGGCTTTTTGCGGGGAGAACCAGCGGTTGAGATGTTTATGGCTTCAGTGGCTTTGGCTGTTGGTGCTATTCCCGAGGGATTACCGGCCGCGATGACCATTACACTGGCCATCGGTGTAGGAAGACTGGCCAAGCGCAACTCCATTGTACGTAAACTCCCTGCGGTGGAGACACTGGGAAGCACTACGGTGATCTGTTCCGATAAGACCGGTACACTGACCCAGAATGAGATGACGGTCAAGGAGATCTTTGCCGGCGGCAGACTCTATAGCGTTGCAGGGGTCGGATATCTGCCTGAAGGTGATATTTTTTATCAGGAGCGGCAGGTTGATATAGAGCGGGAAAATGTACTGGCAGAGTGTCTTAAAGCGGGTGTGCTTTGTAATGATGCGCGTCTCTCGGAAAGTGAAGAGCAGTGGACCATAGAGGGAGATCCTACAGAAGGTGCCCTGCTGGTCTCTGCACTGAAAGCGGGGTTTGGCTTTAAGCAGATGAGCGAGGCGCTTACCCATCGTGACACGATTGAGTTTGAATCACAGTATCAGTACATGGCGACACTTTATGAGAATTCTGATGATGCAACGCATATCATCTATCTCAAAGGATCTGTCGAAAGTATTCTGGCACGTTGTCATTCCGCTTTGAATGAATCAGGTACAGCGATGCCAATCGATGTGGATGTCATTATGTACGAAGTGACGCAGATGGCTAAAAGAGGACTTCGAGTATTGGCATTTGCCAGAAAAAGTGTGGAAAAAACTGCTTCTATCACGCATGAAAATGTAGCGAGCCAACTGGAGTTCTTGGGTCTTCAGGCGATGATGGACCCTCCCCGGGAAGAGGTGATCAAAGCGATAGCCAACTGTCATAATGCCGGTATCCAGGTGCAGATGATCACCGGGGATCACAATGTGACGGCCATGGCAATTGCAAAGCAGATCGGTATTGAACGACGAGGTGAGCGCAAGATGATCATGAACGGCAAAGAGATCGCTGCACTTAGTGATGCCGAATTGATCGATGCTGTTAACCATATTATGGTCTATGCCCGTGTGGCACCCGATCAGAAACTCCGACTTGTCAAAGCACTTCAGGAGAAGGGCCACGTGGTCGCGATGACGGGTGACGGGGTTAATGATGCACCTGCGCTGCACCAGGCAAATATTGGTGTTGCTATGGGTATCACAGGGACTGAAGTGGCGAAGGAAGCCGCAGATATGGTCCTGGTCGATGATAATTTTTCAACAATCGAAGCGGCGGTGGAGGAGGGACGCGGCGTTTTTGATAATCTGATAAAATTCATTACCTGGACCCTGCCGACGAATGTAGGTGAGGGGCTGGTCATTTTGGTAGCTATTTTTATGGGCGCGGTGCTTCCCATCCTGCCGGTTCAGATCCTCTGGATCAACATGACAACGGCAGTACTGCTTGGTCTTATGCTCGCATTTGAGCCCAAGGAACCCGGTATTATGTCACGTCGTCCGCGCGATCCGAAAATGCCAATATTGACACGGCAGTTGATCCTTCGTATTCTTGTCGTTGGCGTGTTGCTGCTGATCGGTTCTTTCGGTGCATTTACCTGGGTACAGTATGAAGGCGGTACGATTGAACAGGCACGTACCGTGGCCGTCAATATCTTCGTATTTGGAGAGATGTTTTACCTCTTCAACTGCCGATCACTTACACATTCCATGTTTCATCTCGGTCTCTTATCTAACTGGCTGCTGCTGCTCGGAGTGGCAGGAATGAGTTTGCTTCAGTTACTCATGACCTATGCCCCTTTTATGAACATGGTTTTTTATACTGCACCGATAGGTATGAAAGAGTGGGGTGTGATCTTGGGAATAAGTCTTGTGATCTATCTGGTAGTTGAGGTAGAAAAAATGGTCTACCTCTACTTAAAGAGGTAGTTAAGAAGTACTCTTAAACCGTCTGCATCGCTTTAAGTCTGCGATCAGTGTAGAAGGTACCAAACGGGATCAGTGAAGCGACAAACATCAGGCTGTTGAACTTCAGTGACCATTGGTGCTGCTTGGCAGAGAGGGCAAGCAGCAATACAAAGAGGATAAACAGAACACCATGTGCCATTCCTACGACCTTTACAGCTTCAGGCATACCGTATATATATTTCAGTGGCATGGCAATAAGAAGTAGAACAAGGTAAGAGATACCTTCGATAAAACCGACAATTCTGAACTTTTCAATGATTGATTGCATACATTTCTCCAATTTAATTGGCGTAATTTTACTCAGATGAGCTTAAAATTTTTCAGAAGATAAACATCGCTAATATTGAATAAAGGTTGAACTTATATA
>JAYEMF010000073.1:0-3925 GCA_034717975.1 Campylobacterota bacterium
CATACATGTCCGTGAGTCTGCGTTAGAACCTTGCCACCGTAGCCCTGCTACGCTGACAAGAACCTGCCTTGATCACGAAAATGTATGTAACGCTGATGATATCCAGGGTTTTTAGAGGTGCCCTTTACCTGTGCCTGATCGATAAAGTTCCAAAAAACTCATCATCTCTCTTCTCAATGCTCAACTCGGCATCCATAGGGGACTTACGACGCGCAAGTACTGAGATGAGATCATGTAAAACTGATCCGTAATTTCTGAACATCGGAAAAGTGACTTGCTCTATGCGTGCATCATGAATGTTCTGTGCCAATGCATCAAGGGCACATTTATAAGCACTCTCATTGGTGACATACTGCATGTAGTAATCACGCATCATATCAATGTTGTTGAGCCATGCTTTGCGCTCATCGTCACTGAGGTTACTGTTTGCATTGACCCGTTCTATCAGCTCTTCAATGAGTACCTTGGTTTTCTCTTCACGAGAATTAAACACTTCGTCAATATCTCTGCAATGTTTTTTAAGCAGACCAACCAGTTCATTGCCGCTATACTCTTTCCCATCGCTGTTATGCAAATGCTCTGTAGTCAGCGTTGGACCAAAACTCAATGCTTCCAAAAGATCGACAGCAGCATTTAATAATGTGTATTTATCGGGTTTCGTATGATCAAAACCCACCCCTTTGCTATTTACCCTTGGCAGATCGCCAACATGTTGCAGTTTCATCTTCTCTCCTTGTTAGTAGTTGTAAAATTCATTCTTAACCTAGAGCATGCTGCTCTTTTATCCACTGTTTGGCCAATAACCGGTTCATGTGGTAAACATGATAAAAAGTATCGACCAGACTGGTCTCCATTTTCACTATTTTAAGATAGCTCTCACTCGCCTCTGCCAGACGCTCTGATTTCCTCTGCATAAATTTATTCAGAAGCTCTTTGTAGGGCCGTTTCATCTCCAGTATCTTCTCAAAAGCGGCATAATCATGCTCTTTAAGCCCTTTTTTGGTCAGAGCGAGTGAGTGAAGGGTCGTATTGATGATCTGGCGCATATATTGCTGTGTCGTTTCGCTTGGCTGATAATCCATCTCTATGGCTTTGGTCACAAGCTCTCTGATCTCCGTCTGAAACGTATAGGCGATCCCTTCGAGCATAGTATTGGTGCTCATCAGATTCTGATGGGTCAGGCTGTCCCTGTCAGTCAGCGGGAACTGCCGGATCTTGCCGAGATAGAGCAGATTGGCTTTTTCCAGGATACGGACATTTTGGTAGAGTGTCTGCAGTCTGTCCAGCGGCGGATGGTACTTCTCCTGGCCGGCTGTCCGCAAGACGGTGACGATCTCTTCGATCAGTTCGATAGAACGGACACTTTCAAAGCGGACATTGTCAAAAGCGGAAGATGGCACCTGCAGGGCTTCTTCATTGAGATATTTCGGTGTGATCATCACCTCTGCTTTTTTGGCTTTTTCCGGTACGAGTCTGATGGCTGCTTTGGCAAACAGCGGAGTGAACAAGATAAAGATAAAGGTGTTGGCGAGGTTGAAAAAAGTGTTGCCGTTGGCGATCTGGCGAGGTACCTCCTGGGCCATTTTTTCCATCCCTTCCAGACCTTCTGCGACGGGAGAGATGGCAACGGCTATATCGGTGAGGTAGGGGAGGAAAGGGAGCCAGATCAGTACACCGATCACATTGAAAAGAATGTGTACTACAGAGGTTCTGACTGCCTCGGTCGGTTTTCCTATGGAACCTACTAATGCCGTGGTGATACAGGTACCGAGGTTGGCACCGAGTGCCAGTGCGATCCCTGCCGGAAGGGAGAGCAGACCTTCTGCCGCCAGAGCAATAGATATCCCGACAGTAGCGGCAGAAGACTGTACCAGTACGGTAAATACCGTACCGGCCAAAATCCCTAGAAACGGACTCTCCATCTGTTTTAAAAAGGCTATGAAGGGTTCATAAGAACGCAGCGGGTACATGGCATCGCTCATAATGCCCATACCGAAGAAGAGCAGACCGAACCCCATCAGCATCTGACCATAATAGCGTGTCTTATCCTTCTTGGCGGCTAGTGTCGTGAAAAAACCTATTGCAATAGGCAGAAGGGCGTATTTGGAGATATCAAAAGCCAGCAGCTGCGCCGTTACGGTACTTCCGATATTGGCTCCCATAATAACGGCAACAGACTGCTGCAGCGTCATGATTTCGACGCTCACAAACCCTATGACCAGAACGGTAGTCACCGTAGAAGAGTTCAAAACACCGGTGACCAGCGTACCGGTAAAGACACCCATAACACGGTTGGTCGTCAGCTTCTGCAAGATGTTTTTCAGGGAATCGCCGGCGGCCATTTTCAGACCGCCTGTGAGCTGATCGAGACCTGCCAGAAAGAGTGCCAGTCCGCCAAAAAGGCCCATGCCTATTTCAAACCATGCCAGTGAAGATTCCGGCACCTCCTGAGTGGCATAAAGGTAAGTCGTCATGATGGCGGCCAGGGTGAAAAGGGCAACCATCTGCCGTTTGAGAAGGTTGTTTAAAGAGGTGGCAGCAAACATTTTATTTCCTTTGTCACAGAAGGATTTGTTCTCCCTTAAACAGAGTACCGGATCATTCTGTAATTATCTTCCGACAGCATTGTCGAGTCTCGCAAGGGCAATATAGTAGGAGTAGTAAGCGGTAACTATACCGGCAAGCGAATCAATGTACTCCTGGCGGGCTTTTTGCAGTTCAATATAGTCTGCTATACCGTGCTGATAGCTTTGCTCGACCTGATGGTATTTCTCTTTGGAAGCACGGGTGAGGCTTTCATTGAGCTTGACACTGTCAAGGTCTTTCAACACATATAGATAGGCATCATCGGTTCTCTTTTTGGCTTCGAGACGGGCAGACTCATATTCGGACGAAGCGGTCAACAGATCGATTCTGGCTTCCTGGACCTCTGCATCAGTACGAAAACCAGAGAAAATATTCCATTTCAGATTTACGGTTGCCTGCCACTGCTCTTCAGGAAGGGCGATGATCTCATCGACATTCTGCATCAAATAACTGCCTTCACCGTAAATAACAGGAAAATAGTCGGCATTTTTGCTCTTTATACGGGCATATCTGTTATCGATACGGAATTGATACTCTTTAAGTTCATAGCGGTTGAGATAGGCAAACTCTTCAAGCTCGCTCATGGATTCATTGAGCCTGGGGAGACTGTTGTAGGCATTTCCAAAATCTATAGATTTGGAATAGAGCGTGTATTGACCGCGATTTGGTACAGTCCCAATACGTTTTTCGAGATCGACACGGGCAAGTTTGTAATCATACAGACTGTTGTTCAGTGAGAGTTTGGCGTGGATCAGGTTGACCTCTGCATCGGTAACGTCGACCTTTGTACGGATGCCTGCCTCATAGTAGCGCTGGGAACGGTAAAGCTGGGATTCGTTCAGTTGGACATTTTCTTTATTAACGGCGATAAGCGCTTTCTTTTGAAGGACGTTGTAGTAAGCACCTTTGACATCAAAGATCTTGTCAGAAATAACCTGTTGCAACCTTGCGTTACTGGCATTGACATCATATTGTGCCGCATCCATATTGCCGCCGGTTTTACCGAAGTCATAGATAAGCTGCGTAGCCGTAATGGAACCGGAGAGGAGTGTGTCGTCGGTGAAACCGCTTTCATCTTTGAGCTTGACACCCTGTCCTCCGGCAGAACCGAGTGCATCGATTTGCGGAAGATAATCGGCATCAGCCTGGTCTTTACGTGAAAAGGCCGCATCGAGCTGACTGGTCGAGATATTGATGTCCGGACTCTGTTTTAAGGCGGTCTCAATGAGCTGGTCAACCGTCAGTTCAGGTGTTGCCAAAAGCGGTATGGCGGCCAGTAGCATACCTGTGGTGATAGACTTTAATTTCATTATAGACTCTCTCTCATACGTACTTCTTC
>JAYEMF010000073.1:4025-14790 GCA_034717975.1 Campylobacterota bacterium
AAGGCGGTCTCAATGAGCTGGTCAACCGTCAGTTCAGGTGTTGCCAAAAGCGGTATGGCGGCCAGTAGCATACCTGTGGTGATAGACTTTAATTTCATTATAGACTCTCTCTCATACGTACTTCTTCTTCAACATCGACAACCAGTTCACGCATTGTTTCAAGCAGGACATAGATGACCGGCACAATAAACAGGGCAACCAGTGTCGCAATGGTCATACCGCCGAGCAGGGAGATACCGATGGTCTTTTGTGTAACAGCACCGGCACCGGTAGCCAGTGCGAGTGGAAAAATACCAAAGATAAATGACAGGATGGTCATAAGGATCGGTCTAAAACGCGATACGGCGGCTTCAATAGCTGAATCGGCAATACTTTTTCCCGACTCTCGAAGCTCTTTGGCAAATTCGACGATCAGGATGGCATTTTTCGACGACATGGCGATGAGCAGGACCAGGCCGATCTGGGCGAATACATTCATCGGCAGTCCGGCCAGTTTCAACCCGAGCAGGGCACCAAGCATGACCAGCGGTACCGGAATCATGATCATCAACGGCAGTATCCATGACTCATACTGCGCGGCAAGCACCATAAAGACAACGATGATGACAAAGACAAACGTCATTACGATCGCATTGCCCGCTTCCTTCTCCTGTAAAGACATACCGGACCACTGAAAACCATACTCCTTCGGCATAACACGTTGTTGTGTCTCTTCCATTGCTGCCATGGCATCACCTGAACTGTAACCCGGCGCAGCAAAACCGCTTACCTGAATAGAACGATATAGATTATAGTGCGTAATATTTTGAGGTCCGTCAATACTATTTATAGTGATGAGAGCACTTAAAGGAACCATATCGGCTTTGTTGTTCTGCACAAAAAGTTTGGATATATCGGCTTTATTGGATCTAAACTCTTTTTTTGCCTGGACAAATACTCGATAAACTTTTCCATACTTACTGAAATCATTGATATAAAATGAACCCAGATAAGTCTGCATCGTCAGGAACACATCCGATAGATTAACCCCCAGGGCATTGATCTTGTCCCGTTTAAAATCAACATAGTACATTGGGTACGAGGCATTAAACGTGGTGTATGCCGCTCCGATACGAGGGTCCTTGTTCGCTTCGACAATCAACTCATTTACGTAAGTCTGGAACTGGGTAAGCTCAGAAGACATATAGTCCTGCACCCTGAAGTCAAATCCGCCGGTAGCACCGAGCCCCGGGATACCTGGAAGATTAAAGGCAAACACCTTGGCATCAGTGATGGAAGCTGTCTTAACAAAAATCTGTTTGATGATGGCATTAACACCCTCCGTCTCAGGGTCGCGCTCTTCCCATGGATGAAAGGTGAGAAACATCACTCCGGCACTTGGATCAAGTGAGCCCGTAACGATGTTAAATCCGTTAATAGTAGTTATATCACGGATCGCTTTGATCTCTTTAAGGGTATTTTCTATTTTTGCAGCGATCTGCTCTGTTTGTACATTGGCCGCGCCCGGCTTTAAGTTGTAGCCGACAAGCGCGACCCCTTGATCCTCTTCCGGTACGAAACCTGTCGGAATCGTCTTGAACATGTAAGCGGTATAGCCGATGAGGGCAATAAAAGCAATAACTACAAGCCATTTGATCTTGACAAAAAAGCGAATGGCCGTTTCATACTTTACTGTTGTCCAGTCAAAGCCTCTGTTGAACAGTTCAAAGCCTTTGAACTCCTTCTTATCAACGCCTCTTCGCTTGATGATGATAGCGGCAATAGCCGGGGACAGAGAGAGCGCATTGACAGAGGAGATAATGACGGCAAACGAGATGGTCAAGGCAAACTGCTGGTAAAGAGAGCCCGTGATCCCCGGCATCATCGATACGGGTACAAATACAGCTACGAGAACCAGGGTTGTCGCAATGATCGGCCCTGTGATCTCGGCCATCGCTTTTTTAACGACATGCGGCATGGGGAGGTCAGGTTCATCCGTCATAATGGTCTCAACATTTTCAACAACCAAAATAACATCATCGACAACAATACCGATGGCAAGGATGAGCCCGAACAGTGTTAAGAAGTTGATAGAAAAACCGGTAGCATACATAGCGATAAAAGCACCGATGAGTGCCACAGGTATAGCAACCGTTGCGATAACCGTCGGTCGCCAGTTTTGTAAGAAGATGTAGATAACCAAAATGACCAGAAAAATGGCAACGATCAGCGTTACAATGACGTTATCGATAGCTACCTCAACATACTTTGTCGTATCATAAGGGATGGAGTAGCTGATGCCCTCGGGAAAACGCTCTTTGAGATCATCCATCTTTTTTACTACCGCCGCTTTTATCTCCAGGGCATTGGCACCGGCGAGTTGATAGATGGCTATCAGGCCGACCGGACTGGAATTTAACAGTGCATTCCAATCATATTTTTCTGCACCCAGCTCAATGTCAGAAACATCTTTAAGATAGACAAGACTTCCGTCTTTGTTGTACTTTAAAACGATCTTTCCAAACTCCTGTGCATCTTTCAGACGACCGTCTGCTGTCAGAGTATAGGTTACTTGTTGGTCTTTATAGCCGGGTGCTGCGCCGATCTTGCCCAGAGCAGCCTGCTTGTTTTGATCCTGTACAGCGGAGATGATCTGCATTGGTGTCATACCCATAGACTTCATCTTGTCGGGGTCCAGCCAGATGCGCATGGAGTATTTTTTCTCACCCATGTTCTTGGCTTCACCGACACCTGGAATACGCTTGATCTCATCGAGGATATTGATATTGATGTAATTGCTTAAAAAAGCGTCTGTATAATTCTCTGTTCCCGATACCCCAATGAGGCAGACGATACTGGGAGACTTTTTATCAACACTTACACCGGACTGCTTTACCTCGGAAGGGAGTGACGGCTTTGCAAGCTCGACCTTGTTCTGCACATCAACGGCAGCAATATCGAGATCATACCCCGGTTCAAAATAGATATTGACAGCCGACTCACCGGCAGAGGTGCTGGATGACTCGATGTAGATCATTCCCTGAACACCATTAAGCTTGTCTTCGAGAGGACGCGTAACGGTCTCTTCAACATCATAGGCATTGGCGCCTGTAAATGTTGCTGAAACGGCAACGGTCGGCGGCGTTACATTGGGATATTGCTCAATAGAGAGGACGGACATCGAAACAGTACCCAGGATGACCGTCAAGATGGCAATGACCATCGCAAAAATAGGTCGCTTGATAAAAAATACCGGAGACATGGCTACTCTTTTCGCTCAGGCATTGTAGGAAGCAGATTGTTCTCTTTAATGACTGCGTCAAGGCCCTTGGTCTCTGTCACATCGGTAGGAGTGACCTTTAACCCCGGCTTCAGTCGCATAAGCGCATTGATAATAACCTTGTCCCCATCTTTTAGTGTGTCTGCTTTAAAAAGCGTAAAGTGGCGTGATTCAAAAGCAGGCTTGATATAGACACGCTGTGCACTCTGCTGCTCATCCACTACATAAAGGTAATACCCTCTCTGATCTTCAAAGATGATCTGCGGCGGAACACCCATAAGTCTGAACTTATCGGTTACAAATACATTGACATAGACAAATGTTCCGGGGAAGATATTTTGTTTGGGATTAGGGATTTCTACGCGCATACTGACGGTTGATGTTGCCGGATCAACGGTGTTGTCTGAGAAGTTGACGTGCCCAAAGATGGGTTCGGATTTCAGCATTTTTGACTGGTAGTTGATCTCAATATAGGCATCCATAACATTTTTTGTTCTAAATTGAGACATTTGTTGAAACTGCTCTTCACTTGGTGCAAAATAGGCATAAAGAGGATCGGTTTTATTGATAGTGGTTAAAAGAGTTGCCTCACTTTTCCCGACAAGGTTTCCAATATCTACCAAACGGCGACTTGCCTGTCCATCAATAGGTGCTTTCACGATGGTGTAGCTTAGCTCAAGATCAGCCTGTCTGATGGCTGCATCATCACTGACAATATCTGCTTTGAGTGCTTCGACCTGTGCTTCGTACTGCTCCAGTGTTACGCGCGGTGCCAAACCCTCTTGAACCAGAGGAGCATAGCGGTTGACATCAGCTTCTGCCAGTTTTAACGAGGCCAGATCTCTTCGTTTTTTAGCTTTTGCCGCGTCCAGCGCAGCGATGTAGTCATCCTGTTCGATCTTGAAAAGGTTTTGACCTTTTTTTACATGATCACCATCTTTGTAATAGATCTCTTCCAGGATACCGGTTACACGGGCACGCACCTCCTGCGAACTACTCGCTTGTGTCTTTCCGGTGTATGGCATCCAGATAGGAATGTTCTGGTTTTTGACAGTCACAATTTCAACAGGCAGGGGAGGGGCTTCAGCGGCTTTAACCGGTTGTTTGTTGTCACTACAGCCGGTGAGGAGTATGAGTGCACTAAAAAGAGCAATACAAGGTTTTTTAAGTGTCATTTTAATTCCTGAAACAGTTATGCAATTATTATACTCAATTATAGATTATTATGAATGTCAAAAATGGTTAATTCTTATTTTTGTGAGGGTGCTGAGATATAATGTCGTTGAATTTATATATCCCGTATATAGAGAATAGTTAAGGAATATGTTATTGACAAATTTAGTTTTAAATAAAAAATATCTGCTTTCAGTTTTGCTGGTTCTCATGCCGACACTGATGATGGCCAGTGCAAACGAGTCTGAAAAATATCTCAGCGGCGAAAAGTATTTTAATGAAAAAGAGTATCTGAAAGCACTTCCTCTGCTTGAAGATGAAGCAGAAAAAGGTTCAAAACCCGCTATGTATCGCCTGGCATATATGTATCAAAATGGCCTTGGCGTAGAGGTGGACTACAAAAAAGCGGCGCATTGGTTCCAGCAGGCTGCTTCGCACTACAGCTATACACTGACAATGGATAGTGAAGAAGAGAAAGGAAAAAAGTCATTTTCTGAACGATTAAGTGACCAGATGGATCCGGCTACCACTAAAGAGGGTGTGGCGTATGCTTTGCAAAAAGTAGATACAGATACGCCGGAGACAAAAAGCCTGATGAACTCTTTGCTTGATGGTGATTTTTTTGGACTGCAGCCTTATGAGACTAACTTTGTCCTGCCTGTCGCGTATGCCACACACAAATACAGACGTGTCTTATCGAGTACCCATCATAATAATTATACGGAAGAGCAGAAGAAGCACGCAGAGTACAGTCAAAACACGGAAGTGCAATTTCAGTTCAGTCTACAAAAGCCACTTACATACGATCTCTTCGGATGGAACGAGTATATCAATGTTGCCTATACTCAAAGAGTGTGGTGGCAGCTCTACAGTGCCTCGGCTCCATTTCGTGAGACGAACTATCTGCCTGAAATTTTTATGCGTCTTCCTACGTCGGAATCTATCGATCAGGCATCTGGTCTTAAAGCGGTCAAATTGGGATTTTTACATGAGTCAAACGGCCAGGAAGGGTACGGTTCACGCTCATGGAACCGTCTTTATATCACGGGCATGTGGCAGTGTGACAACCTCTTTCTTGCTACGCGTGTCTGGTACAGAGTCCCTGAAGAGAAAAAATATGACGGCTACTATAGCGGTGGGGTTAATCCTGAAACAGGTGAAGTTGAACCAAATGCCGCAGGTGATGACAATCCGGATATTGAAAACTACCTTGGGTATGGAGATATAAAAATGAACTATCTGCATAAAAAGAATGAATTCGGCGCACTTCTTCGTTATAACTTTGGCAGTGGCGGTAAAAACAGGGGCGCGGTTGATCTGCACTGGTCCTACCCGTTTTTTAACTCTGAAAACACCTTCTGGTATGTCAAATTTTTCAGCGGTTATGGCGAAAGCCTGATCGATTACGACCGATCTGTGACCAAAACAGCCTTTGGATTCTCTTTCTCACGCGGCTTGTTCTGATATAATGAGAACTGACTTGATATATGTGCATCCCTAAAGACAGGAAAAATGAAAAAGATCGAGACAGCATGCCTTGAGTGTGGCATTATCATTGATGTGAAAGACTTTAACAGTATGCATCAATACTCCTGTCCCCGCTGCCACACCGTTTTCTACCGTCCCGGCGAACATTTTAACCTTGTTGTCTCCATGGTGATCTCTTCAATACTCTTTTTTCTTCCAACGCTTTTTATGCCTATCATGACCTTGAACATTATGGGTCTGACACATTCGGTAACGCTAATGGAGGCTGTCTGGTTCTTTGCCGGGGAAGGGTACCTGGTCATTGCTCTCATTGCGGTGGCATCGGGATTTGTTATACCGCTTCTGCTGCTTGGATTGATCTTGATGATGATCATCCCTCTGAAACTTGGCTATCCAAGAAAACGCATCCGTACTTTTTTTAGACTCTATGAGCATCTTGGTGTCTGGGCAATGGCTGAAGTTTACCTTGTCAGTATCTTTGTGGCGATCGTCAAGCTGGGCGGAATGGCTGAGCTTACGCTTGACTTCGGTCTCTACTCTTTTCTCTTTTTTCTCATAACATTTTATATTGCGATTATCTGGTTCAATCCGCATGATCTATGGAATCGGCATGACCTGGAAGAGTGATATCAGTGAGGGGAAGACCCTTTGTCATCTTTGTGGCTACTTGCAAGATGCTCAGGCTGCAGAATGCACCCAGTGCGGTGCGAAAATAAGTCAGCGTATTCAGTACTCTTTAATGCTGACCTGGGGCTATGCTATCGCGGCAACACTCTTTCTTATCCCGGCAAATCTGCTTCCCATGATGGTAGTGACATCTCTTGGCAGTGATGAAGGAAGTACGATTATTGAAGGGGTGGTCTACTTTCTGGAGCATGGGGAGTATGGACTGGGTGCCGTGATCTTCATTGCGAGTGTTGCCGTACCTGTTTTTAAACTGGTCGTCATCTTTTATCTGCTGCTAATTGTACAGTTTAAGCAGCAGAGCAGAGCCTTGAACGGGACGAAGCTGTTTCATTTCATCCATATTATCGGCAAGTGGTCGATGCTCGATATCTTCGTAGTAGCACTGATGGTCTCCATGGTGCAGTTTCAGGCACTGGCCACGATTCAGACCGGCGGAGCGGCTATAGCATTCGCTGCAGCAGTGCTCTTTACGATCATAGCAACAGAAAAATTTGATCCCCGACTGATGTGGGACACCAATAGAGAGGATAACCAATGAGTCAAGAAGCCGTAGTCAAAGAGCGAAAATCGATCTATATTGTCTGGATCATTCCTTTTGTCGCGATGGCCATAGCCGGCTGGATGATCTTTAAGTATTATGATGAGAAGGGATTTGATGTTGTTGTTACTTTTAACAGCGGCGATGGTTTTATCGTTGGTAAAACACCGCTTATGTACAATGGTATAAAGCTCGGTCAGGTCAGTAATATTACTATTCATCCTCATGATATTTCAAAAGTAGATGTTACGATCACTGTCGATAAAGATGCCAAAGCTGTCGCTCGTGAAGGTAACATATTTTGGAAAGTCGAACCTAGACTTTCATTGACGGAGGTCTCCGGTTTAACGACTATCCTTGGAGGTGTCTATATTAACGTGATGCCGAGCACCAATGATATCGAGGCTCTCAATAAACACACGCTTCAATACCGTTTCGAAGCGGCGGAAGACACTCCTGTCAATATATTTGAACCTGGGGTATTCGTCAAGCTGCATGCCAAGCAGTCGGACATCAAAGCAGGTGCTCCGGTGATGTTCAGAAAAATTCATGTTGGAAAGGTCCTGGAAGCCGATCTGACTGAGAGTGGTGTGGAGTATGTTGTTCATATCGAGCACAAATACAGTGGTCTTGTCAAAGAAAATTCCAGTTTCTGGAAGATGTCAGGTATTGAAGTCCATGCCTCACTTGCCGGTTTGCGCGTCGAAATGGACTCTTTGGCATCGGTTGTAGCCGGAGGCATCGCTTTGAATTCGCCGAGTACTGGCAAGAGTGTAGAAGATCATAAACATGAGTTCCAGCTCTTTGACAGTTATGATCAGGTCATTCTTGATCCGGATATTATCACGCTTGTCTCAAAAAGCGGCTACAACATCGATGCAAAAGCTTCAAACGTATTTTTTAAAGGAACAGATGCAGGTGAGATAACCTCCATTGATTATGACCCTGACAGTGACGAGACAACGTTTAAGATAAGACTGAAATCCTCTTTTCGCCACCTTGCCAACAAAGATGCCTATTTCTGGGTTGTTGAGCCGCATATCGGATTAAACGAGATCAAGGGCCTGAATGCGATTGCGCATGGACGCTACATAACCTTTGAGACTGCGAGCAGTTCCAAAGAGTTGAAAAAGAAGTTTATTCTGCATCATGACAGCCCGCCGATATCAGGGATGCGCCTGAAGCTTGTAGGTGACAAAGGTTTCAATCTCAAAAGCGGTGTCAATATCATCTATCGCGATATGGTTATTGGTGCTGTAGGTTCAGTAGGCCTTGCCAGTGACAACAGTCATATAGAGGTTGAAATTGTGATTGCTGATCAATACAGCCATCTTGTAAACGACAGCTCAAACTTTTATATTCAGAGTGCCCTCGAAGCGGGAGCCTCTTTTGACGGTATCTATTTTAATGTAGGTTCCATCGCCTCTATGGTGCATGGCGGCATTGTTCTTGAGACAAATGACCTGAATGCCAAGCGCAGCACGCACGCTTTTGAACTCATAGGAAGCAATAAGGAGTTTCTTGAGCGTGAGTATGTTCAAAGCGGCGGTATGAGCTTTATGCTGCATGCGGATAGTTTAGGCTCTATTAAAAAGGGATCACCTGTTCTGTTTATAGGGATCAAGGTCGGTAAAGTGATCGACTATATACTCAATAAAAGAACGGGCAGGGTTGATATAAAAGTCTATATTGAACCAAAATACTGCGATCAGATAAATAGATCAACAGCCTTCTACAATATTAGTGGTATTGACGTTAAAGCTGGGGTGGACGGTGTGGAGATCAATACCGGTTCGATCGAGAGCATCGTTACGGGCGGTATAGCGTTTAAAACACCGCTTCACGCTGACAGTGTCAAAGAGATGCACGCTTTTGAACTTTATGAGAGTGAAGCCGCTGTGGATGAGAAATATGTTGTAGTCACATTTATGATGGAACATGGTTTTAATCTGAAAGCGGGGAGTAAGATTATCTACAAAGCGATCACGATAGGACGGATCAAAGCAATAGAGCTCATTGACGGAGGGGTAGAAGCAGTAGCCTTAATCGATCAAAAACATAAAGCACTGCTGGCCAAAGACTCTATTTTTTGGGTGGAAGATGTCAGAATCAAGTTTGCCAGCGTACAAAATCCGTCATCACTGGTCACCGGGGCATTTATCAAGGTATTACCGGGAAAGGAGACGGTTCTTGGAGAGAGTTTTCATCTCTTGGGAACAGCCCCCGTTGTCTCGTTAAATCAAGAGGGGCTCCGTGTTGTTGTAACCGGTTCACGCCTGAGCAGTCTGAAAGAGGGTTCACCGGTTTTCTATCGTCAGATCAAGATAGGCAATGTTGAAGAGTACAGACTTAGAGATGATGCAACCGGTGTGGAGTTGATGCTTTTTATCGATAAGTGTTATGCCCATCTGGTACGAGAGAACTCACTCTTTTATAATGCTACGGCAATGGGCATGGATGTCAGCTTGCTTGGTGTAAAGGTGCGTACTGAAACGATCTCAACCATGATTAATGGCGGAATTGCCCTGGTGACACCAAGCGAGCCACTGGATCAAGCTGAAGAGATGCAGACATTCAAGCTCTATGATGAACCGGAAGATGAGTGGCTGACATGGGCACCAACACTTCTCAGTAACAGCGCAGCCTGCGAGTAGGGCTTAATACCCTTTGAGATAGTAGCCGACTTTATACCGTATCAATGTCTTTTGTTCTGGTCTCGGGTAGCGGCTATAGGCATATTCAATAGTCTCTTTCGTCGTGTCATCAAGAACATAAAAGCCTGATTTGCTGACAAACCTGATCTCCGAGATATCACCGTTGGGATAGAGATAGAATTCGATGTTATTGGATGTATTGACCCGCAGGTTGTTCGGGATATTGACTCTTCCCACACGGTTGAGAACCTCCTGGGTTATACGACGCATGATCTCCTGATTATCTAGAATATACTTCTGTTCACCTTCGGAAAGTGTTCCAAAAACATCCCCGTACGCCTCTTTGACATTTTCACTGATACGGCTTTGACGCTGTTTTGTCCGCTGCTGCTTTGTAGAGGCTTCCGGTACCTTTGTCTGTTTTGAAAGCTTGGCGTAAAGTCCGGCGCTCTCCTGTTTTTTAGGCGGTTTTGTCTGATTGGCTTCTACAATCTTTTTTGGCTTGGTTACTTTGGGATCAAATAGCGGAACATGTTTTTTCTTCGGCGGAAGTGGCTTGGTAGTCTCTTTTTTCGGCGCAGGTTTTGCCGGTTCTTTACGCTTGACCGGCTGCTGGGTTACCGGTTTCGGTTTTTGAACCGGTTTTGGTTCAGGAGGTACGATAAGAGGCTCTTTTACAAGCTCTTTTAGCTGTTTGCCTTTTGGCATTGGCGGAGCGATGTCAGGTTGCTTCTGTTTATTCTTGACAAGGGCATCTTTAACCACTTTTGGCTGCTCTTTAAGTGAAACTTTAATGCGTTGCTCTTCCTCTTTTGGTTCGGCTTTTTTCATCTCCGGAGCGAGCATACCCAGGATCCAGAAGAGTAAAATAATGAGTAGATGAAGAAGGATTGCAATAATAAGAGCGGCAGTAGAACGTTTCATAGCATCCTAGTATAAATTGTTTTAGTTTGTTGCTGAATTATA
>JAYEMF010000074.1:0-1715 GCA_034717975.1 Campylobacterota bacterium
ATCGTAATGAAAATTAGATATAAGAAAAAAATTACAAAAAGTAGTAATACTTTATTACCAACTGCCATAATAACAAATTTACCATACTATTTCTTTAAGATGCAAGAAGATAAAATGGCTGCAAAAGTGTTACAAATGGAGCAGGAATTGGATATCCAAACAATCAAAAAAATGGAAAAAAAAGCGGTTAAAAGTTCACAAGGTGACTTTTTCAAGATAGGCGTTGCTCTCTTCTTTATGGTCGTTGTACTGTGGTACAGTTTTGGGACTTATGGTGATGTTCCCAACAGTGCTTTCCTGGCCATAGCTGCACTTTTTGGTGCTTATATGGCGATCAATATCGGTGCCAACGATGTTGCCAATAATGTTGGTCCGGCTGTCGGCTCAAAGGCATTGACTATGGGTGGCGCGATCATGATCGCAGCAATTTTTGAAGCTTCGGGCGCACTGATCGCCGGAGGTGAGGTTGTCGGTACGATTAAAAAGGGGATTATCGATCCGGTACTCTTCAGCGACTCGCGTGAATTCATCTGGGCAATGACAGCGGCGCTGCTTGCCGGCGGACTGTGGCTTAACCTGGCTACGGCCATCGGCGCACCCGTTTCGACAACACACTCTATTGTCGGCGGTGTTATGGGTGCGGGTATCGGTGCAGCCGGTTTTGGTATTGTTGCCTGGGGAACCATGGGGAAAATTGCCGCCAGCTGGATCATTTCACCGATACTAGGCGGAATTATCGCAGCCGCTTTCCTTCTGACCATTAAAAAGAGCATCATCTATAAAGAGGATAAGCTTACGGCCATGCAGAAGATGGTGCCGATCTACGTCGCGCTGATGTCGTGGGCTTTCGCCACCTACTTGATGCTTAAAGGTGTCAAGAAACTGGTCAAAGTCGATTTTATGACAGCTGCCGGAATCGGTATTATTGTTGCGGTTGTCGTCTATATGATTGTGAAGCCGATGGTGAAAAAAGCAGCTGCAAACCTCTCTAACCATCGCAGTGATATCAACAAACTCTTTACCATTCCACTGATTTTCGCAGCGGCACTGCTCAGTTTTGCGCATGGGGCCAATGATGTTGCGAATGCCATCGGACCTCTTGCAGCCATAGCCGATGCCGTTCAGACCAACGTTATCGCTTCAAAAGCACCTATCCCGTTATGGGTTATGCTTGTCGGTGCGATCGGCATTTCGTTGGGATTGGCACTTTATGGTCCCAAGCTTATCCGCACAGTCGGCAGTGAGATCACTGAACTCGATCAGGTACGCGCATTCAGTGTGGCGATGGCTGCAGCCATCACGGTTATTATCGCTTCCCAATTGGGACTGCCGGTCAGTTCGACACATATAGCCATTGGTGGTATCTTCGGTGTAGGTTTCTTGCGAGAGTATCTTGCAACGACCAAAGAGGAGGAGCTGATCCGTCAGGAGAGAGCACTGCTCGAAGAGGATAAAAAAGTCCTTAAAGGGTTGAATGCCGAACGTGAAACACTTGAGGCAAAAGTGGAAAAAAACAAGGAAGACTATCAGCATATCGCTGAACTCTATCGTCAGATCGATGATGAAGAGGAGAGGATCAAACAAGAGAAAAAGATGCTCAAACGTGCTGAGAATATCAAGTATGTCAAACGTGATGCGGTGAAGAAGATCATTGCAGCATGGATTATTACGGTACCGGCAGCAGCTGTACTCTCCGCTTCTATTTTCTTTATGAT
>JAYEMF010000074.1:1815-14639 GCA_034717975.1 Campylobacterota bacterium
CCTATTGTAAACAGTACGATATGGGAAGGTGAGTTTGCAGCGGAAGATGTTCCAGATGAGTGTAAAGCCTCTTTTGTCCAAACGGTCGGAGTGATCTCCCCTATAAAAGTTGCTGATGGTGTAGAGACTTATGGTGAGCTTGAGGTGATGCGTTTCATCAGGCAGATGAAGCATCAAGAGAATAACTTTTTATTGGTAGATTCACGCGGAAGTGAGTGGTATGAGTATGAGACCATTCCCGGCGCTGTCAATCTATGGTATGCCATACTGAAAAAACCGGAGGTCTTTGCTGAAGAGTATGCTGCCATGCTGAAGCGTATTGGCGTAACAAAGGGCTCTGATGGCACCTATGACTGTTCCAATGCCGCTACGTTGCTGCTATTTTGTAACGGTCCATGGTGTGGCCAGTCTCCGATGGCTATCCGAGAACTGTTGAAACTGGGATATCCTGCCAAGAAGATCAAATGGTACCGTGGCGGTATGCATGACTGGAAAAGTCTTTCAATGACGACAACCCTTTCAGAAGAAGAAGAGGATTGAGATTACATCAGACCTTATAGAGTTCGTAAAGGTTATAGACGTCTGTTGCCTCTTCAGAAGCGCTATTGACGGCAAGTACTTCACGGATCAGTTTGGCTGCCTCTTCTCTGGTACCCCCGGCTTCTCCTTTGGCGTAGATCTCAGCCAGGGTGATTTTGGCCGCATCATCATTCTGGGCAACCGCCATTTTGAGAAAGTGAACAGCTCTATTAAAGTCCTCTGGTAGACCCATCGCTTTGGCATAAGCAAACCCGGCACTTACCTGAGCCGGCAAGATACCTGCTTCAGCTGCAAGGCTGTAGTGATGAGTGGATTGTTTGAAATTCCGTTCAACCCCCTGGCCATTGATAGTACATGACAAAGGGCATAGTTACAGCGTGGATCATCACATTGCATAAGCCATTCATAGGCTTCTTGATGTTTTCCCGCCTGATAGTAGTCGATAGCCATCATAGCGTATCCTGTTTTTTTTGTAATTATAGTGGTTGAGAATGAGATAGATGTAAAGTGAACCGGTATGGTAGATGAGGTTAAGATTGCAAGAGGCGTGATGCCAAGTGCAATGCCTATTTTAGATAGGCTTTCGTGATTCCCTGAGGCTTGAGAGGACGGTCTCCCCCTTTACTGCCACTTGTCGGGATATGGTCGAGTTTACGAACGGTATCCATCCCTTTGATAACCTTCCCAAAGATTGTATGGTAACCGTTTAGCCATGGTGTCTTTGCCGTTGTAATAAAGAATTGGCTGCCATTGGTTCCCGGACCGGCATTGGCCATAGCCAGAATGCCGGGTTTGTTAAACGTGACACCGGGTTTAAACTCATCTTTAAACGGTTTTCCCCAGATAGACTCACCTCCACGTCCTGTTCCTGTAGGATCGCCGCCTTGGATCATGAATTTACGGATAATGCGATGAAAGTTGATACCGTCATAATAACCGTTTTTTACATGGGTCGTAAAGTTTTCAACCGCCAAGGGGGCGACATCTTCAAAGAGTTCCAGCTCAATTGTCCCCTGTGTAGTCTCAAGGACGACGACTGGATGTTCAGCGGCATTGATCAGCGTGGTAAAGATCAGTACGCTGAGTAGTGAGATGATTTTTTTCATGGGAGTGCTCCTATTTTTTAGCTTCAAATTTAAGGGCTACTGAGTTGATGCAGTAGCGCAGACCTGTCGGGGCCGGGCCATCGGGAAAAACATGACCAAGATGAGAGTCGCACCTGGCACAGCGTACTTCGACTCTTGTCATGCCGTGAGTGCTGTCTTTGATCTCGGTAATGGCATCTTCACTATAGGGTTTAAAATAGCTTGGCCAGCCTGTACCGGAGTCAAATTTTGTATCGGAGGAAAAGAGCGGTGCATCACAGCAGATACAGCGGTAGAGACCTTCATCCTTATTGTTGTTGTATTCACCGGTAAATGGTGCTTCTGTACCATGTTGGCGGCAGACGTAAAAGGCTTCGGATGAGAGCTGCGCTTGCCACTGCTCATCGGTTTTTTCAATTTTGTTCATCTATACCTCGCTTTGAGGAGAACATAATAGCATGTGCATTTTTGATTTTGCTTATATTTTGACTAAATGCATGGATATCAGAAAATTTTTTTAAAAGTTGGAGAAAAAGTGTTTTTGAATATTTATAAAAAGGAAGAGGGCGCTGCGACAGACCGCAGCGAATAGAACTATTTGCCGGCAGCAACAGAGTCTTTAAGACTTTTACCAGCTTTGAACTTAGGTACCATTTTGTCAGATGTAGTATAAGTTTTGTCAGTACCAGGTACTTTACCACTTTTACCTTTTTGCAGTGTAGCAGCGAAACCACCGAAACCAACTAAAGTTACATCTTCTTTTGCAACAAGTGCTTCAGTTACAGCATCGGTAAATGCTTTGATCGCATTTTCAGCTTCAACTTTAGTTTTATAATCACCGTTTTTCTGTACCAGTTCAACGAATTGAGCTTTATTCATTCGATATTCCCTTACGTAAGATTATGAGTGTCAAAGCAGCTGTTTTGTGCACAAACTAGGCGTTTGACAGTTCATCTAGAAGTACTTTATACTCTATTTGCTTAAATTTTTCTTCTTTTTCCCGTTTTTAGGGAGTTGATGGAGAAAATTGGACGATTTTATCCGTTTATGTACGTGATTTAGCATTTTGATGGGCTTGACCAGGGTGTGGCGCATGCTCTCTTGCATAAAATATTTATGAAATCTCTGAGTTAAGGATAAAAGTTTTTTCTCTTTGTTACGCTTGGATGAAATGGCTAAAAAAACTTCGTCAAGTCCCACTCGCTCTTGTTCGGTTAAGCTGCTCACTGATCACTTCCTAGTCGGTTGATTTTTCGAACTACCCTCACGATATCTTCATCATCCAGCATCCCTAACATCTCCATTACTGCACGTGCAGCCTGAGGCTTGGCATTGCCAAGTCTCCAGTCCTGGTAGGTTCGCATCGATAACCCAAGCGTGGTAGCCATCTCTTTTTGGGAGATTTTTTTACCATTATGCTCGGCTTCGACGGCATTATGAAGGATGTTGAAAAGATCGTTTAGTTCCATAGGGATTACTTTACAGAAACGAAGCTTAATCTATACGGTTAATATTATATAAAAAGAATATATATGTATATTTTACTAAATGTAACGTATTATATATTCTATATTATGTTAAAAATATGTAAAAAAATTAATTAAATAGTATATTTACTATATATAATATACGATATATCGTATAAATTCTTTTTTGCTTTAGGGAATTTTTACTAAAGTCCATACTTTTGTTGATACTCGAGGTGGAAAGTACAAAGATGAGGAGTGCGTTATTTTAATATGCAGAGGTGTATTCAGGATCAGAGAAAACAGTACCGGTGGCAGCCATGGAACATGCTTGTTATGGTGATGGAGAGGAGTTTTGAATAAAGGGGTTAAAGTTCGACAGAGAGCCCGACAGGTTCAAGGGTTGCACGGTCATCAGTATGTTTAATATGAAACGGTTCATATTTGCTGTTTTCATGGGTACGAAAGGTGAGTTCTCTGTTTTTCGGCAGAGAGAAGCTGATCCGGTTAATCCCTTTTACACGTTCTTTGATAGAGATAGTGGCATCGAAGACGCTGGTTTTAATCGCTTCAACTTCAGCTTTTAACGTGGTGATTTTTTTGTTGATTTTTGGTACATCACTTTCTCGATGGCGTTTGGCTTCATCAAGGTGATAGCGAAGTTCGTCAATATCTTCTTCAATATATTCAAGACGGCTTTTAATGATGGGGATCTGTTTATAGTCAATCACAAAAAGGTTGTCTTCACCGCTAATCTGTTCTATGGTGATTGATTTTGTGGCATAGACTTTTAGGTGGTGCTTGACATTCCTGATCGTAATGTTTTCGGCATAGATCGTTCCACCGAGTGCGGCATCGACGGTGACGTTTGTGGCATGGATCTCACCCCCTTCAAGCAATTTAATATCTGCTTTATGGCAGCGCAGAATCCCTTTGTGCCGATTGATTTTTGCTTCTCTGGCAAAAAGCTTTGAACCGTTATGTGAAGCCCCATCTATAATGAGCTCTTTGGCCTCCAGTACCGCTTTATCGGCAACATAGCCTGAGATATGGATGGTTTCAGAGGTGAGATGGACACCCTCTCCAATGGTATCTTCTGTGATGTCATCTTGCGTGATAACGATTTCGACCTCGTTCTCTTCCTCTTTGGCCACTTGGGATTGAACGCGTTTGACCTGCTGCAAGGTTACTTTGTTACTGATCTCCATCATTTTTTTATCGTAATTGACAAAGCCGCGTTTTTTACTGTAGAGCAGAATACGTTCACTGTCTTCTTTACGTTCAATCGTCTTTTCATCAATCTTACAGTCCAGGAACTCCTGATTATCAAAGTTGCCACGATTGATCTGTTTACCCAGGGCATTTAGACCATTTTTTCCATAAATTGGCTTGATATATTCAACTATCAGTTCGTCTGCTTCTACCTCTTTGATCTGACTGTCTTCATGCTTGGCCTCAAAGTGCAAGATAAGCCGGCTTGCTTTGGCCATCTCCGGTTCAATACCGCTGAAAAGCAGAATGGATGCGGTCGATGTGAACTGTTTGGTATAGATCTGTTTGACCAGTTTTTTGACATCTTGGAGCATCGCATCGCTTAAAAAGCCAACGAGGATGCCGTTCCAGGCTTTTATCTTATTGATCTCTTTGATCAGCAGGGTAAAAAGTTCTTGTGGTTTGTACTGTTGATAGGGAATGATTGATGTCGGTTCGAGAAGTAGTAGGGGGTGGGTTAAAAGCTCATCTTTTTCAATAGTATAGTCAAGATTAAACGTGCATGAGTTCTTTTTATCGAGAGTGATCTGATACATCTGTCTAAAGATCGCACGGTCATTGATCAGTTTATCGTGATCCTGGTAGATCTCTTTTTGTTTGCTGTTATATTTTCCGAATGCTTCCATGCCGGATGTTTTAATGTAGGTAACGACACCATGAAGTGTGAAATCACACTCTTTTACGGGTGTGTAGGAGTCAGATGCAAACTCCTGGAGGGATTTTTTGATACTGATAACCTGTATAGCCTTCTGTTTTTTCACTATTTTGTTACCCTTAACGGTCTGAAAGTTGATCGCTGATGATTTGACACTGTTTGGTGAGTGGGTATTGCTGCAAGTTCTCTTTATGCTGGGTATAAAACTCTAGAGCGAGTAACGTTGTGGTGATAAGTTGTAAAGGCGTGTAGAGAGGAGTCTCGGGACTTAGATGTTTATCTACTGCAGCAGCAATGGCTTTGGCATCCTGGTGATGCTGCAAGATCAGTTCAACCCTGCCGATGGTTGAGAGTCTGTCATAGATGGTACGATTTTGTTTATGAAGTGCAGAGAAAGAGGTTCGCCACTGGTCTTCACTGGGGATAGGGAGTTTGATTATCCCGCACAGGTGGGCACGCAGCATCTCCTCTCTGACGTTTTGTGATAACGTATCAAGCTCTCTATGATAACTGCGATAGAAGATCACTGCTTGTTGTATCAATAGAGATAGCCTCTCTTCGGTAAAAAGCTTATCGATCGCCCCAGCCGGAATAACACCGGCAAAGGTGTCAAATTGCAAATAGCGTTGCAAAGCGTTGATAATGATCCCTGATTTTTCAGGTGTATTTTTAGGAATTAGATGATGCCAGTTACTATACATACTTAGACCCGTTAACGTTTCAGTAGATCACTGTAGTCATATTTGCTAAAGTCTAGGAAAAACTGTCCGTTTTGTTGAATGATACGCACATCACTCCCATACGCTTCGGCAAAACGTCTTTTCACTGCTTTTCTGGCAGAAGAGGGGAGCTCAAGCGATTTCAGGTAGTGGCGAAGTTCGACAAAGTCACTCTGTTGCCAGGAGGCATCGATGGCCTCTTCCTGTGCAGGTTCGACTTCATGGACTGTTTGATCAGGCTGGCTCAGCATCAGCTTGGTATTTACCAGTTCCAAAATAGTCTTAAGCTGCTCATCTTTATTGCTGTAGACCTTTTCAATCCGGTCACGTTCATCACGCAGCATCTGCTCTTTGTCATCGATCAGTTTATCGATTTTTGTTTCAAGCTCTTTGATCTTCTGTTTTAATTGATGGTTCTCTTTCTGATAGAGGGCAATGATGGTACCGACGGTGGTCTTTGGCTTGGCGGGGGCCTGTGCAGCAGTTTTCTCCTGACGCACCTGTTTCGTCTCTTCGTGGATCGCTTTGCGCTGAGGTTCGTCAAGGCTGCTGCGCGGGACGATGATGTAGGTCGTTCCCTCTTCGATAATATAGTTCAGACGTTTATTTTTGAGTCGGGAGCTGATCATCTCCTTGGACATTTTAAAACGTTTGGAATATTCGTCGATCGTGAAGCGCATTAATTCCCCTTATCTATTTTTCATCAATGAATTGAAGTTGATATGCGGCAGATTGATGATCCCGCCCTTGCGTAGCCAAACCAGGTAAGCTTTACGAAGTGTACCGTGTTTATCATAAAAGGTATACATTTTACTGTGTTTGAATTCCCGTTCAATCAGCAGGGCATGAAAGTCGGGGTAGAGCGTGAGAAACTTCTCAAACGAGGTGTACGCCTCTTTTGAGACGACGACAGTAGAAATAGTATATTGTTTGAGCTCGACATAGCGTGCACAGTCATTGAGCCCGTCACCGACGAAGTTGGTACTGCCGAGAATATCGGTAAACTGATAGACCTTTCCGGTGTGAACAGCGATACGGATGCCGCGAAAATAGGGAAATTTATCAGCGATGATCTCGGAAAAATGGCTGAAGCTCAACCCCAAAACTGTTCCGAAGCCTTTAAGACGCGGATTTAAGATACAGTAAAAACCATCGCCTGTCGAGATAAATCCCAGGACCATTTTTCGCAGGGTCATTTCCGACTTGGCTAACAGGGTTTCGATCATTTTGGTGTAGCTTTTGGTAAGAAAAGTGATCAGTTCCACCTGCTCCAGTGAATTCAACTGGGAAAAGCTGATGATGTCGACCAATATTATGTCGGCAGTGTATCCGCTATGTTCATCAACCATACTTCTCCTTACTGCTGTCATAAATATCTTGGAGCGATGAAGTTGGAGGGTTGCTTAGGTAGTAGTGCCTCAGGAGTTGGTTAAGCCGGTTCTGATTGAATCGCCAGTAGTGCTCTCTATTAAAAGTGTGGTGGTTGAGCATCTGGTTGTAGAGCAGTTCGGGTGTGGCTCTCTGCTCTGATTCGAAGAGCTCTGCAGTACAGCATATCATCAAATCGGTCAACTCCTCTATTGCGGCGCTATTGGTATCGTCATCCGCGAGAGGTTTATTGGGGAAAAAGAGATAAAGTTTCCATAGTGACAGGCCAAGCGCCGCGATAAATGCCCCCATCATCACCCATTCCAGCATAGAAAACTCCTTTGTTGGAGCAGATTATAGCAAAAAGTGTTGGAACAGCTATTGCTTTAATCTCAATATGAGGGCTTGTCCTAATTTATTTAGTCGTAATGCCATGTCGCGTGGTCAAAGGACAAGGACTCATTTCTTTCACTATTTCTCCTCCTTTGCGCTAAAATAGTACCCATGAAAGATCAAGTCTTCAACCAACCAATCAAAAAACAGTTTGAATTTGATGCCGATGTCGCTGCCGTATTTGATGATATGCTGCAACGTTCCGTCCCGTTTTACAGCGAAGCGATGAAGCTGACCAGCCATTTTTCGCGGATCTACCTCAAGGAGAACGGGCAGCTTTATGACCTTGGCTGCTCTACCGCTTCCCAACTGCTTGATATCGAACGGGATATGGCCGTAAAAGCTTCGTTGACAGGAATAGACAATGCGGCAGCGATGCTTGAACAGGCATCCAAAAAGATCGAGGCGTTCGGCTCCGGCATAGAGGTCGTTGAAGGCGATATCCTTACCTATGACTATGAGCCGGCTGATGTTATGATCAGCAACTACACACTGCAGTTTGTCCGTCCGCCCGTACGTGAGACACTGGTCAGAAGGATTTACGAAACGCTTAATGAAGGCGGTGCTTTCATCTTCAGTGAAAAAGTAGTCAGTGAAGATAAAACGCTCAATAAAGCGTTGATCGACTGCTATTACGATTTTAAAAAAGAGCAGGGGTACAGTGCCTACGAGATCATGCAAAAACGTGAAGCACTTGAAAATGTATTGATCCCATACACGACGGCTGAAAATATTGAGATGAGCAGTCGTTGCGGTTTTAAACACTGCGAAGTACTGTTCAAATGGGCTAATTTTGCGACGTTTATCGCATTGAAGTGATCAGGAAAGTGTAACGTTTCACCAAACGTTGGATGTTGGTTCAGGTTTCTCTTCCCTGAACAGATCACCGACATCTTTATAGTCGACGATATTTTCATCGCACTCTTTATGATAGTAGCCCTGCAGATCATAATATTCACGGCACTCATTGTAATAACGGGCAGAGATGCCGCGCTCATTGACACAGCCGGAAAAAAGAAGCGTTATAAAAAAGAGAGAGGCTAAAATACGAATCATGCCGCTATTGTACCAGAAGAGTTCTTGCAAAATTTGTTTTGTAAGAACTCTCTTGAGACTGTAAAGTGACAAGCTTTAGCATCCCAGCGATTACGTGTGTTCAGTGCCATTGGTTAGCACTGGATAGCGTAGATATTTGGACTTGGTTCAAATGTCGTTCACATAAAAAAGGAATTCTCTTGCAAGTAATTGAACTGTTTAAAACACTCTGCGCCATTCCCCACTGCTCCTATAAAACCGATGCTATGCGGACTTATCTTGAAAAATTGATGCTTGAGCATGGCTACCGTGTTGAAGTTGATAGTGCAGGAAATGTTTTCGGTTCGGTTGAGGGGACTGCCATTACCCTGCAGTCACACTACGACATGGTCTGTATCGGTGATGCCCCCGAGCTGGAACTTTATGAGGATGAGGGCTGGCTGCATGCCAAAAACTCAACCCTCGGAGCCGACAACGGGATCGGTATGGCGATGATGCTTGCATTGATGCAGGAGGGCATCAAGGTCGATCTGCTTTTCACCTCGGATGAAGAGGTGGGCCTGCTTGGTGCCAGAGGTCTGGATGTCAAACTGAAAACACCCTGTCTGCTAAATCTCGACAGTGAAGAGGAAGGTGTTGTGACGATCGGCTGTGCCGGAGGTGTGGATATTATCGCCACTCTTCCGATCATGACAACCGAGAAGGACTCTTTTCTCTTTGAAGTCGAAGCCAGTGGTTACCCGGGTGGTCACTCGGGGATCGATATCGATAAAGATATCCCTAATGCCATTAAAGTCCTGGCGTCACAGTTGGCGTCTGTGCCGGAAATCAAAATGGTTTCATTTGAAGGGGGTCAGCGACGCAATGCGATTGCCAAATCGGCATCTGCCCTCATTACATCCGAGTGTGACTATATCGATTTAGACAGTGCGGTTTGTCAGGGTAGGCAGAAGTGTGTTGTGATCAATGAGAGTGATAAACTCATTGAAATGCTCGATGGGTTTGAACATGGCGTACGTGCGTTCAATGATGATTTTGGGATTGTAGATACAAGCATCAATCTTGCCCAGGTGATGATGCATAATGATGAAGTGACGATTCATTTGAGCGCCCGTTCAATGCACTGTGATGCGCTGAAGCAGGTCGAAGCGGAGACGGTTGCATATTTTGAAGCTTATGGTTGTGATGTGGTCAGTGAAGGGTTCTATCCGCCGTGGAAGCCGGACAAAACACCATTTTCCTCTTTGATTTTGGATTATGTGGCCAGACATGCCGATCGGGCTTCATTGGGTGCGATTCATGCCGGGCTGGAGTGCGGGATTATTAAAGAGAGATACCCAGATATTGATATGGCATCCATCGGGCCAAATATTATCTATCCCCATTCGACCAGAGAAGCGGTGGAGATCGCTTCGGTTGAGAGAGTCTTTGATACGTTAAAAGAGATTGTCATAAGCGTTGAGTAATCTTATCTGGCTTTAAAACTTTTTTTACTTTTGCACTGTTCGACTAAAAAACATTCGGTCTCACATTTGGGTTTTTGTGCCGTGCAGATATAGCGTCCAAACAGCACCATGCCCTGATGCAGCTGGTGCAGGTTGGTTTTGAACTTTTTTACCAGTGTCTCTTCTGTTTTCTTGGCAGTTGTATCATCACTGAGCCCTAAGCGATGGGCGACACGAAAAACATGGGTGTCAACTGCCATCAGGTTGGCGCCGGTGTACTCGATCATCACCACATGCGCCGTTTTCTGACCAACACCGGCGAGGGTGACTAGCTCTTTCTCGTCCTGCGGGACCTCGCCATCATACACCTCTACGACACGTTGTGCCATTTTAATGATATTTTTCGCTTTATTATTAAAAAAGGAGCAGCTTTGGATTATCGCCTTGACATCTTCAACATCGGCTTCAGCCAGGGTATAGACGTCAGGGTATTTTTCAAAAAGTGCAGGGGTGATGATATTGACACGCTTATCAGTACATTGGGCCGAGAGGGCCACTGCAATAACCAGTTCATAAATATTTTTATAGGTAAGTTCGGTAACTGCTTCGCTGTAGCGCTCAACCAAAGCAGTTTTGATCACTTCGATCTCTTTTCTTGTGGCTTTTTTCATGTTTACAAACCTTATGGTGTAATTAGAGCTCTTGCGAAAGCCTTGCGGAGAGTGGCTAGACTTTTTCAAGAGGTCTATTGTATAAAAAAATTGATAAATTAGGTCTCTTGAATTTGTTTTGTTGTATCATTTATCCAAATATAATTTTTTGCAGGGTTTTATATGGGTTTATTGAATTGGTTTGAAGATATATTTGCTAAAAAAGCTGATGAGGGCTCTTTGACAGGTGAGATTGATGATGCAGGCTTTGTCAGTAAAGACCTTTTTTACAAGATATTGGACCTGGATAGCTCAACGGTTCTCTTTTTTACCAAAAAAAATGGCTGGATCGGTGCCAATAAGACCTTTTTTGAGATATTTGAGTTTAAAAATATTGATGATTTCCGCGGAACGCATGAGAGTATTCGTGAACTATTCGAGGAAGAGGCAGAAGAGGTCTTTACCGAGTACGACAAAAGCTGGCTGGATTACATCCGAAGCCATAAACCGGATGGTTATGGCATTCTGATTAAAAACAAGCAGGGTGAAAACCGTACCTTTTTGGCTAAGAGCAAGATGATCAAGCAGCAAGGTACAGAGCTATACATTCTTGAACTGGAAGATGTAACCGATCTTGAACTGGCTCGAAAGCAGACCGAAGAGGTGGAACGTCTAAAATCAAAATTCCTGGCCAATATCGGGCATGAGTTCCGTACACCGATGAACGGGATCCTCGGTTTTATCAATCTGCTTGAAAAAAGCGACCCGACCGAAAAGCAGTCTGAATATCTTCAGATGATTCACTCTTCCGCCAACAGCTTGATGGCCAACATTGAAAGCCTTTTGGATCTGGCTCAGATGCAAAGCGGACGACTGAAGGTTTCCAACAGCGAGTTTAATCCGATCACGGAGATGGAGGAGCTGGTTAAACACTACTCTGTGGCTGCTGGAGACAAGGGCATTAAGCTATCATTCTTGGTCGATCCGAAACTGCCGGCCTTTGTAGATGGCGATCTTCGAAAAATCAAGCAGGTACTTAACAATCTTTTCAACAATGCCTTGAAGTTTACCAAAAGTGGCGGAAAGATCAATCTTGAAGTGAAGCTTGTCAAACGTGCATCGAGTACGCGCTGTACGATCGGTTTCAGTGTCAAAGACAGCGGCAAAGGTATTCCGGAAGATCAGCTTGCATTGATTACACAGCCATTTGTAGCAGGTGATCAGGCCGATGAGCGGCTTGGTGTTGGCTTAAGCCTCTGTCATGGACTGGTACAGATGCTTGGCGGCAAACTGAAGATTCATAGCGAGGAGGGCGTAGGATCGACCTTCGCTTTTGCACTGGATTTTGATACAACACCGGAACACTCCATTCGGATGGTTGAAGGCAGACGCGCCAAAGTTCTGCTGGTAGATGAAAAGTGGATTGATGATGCCAACCTTTTGACGACTTACCTTAGAAGTTTTGGACTGGATGTGACCAAAGTACATATGATCGACGATACGATTTTAAGCGATACCGATATGCTCTATATCGTCGGCGGTCAGGATGAGACCGGCTGGATGCTTAAACTGGGGAATGTCTCAAAGCAGGGTGAAATCGTCCTAATGCTTGACCAAGACGAAAAGCTTCAGACCCGCATGACGCATCTGGTTGACAGCACGCTCAATAAACCGCTAATACCATCACAGATTTCTCATCATTTGACACAGTTTTTTAAATTGGCCAAGAGCGAAACGAAGATGGAGGAGATCAAAGCTGAACCTATTAGCGCACTGGTTGCCGAGGACAATCTTATCAATCAACGGCTTATCAAGATATTGTTGCAGGAGTACAGTATTGATGTCGTTACCGCAATCAATGGACTTGAAGCTGTCCAGTTGTGTGAGACTAACGACTTCGATATTGTCTTTATGGATATCGATATGCCGGTTAAAAATGGTATTTTGGCAACGCAGGAGATCAAAGAACAGCAACATCCCGGAAGTATCAGACATATGCCGATCGTCGCTTTGACCGCATTAGCCATGGATGGTGATCGTGAGCATATTCTTGAAGAGGGGCTTGACGATTATCTATCGAAGCCTTTGACCCGTGAAAAATTGGAACATGTTCTTCATAAACATCTCAAAATTAAACTCTAAGCAGACAAATTTTTAATATCTGTTAGTTTTTTTGATTTAGAATAACAGCCATTA
>JAYEMF010000075.1:0-14630 GCA_034717975.1 Campylobacterota bacterium
AATTATTAAAGAGTGCCTCAAGTGAAGAAACATCCTCTTTTTGCTCCTCTTCAGCACCTTCGGCAGAAGTTCCCTCCTGCTCAACAAGCTCGATGGTATAGCCTGTCAGCATCGACGCAAGACGGATATTGATTCCGCTTTTACCAATGGCTTTGGACTTCTGATCAGCCGGAAGTGTAACGATCGCTTTATCGTTCTCCTCTTCATCTTCCGTATGCTCGATCGTGACAGAGCTGATGATCGCCGGGCTCATAACGCGGGCGACAAAAAGTTCAGGGATCGTTGTGTACTCGATACAGTCGATGTTTTCGCCCAGAAGTTCTTCACTGACAGCATTGATACGTACCCCTTTGACACCAACTGTCGCACCAACAGGATCGACCTGCGGATGGGTTGAAAGCAGGGCGATCTTGGCGCGTTCACCCGGGATGCGGGCACTTCGTTCGACAACGACCATCTCATCCTGAATCTCAGGTACTTCAAGGGCAAGAAGTTGTTCAAGGAACTTGGGCGAAGTACGGGAAAGTTCGATCTGGATCCCGTTGACCTTATCGAAGTTAACACGGCGGACAACGGCTCTTACTAGATCACCGACTTTGAAAACTTCACCTTTAATACGGCTTTTCATCGGCAGTATAGCGCGGATCTCATCCATCTCGATATAAGTGGTCTGATTGTTGTCGACACGAGTGACACGACCTGAAGCGATGGTGCCGATCTTCTCTTTATATTTGTTAAATAGCTCATCTTCGACCAGGCGCTGGATATGGAATTCTATCTCACGGTGAAGGGTCATGGCAGCAGTACGTCCGTGGGCATGGATATCGTGTTCGATCTGGAACTCATCACCGACTTCAACGTCAGGATCGACCTCCTCCTTGGCACGGCTGAGACTGATGAAGCCCTGGTTGACATCACCCTCTTCGGTGTAGAGTTTATCATCGTCATCATCTTCGACAACCGTGATCGTCTGATAGACGCGGATGCTCTTTGTCTCATCGTCGATCTCGGCAGCAAAGACAAGGTTCTCATCGATAAGGCGTTCTGCCGTCTTGATAAAAGCGGTCTTGATCCCCTCTTTGACATTCTCCGGTGTAAGCCCTTTCTCATGGGCGATTGCATCAACGATATCTAAAATATTTTCCATTATTATCCCTTTGGATGGTCACTTTTCATAAAAATAATTTAATGTTTTGAATGTTGTTTTTTATGAAGAGTGTAAGTATACTGGAATATCACTTAATTGAATATTTATCGAACTAAAGCTATAATCCCCATTATTTACAGTTGACAAAAGTATGCCTGCACATTTGATTTTTTGCACAGTTTGTCTGTGCTTGAGTCTGCTGCTGAAGCAAACTTGGAGTTAGCATAGTTCAATGGGCTTTACTCACTGGACGTATAAAACTATTAAAAGGACACGCTTATGGAGCTTAAAGTAGCACGTACCGAGCAAAATGCCAAACCGAAAAAGATTGATGTTAAAAAGATTGAAGATATGGTAACAAAAGAGGGGTCTGTCATCTTGTATTTTGATCGTGACAACTCACACAAAGACCTTCTGGCACTTCAGGATCATTTTGAAGGCGAAGGTAACAGTTTCTACATGCGTGAAGTACGTTTCGGACTTGCCGACAACGAATACATGTACGAAGTGCATATTCTGTAATAAATGTCTAAGAAACTTTTCATAGAGACGCTCGGCTGTGCGATGAATGTTCGCGACAGTGAGCATATGATCGCTGAATTGAATGAAAAAGAGGATTATGTCCTCACTGATGAGAGTACAGATGCCGATCTGATCATCATCAATACCTGCTCGGTCCGTGAAAGACCTGTGCATAAACTCTTCTCTGAACTCGGCGTATTCAATAAAACAAAAAAAGCGAGTGCGAAGATCGGTGTCTGCGGTTGTACAGCATCGCATCTCGGTAAAGAGATAATCAAACGGGCACCCTACGTCGATTTTGTACTGGGTGCGCGCAATGTCTCGAAGATCAGTGATGTTGTCCACCGGGACAAAGCAGTTGAGATCGAGATCGATTATGATGAGTCGCAGTTCGCCTTCAAAGATTTCCGTACCTCCCCTTACAAAGCCTATATCAATATCTCCATCGGCTGTGACAAGCAGTGTACCTACTGTATCGTTCCAAAGACCCGTGGTGATGAGGTCTCTATTCCACCTGAACTGATCGTAAATGAAGTCGAACGAGCTGTCGAACATGGTGCCAAAGAGATCTTTTTACTGGGTCAGAATGTGAACAATTATGGTCGCCGTTTCTCCAATGACAGTCTGAAAAAAATCAACTTTACCGAACTTTTAAAACGGGTGAGTCAGGTTGAAGGGCTGGAGCGTATCCGTTTCACCTCGCCGCATCCGCTTCATATGGATGATGAGTTCATAGAAGAGTTTGCCTCAAATCCGAAGATCTGCAAGTCGATGCATGTACCGTTACAGTCGGGTTCGACGGAGCTGCTTAAGTCGATGAAGCGGGGTTACAGCAAGGAGTGGTTCTTGAACCGTGTGGCCAAACTGCGCGAAATGGTGCCTGATGTCAGTATCAGTACCGATATCATCGTTGCTTTTCCGGGTGAGAGTGATGAAGATTATGAAGATACCCTTGATGTAATGCGTCAGGTGAAGTTTGAACAGGTATTCAGCTTTAAGTACTCACCGCGTCCGGAGACGGAAGCCGAGAAGTTTACCAATGTCGTTGACCCGGCTGTGGCATCGGAGCGTTTGACAAACCTGCAGCTGCTCCAGGATGCGAACCTTGATGCGATCATGCCCAAACATCTTGGACGCATCTATGAGATCTATTTCGAAGAGCTTCGTCCCGATGGGCATGTCGTTGGACGCAGCAGTAACAACCAGATGGTCAAGGTCAAAGGCTCCGAAGAGCTGCTTGGGCAGTTGAAACAGGTTGAGATCACGAAAACATCCCGTCTCTCCCTGGAGGGGAAGGTGATTGCGTAAACGCATCCTTCGCGCACTTGCGCTGGCAGTGGTTCCCTTCCTTGGAATGCTGCTTGTCCGGTTTATATACGCTACGAACCGAAAACATTTTCATCTGCCGACACAGCTTCCGGACAAGCCGTTCGTCATCGCTTTTTGGCATGGTGATCTCCTCATGCAGTCCTATAACTATTACCAGTTGCGTCGCCAGAGGCATATCAAGATTATGATCAGTGACCATTTTGATGGACAGATCATCTCCAGGTTTGCCCGTTTTTTCGACTTGGGAACGGTCAGTGGCTCAAGCAATAAAAACCCGGTCAAAGCTTTGATCCAGGCTATGCGAACGTTAAAAGACGGGTATGATATGGCAATTACCCCCGATGGGCCGCGAGGACCACGGCATGAGGTCTCAGACGGGGTGATCGTGATGGCTCAAAAGACCGGTTCAAAAGTTTATGTCTTTCACTGTATCCCTTCAAAGTATTGGCAGTTTGGAAGCTGGGATAAATTTACGATTCCCAAACCATTCGGAAAGATGGATTTTTATATAAGCGAACCTATCGATCTAAGCGGTATGGAGCTTGAAGAGGCCAGAGCATCTATCAAATCGGCACTGCTTGAACATCGTGTACCGGAACTGAGGAGTTAGGCATGAAACAAGGAAAAGTGTGGTTGATGATTGTTGCCGGATTTTTGGGAGTCATGGTGCTCTATTTTGTGCTGAACCCCTCTTATGAGCGCTCCATTCAGGCAAAATTCTACTATGCGATCGGTGAGTATAAAGAAGCCCATACCCTGGCATCGGAAGCGTTTGCCCTTGACGGCTACAACCGAATGGCAGCGACGATTATGACGCAGTCAAAGACAGCATTGGTCTTTGTAGCATATATTGATGAAGCCAAAGGCTATATGCGGGATATCTCGAAAATAGCCGAATCCAAATCAATTACCGATGCCGACAGGGCCAAAATGAGGCTGATGTGTGAGATCATGATGGACTCTTTTGTAAAAATAGATCCTATCAAGCGTGACGGAAGAGCTGTTCTGCTTGACAAAGATCTCGTCAATGAAGCCAAAGAGTACCATCAGCAGTTCGTGGATCTCCATGAAAAACTCACTGCAGCACTATAGGCTCGATTTTCTCGATCATCTCGCCCATATCAGGGGCTACTCAGACCTGACCCTCAAAAGCTATGACGAAGCACTTGAGGAGGCATTTGAGCATATGGAAGTCGAGACGGTCGATAAGGGGGTCCGGTTCAACCTTATGCCGCTTCGTCTGAGGATCGCCTCACAAAAACCAAAAACGATTGCCAAAAAACTGAGTGCCATCCGCTCCTTCTGCGAATATCTAAAAGAGCAGAACGAATACGTTGAGCTACGTGCAGATGAGAGTGTCAAAGTTCCTAAAACACTCCCCAAACCTATCCCACATGAACACATCGAAGAAGCACTGCTCAAGGCTGAACTGCAAGAAGAGCTCGCTGTCACCATGCTCTATACTTTAGGCCTTCGTATTTCGGAACTGACAGGCCTGAAACTTGAAGATATCGGGGATGAGTGGGTCCGCGTTCGTGGAAAAGGGAACAAGGAACGGGAAATTCCACTGATCGATTCGACACGTCACCTGTTGCAGCGTTACCTCGAACAACAGCGTCCCAAGCGCTTTCTTTTCGAAAAGCGAGGAGATAGATTAAGCGAAAATAGTCTAAGATATACCATCACAAAGTTGTTTAAAAGTGTGGGGATCAAAATGACGCCGCATCAGCTGCGTCATTCGTATGCTACGGCATTGCTGAACAATAGTGCGCGCATTGCTGATGTAAGTGAACTGCTGGGACATGCGTCGATGGCCACGACGCAGATCTACACGAAGCTTGGAAGTGCACTTAAAATGGAAAACTATCTGAAATCGCATCCGCTGTGCAAGGGAATCAATGAGACTGAGTAAGGTGATCGAAAGCCTTTATCTTAAAGTGTTTGTCGGGATCGTTGTCTCAGCTGAAAAGTATGATGTAGTCATCGAGATACTCAAAGGAAGCGACGTCAAAGAGCGTCTGATGAAAAGCTTTTCATCGTCATCGGGTAAGGGCGAGATGCAGAGCTTCATCGAGACCTATACGAGTGAGTCACCGTTTTACTACATCGCCCTCTTAAACCCTATGGCCGATCAGGGAGCTATTCCCACCTGTTCATCCAAACGCTCAGAAGATTTTCTTGACCTTTCGACTTCTATCACCTTGTGCCAGGATAAACAGTGGACGCTTTACGCCGCCAAGCCTGACCTGGATCAGTTGCGTCGTGAGTATAAAAAAACCGGTCTGGATTTTATCTTTTCTCCCTTCAGCGTAATGCAGCGTTTTTTCAAAGATAAGATCACATCGGGACTGTCACTTTTTGTTCTGGCCCAACCGGAGAGTATCTCCCTGACAATTTTTCAGGAGGGATTACTTCTGTTTGCGCAGCAGGTCAAGATGGAAGCAGAAGAGGAGGACCTGTTTGACGATCAGAACGATGATAATATCAGTCTTAGCTTTGAACTAGATGCCGATGGTCTTGAAGAGGGGATCGATCTCGATGATATCAATGCGATCGATGACCTGGAAGGACTGGACGATCTTAATGATATTGAGGACCTGGATGCCGTAGGCGACCTTGAATCTTTTGAAGAGGATATCCCTGAAATGGCACCGGTTGCGATAGATAAGGAAGAAGCGACTGAGGAGCCCTCTATAGAAGGCTTTAATGAAGATTTTAAACGTTTTCAGATCATTCAAAACAGTTTGAACAGCTACTACAGTGACGGAAAATTCGACCAGCAGTTTATTGAGTCGGTCTATGTGGCAGATGGCTGCGGTGTAACGGATGACCTGAAACACTACCTTGAAGAGGAGCTCTTCATGAAAGTCTATATCCGTCGTATCGATCTGGCTGCCGAAGTGGTTGATCTGGCAAAAGCCGAGGCCAAGTATGCGATATAGTTTTATCAAGGCTCGCCCAAAACAGATCATCAGTCCGGAGATGAAACTGGTGCTCTTTTTCTTTGGGATGACTCTCTTTATGCTGGTTTCGACCTATGCTTTTTTAATGCTGAAAACCTATGGCTTTGAGAGTGAAATGGTGCGTTTTGACGAAGAGACAAAAGTGTTGCGCAGCGAGATGAGCGGGATGGATACGAAGATCGCCTTCATCGAAAAAGAGGCAGCCCATGCCGAACAGGTTTTTACTTCCAACACCGTTTTAAAAGAGAGCATCAAAAACCTCTTTGACCTGGTGCCTGAACGCATTACCCTCTCTCAGGCTGAGCTCGATGATCATAAACTGGTGCTTTACGGAGTCACGCCAAACAAAGAGGTCTATGAATTTCTGCTTCATGCCCCGCTGCGCTCGATCTTTCACCGGACTTACAGCAGTTTTTACCCTATAGAAAATGGCTGGTACCGATTTGTATCGACTAACTATCTTGACAAAGAGGAGGTCGAATGAAACTGCATATCAGCCGTCAGAGTATCTACCTCCTTGTGATTGCCTTTATCCTGATGCTCGTCGTTTTGCTTTTCTCATTTCTACTCTTGATCCCGGCAGGAAAAGAGTATCGTATAGATCGTATGGAGATGAAAAAACATGCGATGGAGCTGCGACAGCATCAGGAGTGGCACAGTGAAACCTATGAGAAGCTAAAAGATTTACAAGCTGCACATAAGCGGGCAATCACGGCTTATGAGAGCAGTTTTGATGCAAAGCGCTTTGTCAAGATGAACCGCAGCTATTTTGAGGAGCTGACCCTCTCCAAACTCGCTTCAAAACCAAATGAGAGCGGGTTCGCGCTCTATGAAGTCAATGCCACCTCAAAAATCGATTCGCCGCAGAGTTTTTATACCTTTTTGGAGGGGATGAACAAGGGTGACTGGATCATCGGTGTGAATTTTCCAATCCACTTTGAACGTCACGAGGAGCTGATTCTCTCCTCGTTTACCATGAAAGTCTATGGTCTTGCCGATGAGACAAGTGAAACAACGGTAGAGAAAGCTGCTTCAGAGGTCGATAAGTAAGGTCTGAGCTTCGGTTCGATCTGAAGTTTTCGACACGCCTCTTTAAAGGGCTTCTCCATTTCGATATCCAAATAGGGTGCGATAAAGGTGTAACACTTACCGATCGTGACGATAAAACGCCTTCCTATTACAACACACTCTTCACTTTTTAACCGCTCTTTATCTCCCTGCCGCATCAGAAAACCGTTCTGTTTCAAACTCTTATCGATGGCATAGAGGGTAGATCGCCGTGAGGAGGACGTTGGAAAATAGTAAAGTTCATCGACACGGTCGACACTGATCTGTTCAAGCAGATGGGTGGCATCCTCTTCGAGAAAATCAAAACTTTTTGCGATCCCTTTTGGGTAGGCATCAAGCAGCGGTGTAGCGAAATGGTGGCGGAAGTAGTTGCGTTTGTACTTTTCGTCCCGGTTACTCTCATCTTCAAACCAGCTCAGGCCTCTGTCTTGCAGGTAAGTGATAAGTGCTTGCTTGCTCTGTCGCAGAAGTGGTCGGACAAGTCTGTATCCTTCTGATTGCTGGATGGTCTGCATGCCCAACATCTCCGGAAGACCGGCTCCCTTGCTAAGCTGCATCAAAAACCACTCAAGTCTGTCATCGAGTTGGTGCGCGGTGATGAGGTTGCTGTATTGGTGCTCTTCCATGAGTGCTTCAAAAAAACCATAGCGGATGAGACGGGCTTCATGCTCAAAGTTCTGGCCATCGATATCGGCATCAAAAAGGTGGCACTCAACTCCATGCTTTCTGGCCAGCAGATGTGCCGCTTCTGCTTCGCGGTTGCTATGATCGCGGGTGTGGTAGTTGACATGGGCGATATCGAAGGAGATACCGGCCTCTAGAAGCAGGTGAAACAGGGCGGTTGAATCTGCTCCGCCGGAGAAGGCGAGCAGATTGTGCGCGTTTTTGAGGAGGGCTAGCGCGTCACTGTCTAGCATCAGCAATGACAGTCGCGAGAAGCTTGTTCCCGGCAATATCGGTGATCCTGGCAGGGTAGATCACGCCAAAAGAGAGCTCTTCGTCGACCTCTTTATCATTCACGAAGATCTCACCATCGATCTCAGGTGCCCACTGCAGCGCTTTGGCACTGAGCAGATACTCATGTTCATCACTTTCACTGTCGATCACGATATCGATGCTCTTGCCGATCATATTTCGCAGGCTCAACTCTTCGCAGTAAGCGGCGATCTCGCCAAGCTTCTCAGCTCGTGCATCGATGGTCTCCTGATCGATCTGAGCATCCATCTCATAGGCTGAGGTTCCCTCTTCATTGGAGTAACCAAAGACGTTGATGCGGTCAAAGCCGAAGGTTTCAGCGAAGTTGCAGAGTTCATCAAACATCGAGACGCTCTCATGCGGATGCCCGACGATGAAACTGGTACGGATAAAGGAGTTGGGCAGAGAGCGCATATAGTTTAACTGCTGCATGGTCTTCTCCTCTCCAAAGCCGCGCTTCATCAGTTTAAGCATCTCATCATTGATATGCTGGATCGGCATGTCGAAGTAGTTGTGAAAGAGGGATGACTTGGCGATGCTCTCGAGAAGTTTCATAGTGGTGGTCGATGGGTAAAGATAGAGGATGCGCGCACTCTTGACACCATCGATCAGTTCGATGCGTTTGATGAGATGGATCAGCCCGTCTTTGATGTTCTGGTCACGCAGGTAGGAACTCGAATCCTGAGAGACAAAACTGAAGTCATAATAGCCCTGTTTGACCAGTCCTTCAACTTCTTTGGCGATGGAGTCCAGATCACGCGAATGGAGTTTGCCTTTAAACGAAGGGATGGCACAGAAGCTGCAGGTCTGGTTGCATCCCTCAGAGAGTTTGATGTAGGCGTGATAGCTTGAACCGGTAACGACCCGTTCGGCCCCGTCAATGAGGTAGACTTCATCACTGAATCGGCTCTCTTTTGAGGCAAGAAGCTCATCGATCTTGTCATAATCACCGACACCGGTGAAGATATCGACTTCCGGGAGGTCTCTGCTAAGCTCCTCCTGGTAGCGCTCGCTCAGACAACCGGCCATAACAAGGGCCGAGTCCTCCTTACGCTGTTCGTGCAGGTTCAAAACGGTGTTGAGAGACTCCTCTTTCGCGGCATCGATGAAGCCGCAGGTGTTGACGATGATGACATCGGCTTCTTCGGAGTTGTCGGTCAACTCATAGGATTTTAGCCGTCCCATCATCACTTCGGTGTCAACAAGGTTTTTGGTGCATCCCAGTGAGACGATATGGAGTTTTTTGTTCATTTTTTATGGCCTGTAAATAATGATGGTATTATATCGAATGGATTTTAGATATTAAAGATACTAAAACTTTCTTGCCGTTTACTTTCCTTTTTTGTACCGGCACAAAAGGAAACGAAAAAACCTCTCCATGCGGTTAAAGAGCTCCCTTGCTGGGAGTTCCCGAAAATTCTTTCCAAACTGTCTAAAAACCCAAAACTCGCTTTGCTCAAACAGATGGGTTTTCTTCACGACAGTTTGGAAAGAATTTACGGCTCTTTAAAGCATGGAAATTATCTAATGGGGAACGCATTATGATAATTGATTTCGCAAAGCGAAATACAGCGCAAGCGTTGTAATGCATGGTTAGGCTTGTCTGATCTGGTGTGGTTTAACAGGCCATGCCACTAACTGTCAGCCTGACGTTTTTGCCGCACATCTATGTTTCTAAATCCGCGGAGCCTGTGGTAACGTTTTTTTCTTCATCCAATGCTTTGAAATGGCATTGGACACACGTGCCCTCTTTCTTTTTTTCGGAATAAAAAAGAAAGTAAGAGACACTCACAGGAAAGTTAAAAGGACTTATATATATTGTAATGCCAAAAAAAAGAGAAAAAATGACACCAAAACAAACTTATGACATCATCATCCTAGGTGCCGGAGCCAGCGGAATGATGTGTGCGGGCAGACTCAATCAGCAGAGTAGCTTAAAAGTAGCCGTCATTGAAGGCAATCCCAAGCCCGCAGCCAAACTGAAGATCTCCGGCGGTGGTAAATGCAACATCACCAATGTCAATGTCGAAGCTAAACATTTTTTAGGAGACAGCACGTTAGTTGAGAAAGCATTACAGCACTTCTCAAAAGATGACCTGCTTGAACTGCTTGAGCTTCATGGTCTCAAACCCGTGATCCGAAAAGGACGTTACTACTTCTGTCCAAAGAGTTCGGACGAGATTATCACTATTTTAAAGCAGTTAAGCTGCAAGAGTACATTTTTCTATAATGAGAAGATAGTAAGTGTTGAAAAATCAGAGGAAGGATTTGTTGTACGTACCGACAAGAGTGTATATCGAACTAAGAAGGTTGTTGTCGCCACAGGTGGAGTGAGTTTCAGTGCTCTTGGTGCAAGTGATGTTGGTCTGCAGATCGCTAAACAGTTCGGTCATACTGTAACACCATTTCAGCCCGCACTGGTCGGTCTGACACTTCAGCCTGATCAGTTCTGGATGAAATCACTGACGGGGATCAGCCTGCCGGTACAGATAAGTATCGGTGATCGAGTGGTTGATGAAGATCTGCTCTTTGCCCATAAGGGGATCAGTGGTCCGGCGGTACTCAGTGCTTCGCTTTACTGGCACAAGGGAAGCATCACTGTTGATTTTCTGCCAAACAAAAATATCAGTTCACTCTGCAAGGGAAATAAAAAGCAGATCAGCACCGTGATGAACCTGCCAAAACGTTTCAGCAAAGCACTCTTTGATCATCTAGGTATGACTGATAAGCCCTGCAGTAAACTGACAAAAGATGAGATACTTAACCTTGAGCAGCTGCATAACTACAGTTTTGCGCCTTCGGGAACATTCGGGTTCAGTAAGGCGGAAGTGAGTAAGGGTGGGGTGGTGACCAATGAGCTTAATCATATTTCACTTGAGAGTAAAAAAGCAGAGGGACTCTATTTTATCGGTGAAGTGGTCGATGTTACGGGAGAACTTGGCGGCTACAACTTTCAATGGGCGTTTAGTAGTGGTGTGATGTGTGCGGATAAGCTGAGTAACCTCTAACCATTTAGGAGGAGTCTTTTAGTTGAGGGTTATATTGAGTGTGTTATTATCAGCCTAAGGATAACGCTATGATCAAAACCCCTTATCTCACCGTCGACGGTATCATCGAACTCTATGACAACAGTGAAACATTTCAGGGCATTGTTCTGATAGAGCGGAAAAATCCGCCGCATGGCTGGGCGATTCCCGGCGGTTTTGTAGATATTGGCGAGCGTGTTGAAGAAGCGGTAGTGCGTGAGATGAAAGAGGAGACGTCTCTCGATGTAGTGATAGAGTCACTGCTTGGTGTCTACTCCGATCCTAAGCGTGACCCCCGTTTTCATACCGTATCGGTTGTCTATATCTGCAAAGCATATGGTGTACCTGAAGCACAAGATGATGCCAAAGCGGTACATATCATTCCTCAAGAGGAACTAACTGCTTTAACGTTAGTCTTTGATCATCATACTATCATTCAAGACTATCTACGAGAGATTAAAAAAGGAAAATAATGCGCAATCTACTACTGGCAATGCTGCTGATCACTACAGCGGTACATGCAGACCGGATCAAAATGAAAGCGATGGGATGTCCATCGATGATGGCTTTTACAAAAGTTCCGTCGGAAATACTGCAGGATGATATCAAGCTTAGTCTTTATGCAGTAAAAAATGGATGCCGTATTTTAACCTCTCGAGATCAAGTCACAGCGATCGGTTATGATCCGCGAAATGATAAAACCCAGTTTATGCAGATCATCCATAAAGAGAGCGGCGAGACTCTTTACATCCGACGTAAAAATGTTCAGGTCGAACAGCCCGGCAAGAAGAACCAGATTCGTTTCTGATTGGGAAAGAGGGAAGGGGTCGCTTCGCTGAGTGAAAAGCGGAGAAGCTAGATTTAGAGGTGCCCTTTATATATCTAGCGGATCTGCCCACTGCCGTAGATCTTGAACTTATAGGTAGTCAGCCCCTCGATGCCCATCGGTCCACGGGCATGCAGTTTGTTGGTACTGATCCCCACTTCCGCACCAAAACCAAAAGCGCCGCCATCCGTAAAACGTGTTGAAGCATTGACATAGACGGCCGCCGCATCGATGCCGTTTAGGAAAGATTCGGCAGTGGTGATGTTTTCAGTAATGATCGCTTCGGAGTGTCCTGAACCAAAACGGACAATATGATCGATCGCCCCTTCGACGCCGTCAACAACATTGATATTCAAGATATTGGCCAGATACTCGGTATCGAAATCCTTATCAGAGGCATGTGCGATATCAATGATCGACTGGACTTCGCTACTTCCTTTAAGCTCGGTAAGTACCGCGTCAAACGCCTCTTTGAGTTGAGGGAGTGCAGTTTTGGCAATGGCTCTGTCAACGAGGAGGGTTTCCATGGCGTTGCAGACACCGGGACGCTGCACTTTGGCATTGATGGCAATGGCAATGGCATCATCAAGTTTGGCATCTTTATCGATGTAGGTGTGGCACTGCCCTTTATCATGCTTGACGACAGGAACCGATGCATTTTCACTGACATAGCGGATCAATCCTTCACCGCCGCGTGGGACGATGAGGTCTACATAGGCATCCATCTTGATCAACTTGGCGACACCCTCACGTGATGAGTCAGGGAGCAGTGAGATCAGTGAAGCCGGAAGATCGTTGTTCACAAGAACAGCACGCAATACTTCGGCAATGGCCTGGTTGGACATCTCTGCCTCTTTTCCACCCTTGAGTACACAGACATTTGAACTTTTAAAACAGAGCGCAGCAGTATCGGAGGTGACGTTTGGACGTGATTCGTAGATGATGCCGATAACGCCGATCGGGATCGAGACTTTCTCGATCTTCAGTCCCTGCTCGGTCACCCAGCCATCAAGTACACGGCCAACCGGCTCTTTAAGTGCGGCGATATCCTCAACGGCAACCGCCATCGCATCGATACGCCCTTCATCCAGGTAGAGACGGTCCTTGAGTGCCGAGGAGAGATCATTGGCATCCGCTGCCGCCATATCCTGGGCATTGCCTTCTAAAATACTCATCGTGTTGGCACGCAGGGCATTGGCCATCTCACGTAAAATCCTGTTTTTGTCGGCTCCACTTAACTGTGAAAGTACGCGGCTAGAGGCTTTGGCTTCTGCTAAAAACTTTTCCATTGTATTAATTCCTTTGATGAAATCATACCATATTTCAGGCTTGTATTATGGACGAATAAAGTCTAAATACTATTGACTTTAAACGTCAGTTTTGTTTACAATACGGACAATCAATGACGAATAAACATGTAAAAAAATTTAGTTAATTCGTCAATAAAAGGAATGCAAACATGACCCAAGAAATCTTGATGGATAAGTACCCTGTGGTAACGATTGAATTGTTAAAAAATGAGATCGGGCAAGGTAATGTGGATGAGATTTTAGAGTATCTGAGTGATTGTATCGAGAAGGATCCTATTGCTACATTTATAGGTCTGTTTGACCACTATAGCCATACGAAGCAGCTTGAAGGCGGAGAGATCGCACCGGAGATCCTTGATGCAAAAAACATTATTTTCTGTTTTGGCCAGAAATTGCCAAACCCGAAGATACTGGCTGTAAGACCGCGAAGTATCGGTGTGGCAGAGAAAGCAGATAGTTTTGTGATAAGCCTGATGGAAGCACCAAATGAACCGATGCACCGTAAGATGGAGGAGTGGGTTAAAGCACTGAAGCAATAGCGTACGGCATAATCGCTGCTCCCGCGGAAACTTTGGAGAGTGAACGCAATAAAAGTGTTTGATAGGATTCAGGGCAATACGAACCCGTATGGAAAATAAAGATACAATGTGTCTAAAAAAAGTCAGAGTATGGGCCCAACACTTAAAAAATCATCCTGCACTCACCGGAGAATGAAATGATTAAAAGAAAAAATATTTTAGATTACTACACTAAAACAGAAGAGAACATCCCTCGTAAACTATCAATTAAATTGATAAAAGATATCTATGATTCTGTTGGGAGTTGTAAAAAATGTTATTACTGGGACAAAGAAACTCATTGTACTTTATTGAACATGGAAATGGGTAAAAACGATTACTGTTCCAAATTTAAAGACAAAAATTAGGCCATTACAGGTTAAAGCGAGCAGTAGAAATGTCTACAGGTAATTGGCTGATTGGTGCAGGTGCAGTACTGATATTAATCGGATTGGCCTATAAGTGTGGACTGCTGAACTGGTTTGGCAACCTTCCTGGTGACATCAAATATGAGGGAGAAAACAGAAAATTTTATTTTCCGATAGTTACTATGATTGTAATTTCAATTGTACTATCGCTACTTTTCTCTTTTTTCAAAAAATAACTATATCCATAATATTGAGATATGACTACAGCGATACGCTGCTCTTGATCGACCAATTTTACAGCTCAATAGTGCAGAGGCAGAAAAAGAGTTGAAGTGGTGAAAATCCAGTAAAAAGAGAATGTTTTCTAAATCACCACTATCAGCCAGGCTATACTCAACATTAATGTACCGACCTCTATTAGTACATGGTTCTTCTTTTTGTCATCTTCCTTGATGAACTCGTATCTATTGGATTTCATAACATCCTCCTTGATGTCTCTTTGAAGCTTCTTCCATGAAGCAACTGCATATCTTATACAA
>JAYEMF010000076.1:0-3035 GCA_034717975.1 Campylobacterota bacterium
TTGAACGGATGCTGTTTTAAGCAAAGTATAGCCTGTTTTTTCAAAGCCCTCTTTTTTATAAAAACGGTGAGCATCACTTCGTTCAAAATTGGAGGTAAGGACAATATGCTCGCACTGAAACATCCTTGCAATGTCATGGAGATAGATCAGCATCTCTTTACCGTAACCATGTGAGTGGTGTGATGCTTTGGTGACCAGGTCATAGACGAAGAGATGGCGTTTCCAGTAGAGGTTGACCTGAACGCTGACTCCGGCGTAGGTAATGAGCTCATCACCATTAAAGAGACCGTACATCTTATACTCCTGATGGCGCATGGCATAGACCAGGTCTTCGAACTCGTCGTAGCTCAGTTCGGTTCGCAGCTCTTTGACGACTTCATAAGCGGTCTCTAGTTCAGTTAATTGTATTTCACGAGTTTGCATAGGGTAATAGTAGCTAAAAATAGAGGAAATTATGAATAAGGAATAGAGCATGCTTTGGGTTTATGATTATCTGTTTTGGTCGATTTGGTTTTTATAGAAATCAAGTGAAACTTTAAAAAGAAATCTCAAGGAAGCTGTTATGCTTGTAGATATCAATATAGTAATTATGGTTGGAACATTTCTATTGAGTATTATAGGAATGGGAGCGATCGTATTGTATGAGTACAGATCTACCCGGCAAGCTGATTGAGCTGTAAATTAACAAAAAAAGAAAGCCTATGTCACTATTAAGTAAAGGGTTGTTACTACTCTGTTCTTTCTCAACGTTCTCTTTGGCCTCCGTGACGATCAGCACCTCTTCATCTTCTTATATCGACTACAATCAGCATGCTGCTGTAAAGAAGTTCGTCAGCAGTATGGTAAAAGAGGAGCAGTTCTCACAGGAGGAACTTCGGGGGCTTTTTTGTAAAGTGGAGCTGCAGCATCGTGCTTTAAAGTTTTACGAGCTTCCAAAAAAAATAAAGAAGAAGCCGGCTGTCAAGCGGATTAAAACGACCAAGAAGCGAAAAAGAAATTATGGAAGCTGGAGCCGCTATGAGAAGAAGCTGCTTAGTCCAAAACGCATAACTCAGGGTATTGACTTTATGAAAGAGCACCGAAGTACCTTGAAGCGCGCACAAAAGCTGTATGGCATACCACCGGAGTATATTACGGCTATTATTGGTGTGGAGAGTTATTATGGAGCCAATACCGGGAAATACCCGGTATTCGATACTTTATGCACGCTTGCTTTTGAGGAAAACCGTCGTAACAGGTTCTTTACCAACGAACTTAGAGAGTTTCTAAAGATGACCAGACGGGAATCCCTCGATCCTAGAGAAATAAAAGGTTCTTATGCCGGGGCTATTGGTCTGGGGCAGTTTATGCCGAGTAATTTTGAAAAACTTGGCGTTGATTTCAATAACGATGGAAAGGTAAGGATCTCAGAACCGGAAGATGCCATTGGCAGTATCGCCAACTATTTTAACAAAAGTGGTTGGAAACAGAACATCCCGGTTGCTACCCGTGTCTCTTATGAGGGACAGCGTTTTAAAAAATATAAAACGGGTTACAAATACAAATACACCCGTAAAAATCTAAAAAACATCTATCCGAAATCCAAATCATTTTACTATACCGATAAAGTCAGATTGATCAAACTGGAGCGAAAACGATACGATGAACTCTGGTACGGAACCCATAACTTTTACGTGATCACCCGCTATAACCACAGCACATACTACGCCATGGCTGTCTATCAGCTGGCGAAAAAGATCAGACAAGGGTATAAGCGAGAGTATCTGGCTATGAAGTAAGAAAGATTTTATCTCGCCCATTCAAGTTTAAAAATCACTTATGTTGATGTTCTGATCGATCTCAAGGGTGACATTGTCACCGCTGTCAGACAGACCGCTATAGACGTCATAGGTATGGCCATCTTCACCTTCGATACTCTCACCCTGAGTCCATTCGGCATCATCACCCTCTTTATTTAGTTCGACAGTATCCGTATCATCACCGCTGATACGCAGGGTATGATCAGCATTCGGTGTGATCTCCAGGACATCTTCTGCCCGCAGTTGCTGAACGGTCTGATTTCCCTGACTCAGATCAAGCTGCTCGATGTTGCTGATATTTTCACTGATGGCTCCAAAGTCGATGGTTACACCTTCATTAACAACAAGGGTGTCGAAACCGGCACCGCCATCGACGGTATCGGTCGCATCGAATACGATAGTATCGTTACCGGCTCCGGCATCGATGGTATCGGCACCGTCGGCTGCATCGATAAATTCATTTGAGTCTGTACCGATTATCGATTCATCAGTCTCATCACCACTGATCTCTGTAGTATTGACAAATGAGTGGGAAACGGTACTGTTACCATCTGCATTGGTTGCAGTGATTTCACCATAGATATCACCGATGTCACTCTCGTTAAGTTCTGTATTGCTGACAAGAGTGAAATTGAGTGAATTGTTTGAATTCATATCAATGTCATAGACCCCCTCTGTGGAAGGGACTGCATCGCCGTTACTATCATAGAGGCTTGTTCCATCTGGAAGTGAGCTCAGGGTCACTGATGAGAGTTCAGCATCAGCATCTGTTGTCAATGCTGAAAGTGAGAAGTCGTATTCATAGCTATCTTGAGGAGTACTTGCTTCAACACCAAGAACTTTGAATTGGCTGTTGCCATCTGAAACAATTTTAATAGATGAGAATGGTGTATCTGTATTTAAAGTAATACTGGCAGTATTTTTGCTGATCTCTGTCCATATCGCTGAATCATCGAGGGAGAGGGAAGTAACTTCATTTCCATCGGCATCATATGCATAGAGAGTACCGCTGTCTGCTCCACCACCAGAAACTTTGAAGTTTTTAATGGTGACTTCAGTTGTTGTAGCATCACTATCAAGTGTAATGGTAGCTGGGCCAGAATTTTTGCTTAGATTGATACTTTCAGATGAACTATGTGTAGAAGTAGTTGTTGCATTTTCAGTATAAGTGACATTATCAAGGTCTAGGCCAAGTGACAATACTACTGCTTCAGGTGCGTTGTTGGCATTTTCTGC
>JAYEMF010000077.1:0-42671 GCA_034717975.1 Campylobacterota bacterium
CCGGTACCAAGGATGAATGTCGCCACACGTGCTTTATAGTAATCTTCATCACCGACACGCATGGCATAAGGCGAACCGAAATAGAGATAAGCCTGTTCTGTTGTACGAAGCAGAGTCTTCTCCTCAGCTTTTTTGACAACATCGTAATGAGGAAGTTCAGCGGATTGACCGACTTCAAGCACTTCAAGCAGTTCTATTAGCTCTTTCTTAGCCTCATCCAAAGAGATATCACCGCCAATGACGGCAATGGCGCGAGATAGGACAAGGTGCTCTTTCAGGAACAGTTTCGTATCTTTTAAGGCTATAGTTTCAACACTCTCTTTGGATCCGATTGATGGGTTGGCCAAAGGGGTGTTTTTAAAGAGCAGCGCTTTAAGGGCATGGTTGGCCACATAATCATAATCATTCTCTTTGCGGGTAATCGAACCGATAGTGACTGCTTTGACTTTACGCAGACTCTCTTCCGTCAGGTTTGGCTCTTTCAGCAGTGATGACAACAGCTCATTACCCGAAGCGAACTCCTCTTTGAGCGAGCTCATCTCCATGACAAAGGTTTCCGTACCCGTATTGGCACTCAGATGAATCGCCTTGGCATCAAGCGCCTTGGCAAACCCGATACTTCCTTGTGAAAGTGTCCCTTCATTCATCATCTTGGCACTCAGTTTTGCCAGACCAGCATGCTTCTCATCGGTGATCGAGCCGCTGTTACGAAAAACAAGCTGCATCGAGACGATCGGAAGCCGTTTCTCCTCCTCATAGATCAAAGGGACTTTAACGCCCTTCACTTCAATAAAATCAATTGTTGCTGCCATAACCACCTGTCCAAATAAAAATAGTGCTAAAAAAAATCTCACGCAAAAAGCTCCAATGTCTCATACGCTGTATTGCGGATTGCCGGTCTCTCTCCGATATCGCTGATAAGTCTTACCATCTCATCTTTGGCCATTCTAAACCCTGCTCCGGCACTACGGACGACATTCTCTTCCATCATGGTCGAACCAAGGTCATTAGCACCGTAAAGCAGTGCCATCTGACCGATGTATGGTCCCTGCGTCACCCATGAGCTCTGGATATTTGGCACATTATCCAAAAAGAGTCGCGCTACAGCCAAAAGACGAAGGTAGCGGTTGGATGACTGCTTCTCTATATTTGGAAAGAGTTTCATCAGCTCTGTATTTTCTCCCTGGAACGACCACATAATGAACGCTCTGAAGCCGCCTGTCTCATCCTGAAGACGACGTACCATATCGAAATGCTCGACAATATCTTCATCGCTCTCCAAGGTTCCGTACATCATCGTTGCTGTTGACTTGATACCCAGTTTATGCGCTTTTCGATGGATATCGATCCATACTTCAGCATCGATCTTTTTCGGAGCGATCACATCACGCACTTCATCACTTAAAATCTCCGCTCCGGCTCCCGGAATGGATGCAAGACCTTTGGCCTGAAGACGCGTCAATACTTCCTCGACACTGATACGTGACACTTTGGCAATAAAATCGATCTCGATCGCCGAAAAACCGTGAATAGTGATCTGCGGATACTTGGTATGGATATGTTCAACCAGATCTTCATACCACTCGATTTTCAGTTTGGGATGCACACCACCCTGAAAAAGAATCTGTGTCCCGCCGATCTCCAGCAGTTCATCGATCTTGGCATCGATCTCATCAAAAGTGAGCACATAAGCGTCATCATCTTTTTCATGCCGGTAGAAGGCACAGAACTTACAGTCAACCCAGCATATATTTGTGTAGTTGATATTACGATCTACGACAAAGGTAGTGATCCCTTTTGGATGAAGCTCTTTTTTTCGGGCCGTGGCCATTTTACCAAGCTCTTTGAGATCGCCTTCTTTGATGAGGCGGAGCGCCTCTTCTTTGGTCATTCTACTCATATTTTGCTGGCTACTCTTTATCTTTTGATATAGCGTCAAGCACGCCATTAATGAATTTTGGAGACTGCTCCGTGCCAAACGCTTTGGTAATCTCTATCGCTTCATTGATAATCACGGCAGAGTCCAGTTCACCAAACAGGATTTCATAAGCGCCCAAACGGAGTGTCGCACGTTCGATGGAGCCAAGACGTCCAAAATCCCACTCTTTCAGATGCGTTTCGATCGCTTTATCGATCGTTTCGAGATTATCCATAACTCCGCGGAAAAGAGCCATGGCAAAATCTTTCTGCTTGTTACGGATCTTTTTATCTTCCAAAATCTCATCCGAATATTCGGCAATGGTCTGGTTACCAAGATCGAAAGCATAGAGCAGGCTCACAACAGCCATGCGGGCATGATGACGTGTTGCCATTGCTAATCGATCTCGCTATATAGATCTAACATCTCAATGACTGTAGTCATCGCTTCAAAACCTTTATTTCCGGCTTTTGTCCCCGCTCGCTCAATGGCTTGTTCAATGGTATCGGTAGTTAAAAGTCCAAAAGATACAGGCTTTTGATACTTCAGTGACATGGTAGCTATCCCTTTGGTTGCCTCGGCAGATACATAATCAAAGTGAGGGGTAGCACCACGGATAACTGCACCTAAAGCACAAATGGCGTCATATTTTCCAGACGCGAGCAGCTTATCTACAATCATTGGAAGCTCAAAGGCTCCAGGAACCAGAACATGTGTGATATCATCAATATTGCCACCATGACGATCAAATGCGTCCTTGGCTCCCTCCACTAAACGATCTACTATAAAGTGATTCCATCTTGTACTGACAATCGCAATTTTCTTGCCATTTTGAACTTGTAATCTTCCCTCAATAACTTGCATTTTTATCCTTTATTTACTTATATAGTCTGAATTTTCTGTATTGTTTCTGTCAGTTGTTTCAACTCTTCGAGTTTTAGCATATTTGGTCCGTCGCTTAAGGCAACCGATGGATCAAAATGGGTCTCAAAAAAGAAACCGTCTACCCCGACCGCTGCAGCTGCTTTGGCCAGGTGCGGTACCATCGAGCTGTCTCCCGATGTCGTGCCACCGCCTCCGCCTGGCATCTGAACCGAGTGGGTAGCATCAAAGACAACCGGTGCAAATTCACGCATAATGACGAGCGAACGCATATCTACTACGAGGTTGCCATAGCCGAATGTCGAACCGCGCTCCGTCAGCAACACCTTGTTTGCCTTGGCATTCTCGTAACTCACCTCATCACATCCACGTGTTTTAAGCACTTTCAAGACGGAGTACTTCATATCGTTAGGGTTCATAAACTGCCCTTTTTTGATATTGACAATTTTATCTGTCTTGGCAGCTGCAACAAGCAGATCAGTCTGGCGGCATAGGAATGCCGGGATCTGCAAGATATCGACTACTTCCGCAACCGGTTCGATCTGATAGCTCTCATGCACATCCGTTACGATCTGGTAACCAAAATCGTCTTTGACTTTTTGCAGCAGACGCAGCCCCTCTTCAAGACCCGGACCGCGATAACTCTCCAGTGATGTACGGTTGGCTTTATCGTAACTGGCTTTGAAATAAAAGTCATATCGTGTATCATCACGATAGTTTTCTAAAGACTTGGCAATAGAGAAGAGGTTTTCCTCGCTCTCTATGACACAGGGACCAGCCATTAGAATCATTCTGATTCCTTCTGAATGTTATTTCCATTCTTAGCTTTGTCAAGATCATAATCATAAGCATCTGTACCCAGACGACGATCTTCATACTCGCTCTTTGCACCCTCATCGATGCTCTGGTAGATCGTCTCAGAAATATCAATATTTTTGTCATGGTTATAGATGATCCATGCGCCGACAGCCAATACAGCGGCACTCATCATCAAATGTCCTCCACGAAAAAATTGAATCGCAATGACAGCGATCACGCCAAGTGTAATATAATAAATATATCCATCCATTTTTATCCCTTATTTTTACGTGCAACCATAAGACCGCTAATTATAATCAGGATTATACCCAATAGTGTAAGCATTTCAGGAAACGAGTCACCCAAAAGCACTCCAACTGCTATGGAAAAAACGATATTTGTGTAACTTACCGCACCCACAATACCGGCTTGCGTCTCGCCATACGCTTTTGTCATATAAACCTGTGCCAGCGTCGCGAACAAGCCCATACCGACGATATAAAACCAGACCACACCTTCTGGCATGATAAATTCGCCAAACATAAAGTCCAATGAAGCTATATCGACATAAGGGGAGATTATCATTAACAGCAGCGGTCCGACTGTCCCGACACCCATAAAAGAGAGGACAATGGCCCGGGTGTCATAATAGCGTTTGAGTTCCCGAACTGCCGTATAGGCCAGTGCCGCACCGATACCGCTGGCGATCCCCAGCAAATCGGTTTTTGACAACATCATCCCCGTCGGTTTGGTGATCAGTACAATCCCTACAAACCCGATAAAGACAGCCATCCAGCCAGTGACCGGAAGACGCTCCTGTAAAAAAAGCCAGGCAAAGATCGCCGTAAAGATAGGCGAAGTCTTGGAGAAGGTCATCGCATCCCCAAGCGGGATGTGCGCAATATTATAAAAAAAAGCCAAGAGGGCCAAAAACCCCATCAAACCACGAAAAAAGAGTAAAAAAGGTTTTCCACCTTTATGCTTCATCGGCTTTTTCAAGATTGCCGCGCCAATGATCAAAACACCAAAAACATTACGAAAAAAGACTATTTCAAGTGAGGGCATACTTTCACTGGCCAATTTAGCGAAGGCACCCATAAGCGCGAACAAGAGTGAAGCGATAAGCATAAAAAGGACACCTCGGTCCATGGAAGCGATATAATGTTTCAAATAATGACTTTATTTTTTACCGAAGTGTATTCAAAGTATCATTACAAACGATTTACTGATTAAAACTATAATTTCACCAAAGGTTAACAATGACACAATTTATATTTTTCTTCCTTGTCGGACTTTTTCTCGTATGGGTATTTAGAAGCTACCGACGCTACGAACAGGTCAACTATACACAACAGCAGTTTCAGAACTTCGAGCTGACACAGGAGCATCTGGCACGCAGTGAGCTTGGACTTTTTGTGGCTCTGACCGCCAAAATCGCCAAAGCCGACGGCCGCGTAGATAAATTGGAAGCTGAACTCGTTGGCAATATGTTCAGCGATATCAGCGCCGTTTTTCCTGAACCTGAACGTACCAAAGAGATGCTCAAAGAGATCTTTAAAATTGAAAAAGAGATCGTCTATAACATCGATGAGATTGCCCTTGCTCTGCAGCGTCTTATCGGACGTGATCGTCATAAGCGTCATATGATGATGGCTTTTTTGGTCAATCTGGCCTACATTGACGGCCACCTCAGCCATGCTGAAGAGAAGATGCTGCTTAAAATTGCCGCCTTTTTACAGTTTGAGAACAACGAAATTGAAGCGATGCTTTCTCAGGCAGCGGGCATGCATCAACACGCCACCACACAAAGCTCACTCGAAGAGGCTTACACCCTACTGGAGTGCTCTGCAGACGACTCGCTCGATACGATCAAAAAACGTTATCGCAAACTGGTACGCCAATACCATCCGGACATCATCAAAGCACAGGGCGCTGACGACGACTATATCGCCCAATCAACTGAAAAAGTTCAAGAGATCAATGCGGCGTATGAGATGGTCAAGAAAAGCAGAGGCTAAGGGAGAGGCAAGTCGTTGATCTCAATACCCATAATCCATTCATAAGGGATAGCCATGGTTCTTTTCCCGCTTGAGATCAGATAGAACCTCAGATATTCATCGATCTGTTCCGTATCAAAAAGTCCCCTTTTGGCGACCTCTTCTTTAGCGATAGCACTAATCAAAACGGCTTGCTGAAACTGCTCCTGGAGTTCAGCATCCGGCAGAACATACTCAATCCGGTCGCCACTTCTTAACAACACCGGCTTCAAGGAGTGCATAGCCTTTTGAGCAGATGAGCTTGCCAGAAAACCAAATACGACCACCCCGACAGCCACACGATAATCCAGCCAGTAAAAGATCAATGCCCCTGTGGCGATCAAAAGCCACCACCCATACAGTACAACCTGTTCAAATCTTTCAAACAGCACTACCCGCATAACCAAAAACAGAGCGGCGACGGTCTGAAGCCATGCCCGTTTATTCATACTCTTTTTCCCAGAAGAATCCGATCCACTCTGTCGCTTCACGCACTTTAAAATCGGGTGAGACCGATGCGGTGGATTTGTAAAACAGAGCAGCGGTTTTGATCTGAACATCCGGCGAACTACGCTGAAGTGTTTCAAGGACTGCCTGCAGGGTTTCTCCACTATCAACGATATCATCGACAATCAGAACACGTTTGGCATTGCTAAGATCACAACTTCCATAGACACTCACGCTATCACGCTGGCAATCACCATCATAGGATTCAACATGAATCGTCTGGACATTACGTACACCAAGCCCATACCCCATTACCTGTCCAAGCATCATGCCACCACGGGCGATGGCCACAATCAGATCCGGCTGATAGGGCTTGACCTGTTCAATTAAACATTTTGTATCTTTTTCAAAGGCTTCATAAGCATAATTTATCATGCCGCATTATATACCATCCAAGTCTTTTTTTGCTATGATATTTTCAAAAAAGGCTTACTTTTGCAATTTTCATTACCCCCTGAGATTCAGGAATTTCTTCAATACACTTTTTTGGGTAACAGCGTTGAGACATGGCTGAAAGGGATTGGAATCTTCATTCTCTTTCTAATTCTTCGTTTCAAACTTGTCCAGGCGTCGATCGCCGTCATTCGTGGCCTGACACATAAAACTGACACTACCTTTGATGACAAGATTGTTGATGTCATTGAGCATCCTCTGCGATGGGGTATTCTCCTGATAGGTCTCTATTTTGCCTTGAATGTTTTTATCATCCCCGACACAACCGAAGTGATGCTGTCGCACTTCTTACGTTCAATTGTCATTTTACTGGCCGTGTGGATCGCCCACCGGGTCATTACGGTCTTTTCCCAGTCGCTTCAGAAACTCTCCCGGCACTTTAAATCAGAGTTGAGTGAAAGTCTGATCAGACTCGTCATCTCCATCCTCAAAGCATTTATACTTATCATCGGTGCCATCACGATCTTTCAGGAGTGGGGCTTTAATGTTAACGGCTTTCTTGCCTCACTCGGGCTCGTCGGTATGGCTCTGGCGCTCGCGGCAAAAGATACCGCTGCCAACTTCTTCGGATCGATCATGATCTTTACCGACCGCCCTTTTAAGATCGGCGACTGGATCAAAACACCGGATGTCGAGGGAACCATCGAAGAAATCGGCATGCGTTCGACCAAAGTACGCACCTTTGCCCAGGCGCTGGTCACTGTCCCCAATGCGAATTTGGCCGGTAAAGCGATCTTAAACTGGTCACGTATGGGTAAACGCCGGATCAAGATGAACATAGGCTTGACCTACTCCACCACATCGTCACAGATGCAGACTATTCTGGCAGAGATCCGTACGCTTTTGGGTGAAGACAGCGATGTTCACCCCGACACCATTCATATCTACTTCACCGATTTTCAAGATAGTGCACTGGGAATTTTTTGCTACTTCTTCACCAACACAACAAACTGGGGCGAATATATGCAGGTACGAGAACGGCTTAACCTTGAGATCATGAGGATTGTAGAGCACAACGGTGCGGCCTTCGCCTTCCCTTCCCAATCCATTTATGTTGAAAATATGGAGCCTGCTGCTCAGTGAAGAGTGAATGACAGACGGTGAATAGTGCCACTCGCCATTCATCAAAAAAACTCCCCAGTTTTAGATATACTTCCATTATGAAAAAATTAGCCATTATCGGCCGGCCAAATGTCGGCAAAAGTTCTTTCTTCAACCGCTTGCTCAAAGAGCGTGATGCCATCACCTCCGAGCAGGCCGGTACAACACGCGATATCAAAAAACGCGTAACAAAAATCCTTGAAAGAGAGGTTGAAGTACTCGATACCGGTGGACTTGATGAAGGCAATGAACTCTTTGACCGCATCAAGGAGAAATCCCTTCAGGCTGCCCATGAAGCTGATATTATCCTCTACATGGTCGATGGAAAATCCCTTCCCGAAGAGGATGACAAAAAACTTTTTTACGAACTGGAGCAGATGGGTAAAAGCGTCGCCCTTGTCGTCAATAAAATTGACAATGACAAAATGAAAGAGAAGCTATGGGAGTATTATGAGTTTGGTACCGATACCATTTTCGGTATCTCCGTTTCCCATAACCGCCATATCAATGCCCTGCTGGAGTGGATAGCTAACCAGCTTCCCGAACCTGAAAGTCCGGAACAACCTCAGGAAGTTGTCGTAAAAGAGGATAGGTTCGATCAGTTTGACTCCTTTCTTGACCACTATGACGATGAAGAAGATGAGGATGAAGATCAGTCTGTTTACGATGAAAACGACAATATCCGCGAATACGATGAAGAAGCCGCCAACAACCTCCGCGTAGCTATCATCGGACGGGTCAATGTAGGAAAAAGTTCACTGCTTAATGCCCTGCTGAAAGAGGAGCGCTCTGTTGTCAGCTCCATTGCCGGGACAACGATTGATCCTATCGATGAAGAGATCAGCTATAAAGATAAAAAGATCACCTTTATCGATACGGCCGGTATTAGAAAACGGGGTAAGATCCTGGGGATTGAAAAGTATGCGCTGATGCGTACGGAAAAAATGCTAGATGAAGCGGACATCGCCCTGGTCGTCCTCGATGCCAGCCAACCCTTTCTCGATCTCGATGAAAAAATCGCCGGTCTCGTCGATAAAAACAGACTGGCCTGCCTTATCGTGCTGAACAAATGGGATATCGCCCCTTCTGACGAATATGACAAGATCATCCAGGACGTACGTGACCGCTTTAAATTCCTGCACTACGCCCCGATCATCACCATTTCGGCATTGACAAAACAGCGCGTTCATAAGATGTACGACATGCTCTTGAAGATCAATGAAAGCTATTCACAGCGTATCCCGACTTCACGTCTGAATGAAGTCCTTGAGTGGTCTATGCGAAAGCACCCTATTCCATCCATGAACGGCCAGATGATCCGTATCTACTATGCGACGCAGTATGAAACACGTCCGCCACGGATTGCCTTGATCATGAACAAACCTAAAGGGCTGCACTTTACCTATCGACGCTATCTGACCAATCAGTTGCGTGAAGCGTTTGATTTTGAGGGAACTCCGCTTCTGTTTAAAGCGAAGAAGCGAGGGGAAAAGTAGAGATGAATGCGTAAAAAAATGCCGATTTCTTGGCATTTTTAGCTTTGAAACCGGAGTGTTCTCGGACTAAGCGAGACCACGGAGGCTTGAAAGAAAAGAATTAAACAGGTTTAACAATCACCATGATGACAATGATCAGCATGATGATCGTCGGAACTTCGTTGTAAGCTCTGAAAAATTTTCCGCTTTTTGTACAACTTCCATCCAATAACTTTTTACGAAAATATCCCAGCGAGAAATGGTATACGATCAATACCAGCGCTGCCGTCAATTTGATATGCAGCCACATTCCGCTTTGAAAGAGTGCCGGATTCAAGGCGATCATCGCACTACCGCTAATTACAGTTGCCCATAGCGCCGGTGTTCCAATAAAATTGTAGAGTTTGTTTTCCTGGATCCTTACAACATCAACAAAACCGCTGTTCTCTTTGTGCTCTTGATGATACACATAAAGACGCGGCTGATAAAAAAGCATCGCCATCCAGCTGCTAAAACTCATCACATGAAACGCTAGTACCCATGTATAATATTCCATAATTCTCCTAATGACAAAATTGTAACCATTTACTCGTAGAAAATGACCATTTCGCTCATTTTACTTACGGGGTATCCTTTTAGGGCACCTTTAAGGTTGCTCGTTAGAAATTTTTCTCGATATAGAGCATATTGTAATTATACCCACCCTCTTTGACGTTGTTGATCGTACCGTATATACCCGAACGGTGCTTGATAAAAAAGCCGAAAGAGGTGTCAAAGAGCGGCTTATACATAAAGAGCCGTCCGATATCAACATCCAGCGTAAACTCCATATAGTTCAACAGCCGGGATTGGTTATCCCGGTCAAACTCCGCCTCCATCTTCTCGACAAGCGGAATATCCGAGACATATGAAAAACCGTTGCCGGCACCAAGACGCAGCCTGTTTTTCCACATATCGATATTCCAGTAAAGTTTAAAATAGAGGATCCCCTCGTAGACATCCTCTTGCTCATATACCTTTCCGTAGGTGATGACACTCGGATCTCTCTGGATATAGGTCCCCTCCTCCTGAAAATAATAAAAAGCACCCTTGAGATAGATATCTACGGGCCATCCGCCCACTGCTTCGCTGAGCCGATATCCGCCGTCGATACCGTAGGCCATGAGATTTTCCGGATGCGTCTCATTTTCACCCTCTACGATTTCAGGCAGATTGCTCAGCGATGCCTTTCCCAGGGCAAAACGCAGCGAATAGTCACCGGCACCCTGTAAAAATGAAAAACATACCAGTATAAGAAGAAGAGATCGCAGCATAGCATCCCCATTTTTCAATCTGAACAGAGTATATCAGATAGTTTGACTTACCCATTGCTGAAGCTGATCAGCCGAAAGTGCGCCGGAGAGACGATCGATCTCCCGGTTGTTTTTAAATGCGATAATCGTGGGTATGGAACGGATGCCGAAACGGGCTGCAACTTCCTGCTGTGCTTCAGTATCTACTTTTCCAAAACGGGCTTTCAGCGGAAATGACCCGGCTACCTGTTCGAAAACAGGAGCCATCATCTTACATGGCCCACACCACGATGCCCAAAAATCGACGATAACAACAATATCGTTATTGGCAACATGATTATCAAACCCCGCTCTATCAAAAGCAATTGGTTTTGTTGCTAAGAGAGATTGCTGACAATGGCCACAGCTGGCTTTTGAATAGCTCTCTCGCAGCGGAATGGCATTGACCTTTCCGCAATGTGGACAGACAATCCTGATCTTTGACACGATTATTCTGCTTCTACGACTTCCATATCTTTGATTGACTCATTACTATGAGAGATTACTTTATCATGCAGGCGGCGAAGTGCTTTTAATGCACGGTCTATGGCAAGATCAATAGCAGCATCCAGAGCATCATCTTCTTGCTTGATAACGATTGGCGAATTGTGGGCAATGTGCATATCAAACTCAACACTAATACCTTTTTTCTCTTTAGCCAAAATGACATTGATCGTCGTGATATCCAGATTATATTTTTTAAATTGCTCAATTGCACCTTCGATATGTGCTTTTGTGTGGTCGTTCAGCGTAATGTCTTTTGTACGAATTTGCGTATTCATTTCGTAACTCCTTTAATCTATTTTATTACTTAAAATATAACACATCCTTACTGAATAATCTGCCACACATACCAGCTAATATTTAGGCCTATCCAGGTTTTGCGCTATAATTTCGCAATTTTTTATAAGGCTATATCTATATGCGACTTTTAACCGGTATCCAACCCTCTGGAGATCTGCACATCGGAAATTACTTTGGCTCTATCAAACCGATGATCGCCGAGCAGGAGAAGAACGAAATCTTTGCCTTTATTGCCAACTATCACGCCATGACGACTGTCAGTGACGGTAAACGTCTTGCTGAACTGACCATGCAGGCGGCAACTGACTTTTTGGCTTTGGGAATGGATCCCCAGCGCAGTACCTTCTGGGTACAGTCTGATGTCAAAGAGGTGCTTGAGCTCTATTGGATACTCTCATCTTTCACACCGATGGGACTGCTGGAACGTGCACACAGCTACAAAGACAAAACGGCTAAAGGGATTGCCGCCAATCACAGCCTTTTCTCTTACCCGGTCCTGATGGCGGCAGACATCCTGCTTTTCAACTCTCAAATTGTCCCTGTCGGCAAAGATCAGATCCAGCATGTTGAGATTGCCCGTGACATTGCCATCAAGTTCAATAATGCCTATGGTGAAATTTTCACCCTGCCCGAATACCGTGTAGATGAAAATGTTGCAACCGTACCGGGTGTCGATGGTCAGAAGATGAGTAAAAGTTATGGCAATACCATCAATATCTTCGGCGAAGAGAAGAAACAGCAAAAGGTGGTCAAAAAAATTATCACGGAATCTGTTCCTATGGAAGAGCCCAAAGAGTATGAGAACTGCAATATCTACAACATTGCCAAACTCTACCTGGATGAAGAGAAACAGATCGCTTTACAGGAACGCTATAAACGCGGCGGTGAAGGGCATGGGCACTTCAAGCTCTATCTGGCTGAAGTGATCTGGGACTACTATACGCCTTATCGTGAAAAAAGGGCTTACTATGAAACGCATCAGGATGAAGTCCGTGACATCTTGGCTCACGGTGCGGCCAAAGCACGTGAAAGTGCGATGGAAGTAATTGAAAAAGTACGAAGTGCTACGGGGATTAGTTATTAGGAGTTAAAAGCCCGTAGAAAGGCTTTTACTTATGGACGAAAAACTCTTTTATCGATAAACATCTTCTTTGACCAAATCGGCTCTTTCAATTTTAAAATCGAATGTACCTCGTCATTCACTAAACGATAATACAGTTCAACATTTACAACACCTGTTCCCTCTACCCATGGAAACTTAACAGTTCGTGAACCATTGGCTGGAATCGAAATATCTTTTGTCGCCTCAACCGCGAGATGCGGGATCGTCGGCTTACCCCGTTTACTAGTATATTTCTGTGTCATTGAAACAGTTTTGGAAGCTATGGATTTCTGACCGGATTTGTAGGTTGCATCGATGATCAGTTCACGTGCTCCGAATCCCGATGGAAGATTGTGAGGATTGTCATTGTTGATCGTAACCAGCAGTTCATTGCCTTTTTTGGCCACACTCAGTGTCAAGGCCCCTTCCCACAGTGATGGCGTATGGGCACCGACAAAACCATGTTCGCGGACCATACGTTTTTTTGGCTTGTTGTTTTCGATCGCAAGGTTGCTGGCGACACCTGGTTTCTTCGGGCTCATATGACAATCTGCACACAGTTTTTCAGAATCACCCATCTCTTTTTCCATATTGGCAAAGAGTAAACCGCTTTGCGAACGATCATTCGCATGACAGACAAAACAGAGTTTATTGGACTCTTCTTTAAAGAAATCCCTGCTTTGTGTTTTATGATAAGGTGATTTGGCATCATCAATCGGACCGCTCATTATTCCTACCGGATTCCAGTGCAGACGATGAGTCCCTCGCACAGTTTCATCAGCTTTTTCATCAATCTTGTCAACACTGTGGCAGACCAGACAGTTGATCCCCTCATTCAGTGAATCACTTTCAAGTGCCTTATTGACTGCTGAACCTCCATCGAGTTTCATCGCCGCCATAATCTCATAATCCATACCTGTCTTTGTAACAGCAATACGTGGATTATGGCATGCAGCACACTCGATTTTAATGGCATTTTTTGATTTTCGGCTTTTTCGACCGACATAATCAATTGATTTACGGAGGTATTCGTTGTTGTTGTAATGTGATTTTGAGTGCCAAGAGTCTGACCACTCATGTACTTTCTCAGTATGACACGGTTTACATTTTGCAGAGTCACTGTATTTGTTATTTAACTCAGGCGCAGCTTCACCAAACAATAATCCTGTCAACCAAACTACACCAAGAACAATACGCACCATACTTACTCCCTCAATACTATTTTGAAGATATGAATGATCAATACAGCCGGTTTCCTGACTACTAAAAATTCCATACAATTTAAATAAAATATCATAGCATAATTCCTGCTTATCTAACTCAAAATTCTACTAATTCCTTGCCAACTATGCTTGATCTTCATCAAAGAATAGTAATATGTATTTTAGTTATAATAACCATCAAAAAAGGGAAATATTAATGCGTACGATACTACTTTTGTTTATGCTGGTAATTATGAATGCCTCCGCTTTTTCACTGTTTGATAAAACAGATGAAGAACAGATAGCGAAAATCGCCTATATTGATTCGCTGAAAGATCTTATAGTAGCCACCCAGAAAACAAGGGGTTTGACCAATAATTTCATGAATGGCAATGTTGTCGCTCAACTGCTCGTCTACCACGAACGCAGTGAGATGAAAAAAGCGCTTAGGGCCCTGAAACGTCAGAAAATGTCGGTTGACACAACAACGCAACAGAAGATCGTTGAACTTAAGAAAGCACTCAAGCAGCTCAATAAAAAAGCGTTTAAACAACCAAGCGGCCAAACCTTTCAGAATTATACGGAGATGATCAATGAAATGCTTGCATTGGGCAGCAATATAGCCCAAAACTCATTTAGCAAAAACGAAAAGTTTACACAGCAGGCAACCGCATTGATGATGAGTGTCGTACTTCCACTTACGGAGCAGATAGGTAAGACCCGGGGACTAGGTTCGGGGATCGTAGCACGTGGCCACTCACTGGATATTGAAGTACCTAAAATGACCGGTTTTGTAAACGAAGCGGAACGTTTATCAGGCAAGTTGGCTGCAGACACCAAATCCATCTATGCATCAAACAGCAAAAAGTATCCATCCGACCTCGTCAATAAAGTGGAAATGATCAACGCAGATATCCGTGCCTATGTAGCACTGACTCGGGAGAAGGTTATCGGTCAAAAAGAGATTAAGCTCGATCCAAACATCTATTTCGACCAGGGAACTGCAGCTATTTCAAAAGTATTGACAGTTTTCACCATCAACAAAACCGCCCTGACACAATAGGCGGTAGGGCACTATCAGCGCTGTCGGTCCAGCCAGACCATCAGCCCTTTTTGGGCATGCAGACGGTTCTCCGCCTCATCAAAGATTACGCTCTGACTTCCTTCAAGTACCTCTTCACTCACTTCCTGTCCACGGTAAGCCGGCAGACAGTGCAGAAAAATTGCATTGGCATCGGCACGGTTCATAATCATCCGGTCAACCATAAAGCCGTCAAAAGCTCTCAAGCGCTCCTCTTTCTCATCTTCCTGCCCCATAGAGGCCCAGGTGTCCGTTGTGACGACAGTAGCCCCTTCGACAGCAACATGCGGATCATTCGTGACAATGATCTTTGCACCACTGTGCCGTGCCAGCTCGTAGGCATCTTCCAGGACAGATGGATCAACTTCATAACCATGCGGTGTCGCAATACGCAGTTCAAACCCAAGTTTTGCCGCCAGCATCAGCCATGAATGCGTCATATTATTTCCATCACCGATATAGGCCACAATTTGGTTATCGGTATGTCCATGTTCAATCATCGTCATATAGTCGGCCAGGAGTTGTACAGGATGGTAGGAGTCGGTCAATCCATTAATGACCGGTACTTTTGAGTGAGCAGCAAACTCTTCAAGCATACTATGTGCAAAAGTACGGATCATGACCATATCGCACATCGATGAGATCACCCGTGCGGTATCTTTGACCGGCTCACCACGGCCAAGATGAATATCGCGATTAGAGAGAAAAAGGCCATGACCACCCAGTTGAAATATACCTGTTTCAAAACTTACACGAGTCCGTGTCGAGCTCTTCTCGAAGATCATCGCCAATGTTTTATTTGGCATATAGGGCTTGGTCTCACCGGCTTTAAGTCTCCGCTTGATAGTACGTCCAAGTTCAATAATCTCTAATATCTCTTCTTTAGAATAATCTTTAAGTGTTAAAAAGTGTCGCAATACTGTTCCTAATATTCTATTTTATTTCTTTGGTTTAAATGATAACACACTATCCCAATAGTTTTGCCACTTCTTTGGCGTGATAACTGATGATTATGTCGGCGCCGGCACGTTTAAAGCCTACCATCGTCTCCATAACCACCCGATCGTAATCGATCAGATCATGCTGTCCGGCAAGCTTCAGCATGGCGTATTCACCACTGACATTGTAAGCGGCTAGCGGCAGATGTGTCGTATCTTTGATCTCCCGTAAGATATCAAGGTAGGCCAAAGCCGGTTTGACCATCAAAATATCAGCGCCCTGCGCCTCATCAGATAAACTTTCGTTAAGTGCTTCACGACGGTTTGCCGGATCCATCTGATAGCTGCTGCGATCTCCAAAACTCGGTACCGATTCTGCCACATCACGAAAGGGTCCGTAATAGCCGCTAGAAAATTTGGTCGAGTAGCTCATGATCGGCAGATTTTCGTAACCGCCGCCATCGAGTGCATCACGAAGGGTTGTGATAATACCATCCATCATGCCTGATGGTGCGATCAGGTCTGCACCTGCTTTGGCATGAACCAAAGCCTGCTTTGCGGAGAGCTTCAGGGTTGCATCATTGTCGACTGTCTCATGGACATGATCGATGATCCCGCAGTGGCCATGATCAGTGTATTCGCAAAAACAGAGATCCGTTGCCACGAACATATCCGGATGGGCACGTTTTATCTCACGTACTGCCGTTGCAATGATCCCATGATCACATACAGCATCCGAGCCCACGGAATCTTTCGTCTCCGGGATACCGAACAGGATGATCGAATAGATCCCCAAGGCCTTAAGCGCTTCACACTCTCTAATCGCCTCATCCAGACTCATCTGGTAGACACCCGGCATCGAAGCGACTTCCGTCTTGATCCCTTCTCCCGGACGGATAAAAAGCGGGTAGATGAAATCATTGACACTTACGGCCGTCTCTCGGACCAGTGCGCGAAGATGGGGATTGAGGCGTGTACGTCTGAAACGTTGAAACATTAATTTCCTTTAGAAGAGGTGTGCTTTAGACAAACTTGCTATAATCACACCGAATAAACAGCTAGTCAATAACTGTGAAAGCGACAATTTTACCTATAAAAAGTTTAAAGTAATGAATATAACTACTTCCGAGGCCGCCAATCTTCCTTCACGTTTTGGGGCATTTAAAGTCAAAGCGTTCAAAGAGGGACACAAAGAGCACCTTGTCATCTATAAAGAGCCTATGAGTGACATACCGATCGTTCGTGTCCACTCCGAATGCCTAACCGGCGATGCGATCGGCAGTCTGAAATGTGACTGTCGTGATCAGCTTGAGTATGCCATGCAAAGCATTGAAGCCGAAGGCGGTATGATCATCTATCTTCGTCAGGAAGGGCGCAATATCGGGCTGCTCAACAAGATCAACGCCTATGCACTCCAGGATCAGGGGCTTAATACCATCGAAGCCAACCATCAGCTTGGTTTTTCAGCCGATGAGCGTACCTATGAGATAGTCACAACCATTCTGCACCATTTTGACATTCATAAAATTCGGTTGCTTACCAACAACCCTGAAAAGATCAAATCGCTTGAAGATATCGAGATTGTTGAACGCCTGCCGATCATCATTGATCCAAACGCGCATAATGAAGAGTATTTAAAAGTCAAAAAAGATCAGATGGGGCATCTGCTTTAGAAGCCTCTTCTAACCATTACCAAAGGTATCACTGCCTTTATTGCTTTCTGTAATTACGGCCATCACCTCCTCTATTTTTAGCACTCAACAGTATAATTAGGCAATTTTTTTTAAGGCAATCAGCGTGTTAAGCATTAGATCATTTCTCCAACTTCTACAAGAGTCGTTCCGCGATCTTCTTCCTATTATTCTTGTCATCCTCTTCTTCCAGCTGGCAATTATCCAGACGGTTCCCGAAGGATGGCTGGCAACCTCCATCGGTCTGGCTATTGTCGGTGTCGGTCTGGCGGTCTTCTTGCTTGGTCTTGAAGTCGGTATCTTCCCGGTCGGTGAGGGACTCGCGAGTGATTTTGCGCATAAAGGTTCCACTCCGCTTATCCTCGCTTTTGCCTTCCTCATCGGTTTTGGTACGACAATCGCCGAACCGGCCCTCGTGGTCATTGCCGAAAAAGCGGCCAGTATAAGTTCCGGACGGATCGACGCGACCGTCCTGCGTATGGTCGTCGCTTTTTCTGTCGGTCTGGCTATTGTACTTGGCTCCTGGAGGATCATCCGGGGAACACCGATCCACTACTACATTATTGCCGGTTATATCTTGGTGGTAGCCACAACCGCCTATGCTCCCCATGAGATCGTCGGTCTTGCCTACGACCTGGGTGGCGTTACCACCTCAACCGTCACCGTACCGCTTGTAGCTGCTTTGGGTATTGGACTTGCAAGTACCATTAAAGGCCGCAGTCCCGTCCTCGATGGATTTGGACTCATTGCCTTTGCTTCCCTTACTCCGATGATCTTCGTTCAGATCTACGGTATCGCCGTATATGAGCTGGTTGAAGCGAAAGAAGTTGCAGCCGTTGTTGTTGAAGCTAAAAGCAGTAAAGCCTTTGACTTTTCAATTGCCAGCATTGCCAGTGGCCTGTTTGGTGTCGTCAAAGATGTCGTTCCTATCTTAGCCATTATTTTCTTTTTCCAGTACGCCATCTTACGTAAACCGATTAAGCAGCTCAAAACGGTACTGATCGGCTTTGCTCTTGTTATGGTCGGTCTGTATGCCTTCATCCTCGGTCTTGAGATGGGGCTCTTCTCGCTCGGTGAGACGATGGCCTACCAACTCACCCAGGGTGACAGCAACTTTATCATCTATGCATTCGGTTTTGCCATCGGTTTTGCAACGACAATGGCTGAACCGTCACTCACTGCCATTGCCCGCAAAGCGAAAGAAATCAGTGATGACAAGATCAATGATTTCGCCCTGCGTATCTTTGTCGCTTTTGGTGTTGCTTTCGGGATCGCACTGGGTTCATTTCGTATTGTTGACGGCGGGCATATTGTCTACTACATCGTCACCGGCTATGTCATCGTTATTGCTCTTACTTTTATGGCACCAAAATATATCATCCCTATCGCTTACGACAGCGGCGGGGTAACCACCTCTACCGTTACGGTTCCGCTTGTTGCAGCACTTGGACTCGGACTGGCAACGAACATTGACGGGCGTGATCCGCTGATCGACGGTTTCGGTCTTATTGCTTTTGCTTCACTCTTCCCGATGATTACGGTCATGCTCTACGGGGTGATCACCGACAAAATGGGTGTCAAAGGGCATCACGAACTCGAGCAGGAACATATGCTTGAACTGCGCCATGCACTTGAAGATGCGAACAACATGAACCTGACTACGATCAATGTAGATGGAACCGATGTCCGCCACTCCTTTATCATGCCGTTCTCATCCGTACATATCATCGTACCGGAGAGACGTAAAGAACGGGCCCTTCTTGCCGCCAAAGATGCCGGCGCAAGCGGTGTCACCATTACGCAGGCTCACGGTATGGGACTTGAAGAGATGGAGAACTTCTACAACCGTCTACAGCATGAAGATACCGATGTCGATCTGATGTTCCTCTTGCCAACATCAAAAGTCGATGAACTGATCCAACATGTTATGCATGAACTTGACATTACGGGTGAAGGAGAAGGAATCGCCTTTGCCTATCCGGTTTCACACCTCAAGGGGCTCTCGCTCAAGAGCGAGCATCTGCAAAACTAGTACCAGACTACACCTATTTTGATGGTGTCTGAAAGCGTAGAGTGCATGGAGTGCAAGCTAGGGTATTGTAAGCGTACTTTATGTACGTTTGCAATATCATAGTGCCGTCAATCTGTGTGCTATACGCTTTCCCTTTGGGTGGTTTAAAAAAACAGCCATTTGCCGCACTTTGACAGTTTGAAACAGATAGACTGCTCCTGCACTGCCAAAGCACAACAACTAACTGTTTTTTAAATCACAGACATCATCAAAATAGGTGTAATCTGGTACTGGCTATCATTACAGATGCAATAATCGAAAAGGAGTAGAGAGTGCATAACCTGAAGACGCAACTTGACAATGCCGGTCTGCTGTTCACTGACGACCTTTTCGAGAGATTGAAACGCTATAGTGAACACCTTTTTAAGTGGAATCGTATTCATAACCTTACCGGTGTTAAAAATAAAGCCGAATTAAATGAGTTTATCTACGATGCGCTCTATCCCATCTCCTTTCTTCCAGCACTCAAGCAGGCGATGGACATCGGAACAGGGGCTGGTTTTCCGGGTCTGATTCTTGCTATGGCCCTACCGGAAACTCATTTTACATTGGTCGAACCACTGAAAAAGCGCGCCAGTTTTTTACAGTTTATCAAAGCTGATCTTGGACTGGATAACGTGAGTGTCAAAAGCTGTCGGGTCGAAGAGCTGGAACCTGAACCTATGGAGCTTATTACCTCCCGCGCAGTTACCGACACCAAACTGCTTTTAAAACTCAGTCAGCCTTTTATGGTACAAGGGACACTCCTGCTTTTTTACAAAGGGGAAAAAGTGTTTGAAGAGGTCGATCCGTCACTGAAGCACCAGATTATTCAGACGGACAAACGACACTATCTACTAATCGAGAATGCATCATGATCAAATACCTCCTGGTTATCGCCGTTATTGCCGCTGTCTACTTTTTCTTTATCAAGAAAAAAAGCGTCAAAAAACCCTCAGAGCCAAACAGAAAATCAACCAGAAAACTGGATGATGAAGATATGGTTGAGTGTGCCAAGTGCAACACCTATGTTCGCGTTGATGAAGCCTTTATCAAAAATGGCCAGTACTTCTGCTCGCAAGAGTGTATGAACAGCTAAAAGGGGAGAAGATGCTACTTTTTGGTCACCGTTTTATCGCTTCGGAGCGTTTCTATCACATCGATAATAGCGATGCGATTGTCCACACGCCTTCCAATAGCCTTCTCTATCTCTCTTTTTCTGAAAACAATCTCGATATTATCGATCATATGCGCGCCAATCATCTAAAATTTGCACTCGAATGCCATACACTCACTGAAGTGATCTATGCCAATACCCTTGACGCCGCCTATATTGTCGTGGACGAAGCCCTTTCAAAAAGTGCCCAAAATGCAGCAGACAGCTATCTGTTTGATGCAAAGGTTCTCGTACATATCGATAGTGAAGATAAAATTGAAACAATGGCCTCCGAGGGGATCGACGGCGTTCTTTTTTCAGAAGGTATCGTTAAAATCAGCGGCTAGATCGGCTTCTACTCAATAACAATGCGTTTGATATACGAACGCATTCCCACCATTATCTCATAGCCGATTGTCCCGGCCACCTTTGCGATCAAATTGGCATCATCAAAGATCAATAAGTTCTCATCATCAGCCCCGAACGAGCAGCTATCCATCGACACTCTGCCAAGCAGGGGTTTGCCTTCTGGTGAAACATAGTTATTGGAGAGTGTGCGGAACAGGCCATCCGCGTATCCAATGTCATAAGTAGAGACCCTCTTTGCATCATCAGCCGTGTAGGTTCCGTTGTAACCCACCCGTTGTGATGGCAGCAGCTCTCTCGAAGCGATCTTCTCTCCCCATAGCGACATCACCGGTTTGAGCTCGGGCTGCATCAGTGTACTGTCCATCTCTAGGCATCCATATACTGCGATACCTACCCGTACCATCGCTTCATCCTCGGGAAATGAACGAAAGAGCGAAGCGGAGTTATTGCTGTGAAAACGCAGCGGATCAATACTATATCTTTTTGCCAGTTGAGTGGCGTGTGCTTTGATCTGTTCAAAGTTTTTTCTCTGCCAGAACCACTCGGAACTCAGAGTATCACCGCTTCGCTGATGGGTAAAGAGACCTTCAAACTGCAGGCCGGCCGCTTTGATCATCTTAAAAGCCGCTTCGAGCTGTGATGGTGTTATGCCATTACGGTGCATACCGCTGTCGACTTTCAGTTCGACACGGCACCCTTTTGGAAACAGTTCGATCTGTTCAATCGCATTAATGGTATAACAGATGGTCTCACTGGCTTCTTTGGGGATATCCGCCAGCACCAAAATATAATTGAAATAGCGGCTGACAGCAACGGCCTCGACATGCGTTCGCACAACCGCACGGCTGATACCATACTCTGAGGCAAGGCCGGCGATGATCTCAAGACCATGCCCATAAGCGTTATCTTTCAAGACCAGGGCAACCTTTTCTACATCTCTTGAGTGCTGCTTGATGGTATCCAGATTATGAAAAAGTGCCGAACGGCTGAGTGTGATATATGCCATAGGGCATTATAGCCAACCGTTGATTTGAGGCCTGCATGATTGAGTGAACTTCCAGGCCAGGCGAGATGATAATAAAAACAATATTTTATGATATCTGTTGTGATATAATGGTTTTAATCGGATCTCAAGAGGGTGTATTATGGAATTATCTATCTATCTGGCGCGTCAACCTATTTATGACCTTAAAGGCAATATAGCTGCCTACGAGCTTCTCTATCGCAATACCGAGAAGAACAGCACTTCTGTCAACAACCACATGCATGCAACTGCACGTGTATTGGTGAATGCCCTGAACTATATCGGTCTGAACAATCTGACCAAAGGCCACATAGCTTTTATCAAAGTTGATCACACCACTATACTGGATGATATTATCTACTCCATAGCACCATCTCACTTTGTTCTGGAGATACTGGAGAGTTCTGTCATCTCATCCGAACTGCTTAAACGGATCGAGTATCTCCATACCAAAGGCTACCGTTTTGCACTCAACCATTTTCATGACAGTCCGGAGTTCATACTGCAGTTCCAGTCTCTCTTTGACGCCATTGATTATGTCAAGATCGATATAAGCGAAACGGATGGAGCCGATGCGATCATAACAAAACTCAAAGAACACAACCTCACATTTATTGCCGAAAAAATTGAAGATGAAACTCACTATGAAAACTCTAAAAAAGCCGGATGTGAACTCTTTCAGGGCTATCATCTTGCCAAACCGATTCTCTTTAAAAAAGAGCGTGTCGATCCCGACAGCTCTTTACTGATTGAGCTGATCTATCTTCTGCGGACCAATGCACCGCTTGATGAGCTGCTTGAAAAGTTTAACAAGTCACCCTATCTTACGATCACTCTGCTCAAGTTCATCCATCTTCATGAAGGGCTGAAGCAAGATACCCTCGCATCCATTGAACAGGCACTAATTTTGATTGGTCGTGAGCGCCTGGGTAACTGGCTTGAGCTAATGGTCTATGCCTACGATAAAGAGAGTGAAGAAGAAGCATCGTTTACCAAACGTCTCAGTGAACAGGCACATCAGCGAGCTTCACTGATGGAAGAGCTGGCCAGACGTACCAAATCTTCTGACCGCTTCGCCCATGCCGCCTATATGACAGGCCTCCTCTCCATGGCGGAAGCGATGTTTCAAAATGGATACACCGATATTCTGAAACAGATCCATGTCGATAAAAATATTGCCGATGCACTCGTGAAAAAAAATGGAGAACTGGGCCAGCTGCTCGGGCTCGCCATTGCCGTTGAGAGAAACGATATCCATACCATCAACGCTATTATCGGGCAGCTCTATATCTCCCAAAATGAGCTTAACGCCTGTATATTGGCTAGTTACCGTCGGAATTAGACTGTTTAACTGCCGTCTCGCTATGCTCCGAGAAGAGCATAGTGAAACCGCTATAAAGAAAGAAGGCTGAACCTCCAGCCAATAAAATAATCAAAACTATTTTTTTAGTACGTTCATTCATTTGTGTACTTTGACGTAATCAAGCTGAAGGTTGCAAGTAAAAAGAAGAAGAATGTTGTCAAATATTGTCAAAAAAAGAGAGTATTTAATTCTACACTTAACAATCTAGCAAAGAATTGTTACATTAATGTTAAATTTTGAAAACATTAGTAATTAAAATCTTTCAAATAAGTTTAATTTAAAACTATTTACTTTAGCATGAGAATAAGTCTGATTATATTTTAATATAATTAAACTGCTGTGTTTTAGGCTAATGCTTGGAGTATCGGTAAACCGCTTTTCCCACCTTGGACAAGGGTTTATCCATACTTCGAAGCATTAAACGGAGTGTGATAAACAAGTTACATTTGTTTAGTTTAAAACAAAATTTAAGGAGTCGATTTATGAATAGCTTACATAAAATTTCATCCTTGCTCGTAGGAACTGCACTGACAGCTACTGTTGCATCAGCTGCCGGCGGTGCCCTCGAGAAAGTGATGAAAGAGCGTGGTCTGACAGAGAACGATGTCATCCGCGCGGCAAAAACCTATACACCGACGGGTGGTCGTGAAGACTACATCGTTTTCAGTTCAGGTGGTCAATCAGGTCAAATGATCGTTTACGGTGTACCGTCAATGAGAATTTTAAAATACATCGCCGTCTTTACACCGGAGCCTTGGCAAGGGTACGGATACGATGTAGACAGTCTTAAGATCCTGCGTCAGGGTAATATCCGTGGCCGTGAGATCAACTGGGGTGATACACACCACCCGGCACTCTCTGAGAAAAATGGTAAATATGACGGTAAATGGCTGGTCATCAATGATAAAGCCAACCCGCGTGTTGCTGTTATCGATCTGGAAGACTTTGAGACAAAACAGATCGTAGTCAACCCGGTTTTTAAATCTGAGCACGGTGGGGCATTCTTTACACAAAACAGTGAGTATATTATCGAAGCATGTCAGTACGCTGCACCATTCGATAACAACTACCACCCGATCGAAGAGTACAAAGAGACCTACCGTGGTGGGGCTACAATGTGGAAATTCGATGCTAAAAAAGGTCGCATCAACGAGAAAGACTCTTTCACGATCGAGATGCCTCCATATATGCAAGACCTTAGTGATGCGGGTAAAAACGTTTCTCACGGCTGGGCATTCACCAACTCATTCAACTCTGAAATGTATACCGGTGGTATTGAAGTAGGCATGCCGCCGAATGAAGCAGGTATGTCTCGTAACGATACCGACTTTTTGCACGTATATAACTGGAAAAAGCTGGCTAAGCTGGCAAAAGACAAGAAAAATGTAAAAATGTACAATGGCCACCCAGTCATTATGATGGATACAGCCATTAAACACAATGCACTTTTCCTTATTCCTGAGCCAAAATCACCGCACGGTGTCGACGTTTCACCTGATGGTGAATACATCACAGTCTGTGGTAAGCTCGATACACACGCGTCTGTTTACAGTTTCTCTAAAATCATGAAACTGATCAAGAACAAAGACTTTGCAGGGAAAGATCCGTACGGGATTCCTATCCTGGATATGAAAAAATCACTGCATGGTCAGGTTGAACTGGGTCTTGGGCCTTTACATAACCAGTACTCAAACGTAGATGGTGAGATCTATACTTCACTGTACGTTGACTCACAGGTTGTTAAATGGAACTATAAGACTTTGAAAGTACTTGACAAAGTAAACGTCCACTACAACATCGGTCACCTTTGTGGTATGGAAGGTAAATCGGCAGATCCTCAGGGTGAGTACATCATCGCACTGAACAAACTGTCTATTGACCGCTTCAATCCGGTTGGTCCTTTGCATCCGCAAAATCACCAGCTGATCGATATCCGCGGTAAAAAGATGGACCTTCTTGTCGATATGCCACTGCCACTGGGTGAACCTCACCAGGCCGTAGCGATCCGTGCAAGCAAACTGCATCCGCATGTACGTTATAAAATGGGTACAAATACCAAAACCGGTAAGATTCATAAAGGTAAAACTCTTGCAGGCCAGGAGCGCATCGAGCGTAAAGGCAACAAAGTCACTGTCTATGCAACAATGGTTCGTTCACACATCAATCCTGAACGTATCACGGTTAACAAAGGTGACGAAGTTACTATGCACCTGACCAACCTTGAACGTGCCCAGGATGAGACACACGGTTTCACTGTTGACCACTTTGATGTTCACGCTTCACTGGAGCCGGGTGAAACTTCTACTATCAGATTTATTGCAGACATCGAGGGTGTATTCCCTTACTACTGTACAGAGTTCTGTTCAGCGCTTCACCTTGAGATGATGGGTTACCTGATGGTTAAAGATCCGAACAAAAAATATGTATCGGCTCAAAAACTCAAAATGAAAACAATGTCTGCTGCGGAGCTAAAAGCCGAATATGACAAAACTGTTGCCGTCAATGCTGCGACGGATGCTGTTATCCAGAGTGTTGTTGCCTTCTTGAAAGAGAACGGTTTTGACAAACATCCTACTGTTGCAGCTCTTGTAACGGATGCCTTTGACCAGTATGGCCAAATCCCTGGAGAGAAGAAAAAATCTGATGCAGCGGTTAAAGCCGGTGACATGGAAAAAGCGATCCTGTTTGAAAACATGATCTGGCAGTACATGGTTAAGACGGCAGATGTCGGTATCCGTGCAAAAGACCTGCTGGTCCTTAAAATCGCAACTAAACAGACACCTGCACAGGAACGCGGTCAACGTGCATTCGACGAAGGTGGATGTTCAGGTTGTCACGTTGTCGGTAAAGTCAGTTCCGGTCCGGACCTCACTGGTGTACTTCAACGTCATGAGAATGCTGAGAAATGGGTTTATGACTTTATCAAAGACCCTGAAAAAATGTATGGTGATCCATATGTTAAAGGGATGATCGACTACTTCAACCTCAAAATGCCTAACCAGCATATGACCAAAGAAGAGACAAAAGATATCATCGAGTACTTCAAATGGATTGACGAGAACGCCAATCTGTTCTAATCAAACCAAACAGGAAAGGAGTCCCTTTCCTGTTTATTGACAAGCGTCAATGACTTTCTTCACAAAATAACCTAAACTACTTAAAATTATAGATTTTATTTATCAAATTATCTGTTATACTTTTATAAATAAGATCTAATAAAAACAAGGCAGTACGATGCATCCAAGTCTACTAAAATCAAAAATTTTCGCAACCATTGCGTTACTTATTCTGACCTTCTCATTTACCTTTCCGATGATTGCTTTTCATGGCACACTCAATGCGGTTCACGAAGAGAGAATCGATGATATCTCTCCGTTTACGGCAAGTGTATGGAACTTTTACAGCAAGGGAAGATACATCAGTACCACTACTCCTGAACCAGCACATAATGACCTGATGGGGATGATCGAGCACTCAGCTGAACTGGGTGTGGCATCTTTGCCTATCTGGGCCGTCTCGCTTGAAGCTCCCAACTACCCGAAAGAGGCATTTCCGGAAGGGATCCCGGTCTTTTTTCACTTTGATGGTTACAGCGGGGAAGTTCACGAAATGAACACCATCAACCACTACGTTGGTATGGACCCTATGTGGGTTGGTGGAACTATTGAGAGAGAGATCGGTATTTATGCTCTTCTGGCACTCACTCTGGGCATTATCTATTTTATTGCCTACAACAAAAAGATATTGACCTATATTATGCTTGTACCGGTGTCGCTGCCTGTCCTGTTTATGGCTGACTACTCCTACTGGCTCTACTGGTTCGGACACAACCTGCATGACTGGGGTGCATTCAAGATCAAACCGTTTATGCCGACGGTCTTTGGCGATGGAAAAATTGCACAGTTTGTGACACACTCCTACCCGACCATCGGTTTTTATATGATCCTCCTTATCTCACTCTTCGCGCTTTTAGCAGTTATGGCAAGAAAAAAAGCCAATGACGAGATGGCAGCAGAGTAGCCTTTGATGATTAGCCGTATCGCCTCGATCTTAGCACTGTTATTTGCACTTTCTGGTGCATCAGTGCTTCAAGAGGCGATCGACAGTGCCGAAGCGGGTTCGATTATTCGGCTCAATCCCGGTGTTTACAAAGGCAGTCTGCTAATTACCAAACCGATCACTATTGAAGGCAAATCAGAAGGTGTTGTCATCGATGGTGAAGGCGAAGGCACTGTCATTACCATCAAAAGCTCCTATGTCACTCTGAAAAACCTGACCATTACCAACAGCGGTGCCCAGCATGAAAAACTTGACTGCGGTATCAGTATCGGGGATGCCAAACACTGCGAAGTCTCCGACTGTACCATTACCGACTCACTTTTCGGCATCGATATGCAGATGACCAATAATTCAATCATCCAGAACAACTATATCACCTCCAAAGATTTTGATCTGGGACTGCGCGGCGACGGACTTCGCCTCTGGTACAGCAATGACAACCTTATTAAAGGCAACAGCCTGGTCAAATCAAGAGATATGGTTGTCTGGTATTCGCATGGCAATATTATCGAAGAGAACTACGGTGAGTACTGCCGCTACTCCCTGCACTTTATGTATGCAGGTAAGAACTATGTGCGCAACAACAGTTACAAGTATAACTCTGTCGGTATCTTCTTTATGTACAGTAAAGACACTATTGCCACCGGAAATATCGTTAAAAGTTCACTCGGTGCTACGGGAATGGGGATCGGGTTGAAAGATGTCTCTAACTTTACCATTGAAGAAAACACCGTTATCTACAATGCTCAGGGAATTTACATCGACCGTTCCCCCTTTGAGCCAGATACTAACAACTTCATCAACCGTAACAAGATCCTCTATAACGCCGAAGCACTCCATTTTCACTCGCTGAGTGAAAATAATATTATAAAATATAATACTTTATTGGGTAATATTGAGGACATTGTTAATGATTCGCGCGGGAGCAATACTCAGGACAATGAGTTCGAAGGCAACTACTGGGACAGTTATGCCGGATTTGACCGCAATAATGACAATATCGGTGATACACCGCACAAAGTCTACCAGTATGCGGACAAACTCTGGCTCTATAACCCGGAAGTGAAGTTTTTTTATGGTTCACCGGTAATCTCACTGCTGAACTTTTTAGCAAAGTTGGCCCCGTTTAGCGAGCCGATTTTTTTACTTGAAGATGAAAAACCCAGACTAAGGGAGAAAAGCTGATCATGGCAAAAACAGTAAATAAAGAGCGACGCGAATTTATCCAGTACTCGACACTCGGTATATTGGGAGCAGTACTTGCAGGTGGAATCGTTGGCGTACCTTACCTCAATGCGGAAGAGACACGTTTACGGCCTCCGGGAGCGATTGATGAACACACCTTTCTTGGCCTCTGCATAAAATGCGGTCAATGTGAGCAGGTCTGTCCTTATCACTCTATCCACCTTGCCGATATCTTTATGGGAGCTGGAGAGGGAACACCATACATCGATGCCCGTGAGCGTGCCTGTTATGCCTGTGAAGCCGTTCCATGCGTTCTGGCCTGTCCAAGCGGTGCACTTGACCATGCATGTGAAAAGGCGACCGATATTAGAATGGGGATAGCCGTACTTGAATTTCCAGATGCCTGTATCGCCATGACCAATACACCGGTTCCTAAAAAACACATCGATAGAATGCATACGCATCCGAATACCAGACAACTTGAACAGGATGTCCTCGATAAAGTCGATGCCTTTGAGGGTGAGCAGTGTTCCATGTGTGCCGATATCTGTCCACTTCCGAATCCTCTGAGTGCCATTGCGATGATCCCGGATGCCGCTGGCGGTAAACGTCCCGAGATCTATGACGGCTGTGTAGGATGCGGGGTCTGTGAAGAGGTTTGTCCTGTTGATATGCCGGCCATCGTTGTCAAGCCCAGACTGACTTATGAAGATTACTATGAAAAAGGGATACGTTCATGAAACCTTACGCTTTAGCTCTCACGGCACTTCTGCTTCTGGCTGGATGCGGTGAAAAAAAAGAGGAAGAGAAACAAACTCAGGCTCCTGTAGCTGCTGTCACGGCCGGGGAAATTGAAGTTTCCAAAAACATCAAAGCCTACGAGCAGAAAGTAGAAGAGAAGGCTACCGATAAAACACAGAGTAAATCCTACTACTACGATTACAATGTAGAAGAGAAAAAAAGTGCTCCAGCAGAAAAACGAAGCGCCATTGACGCCAATCTACACGTGCGCAGTCCCTATGAACAGGTGGAGATCGAACTGTTGGTCCACAAACTGAGTAAAGATTTTATCGTCAGATGTTCTGCATGCCATAATGATTATGCCAACGGAATCATCGGACCTTCCCTGCTGGACAAGGATGCCAAGTTTATCTTCAATACGATAGCTGCCTATAAAACCGGCGAAAAAGAGAATGTCCTGATGAGTGCGCTGGTCAAGCAGATGAGTGATGAGCAGATACAAAAACTTGCCAACGAAATTGCCGAATTCAATATAGAAATTAAAAAAATGAGATCAGGAAGAGGAAACTAATAATGAAAAATATTATTGTAGGAGCACTGACACTGCTAATTGTCGGGCTCATGGCGATGACCGCCATGCGGGGCGGAGCTTACCATGGCGGCGAGGTTAAAGTGATCAGTGATATGGCAGGCAAAATGGGGCAGAGCAGCCAGGCCACTGCACCGGTAGCTAAAGATGACCGTAAGATCGAACAGGACAAGCTGAAAGCCCTGAGAGACAAAGCCGGCAATATCGGCGGTTTCAAAGTATCCAAGAACTACAAAATGAAGTGTGCCTCATGTCACGGAATTAACGGCGAGGGGATCATCGGACCAAAACTTATCGGTTTGAAAAGCGATGTGGTTTACCAGCAACTCCTCGATTATAAAGCGGGACGAAAAGAGAATCTAGTCATGAAGGGACTGCTGCTCAAGCTCGATGAAGCAGCACTTAAAGAGTATGCCGATGAAATCGGAGAATTTGAAGCAAGAGCGAAAGCCGAACAATAATATCTTTGGAGTAAACGATGGATCAGTATAATTCCCGAACAACGATCAAAAACACCACGTTTTTATCGACCTTTACCACCAAAACAAAAGAGGGCAAAACAAAGCTTAGCTATAGAACCAAACGGTGGATACTGGTCATCGCCATCCATCTCACCTTCTTTTTATCATTTGCGATCGATATTCAGGTCCTTGAGGGAACGCTCAGCGGTTCACGCTTTCTGGGCTTTCACCTTATCGATCCCCTCATGACAATGGAGACATTTTTAGCCACGCACCATCTTCATATCAATATGATTATAGGCACTGTGACCATCATCATCGTCTACCTGCTCATCGGCGGTCGCACCTACTGTGCATGGGTCTGTCCATACGGTCTGCTAAGCGAGATCGGTGAAAAATTCCATAACACTCTGGTCGATAAAAAGATCATCAAATCAAGAGCCTTCGACAACCGTGTACGCTATATCTTCTGGGCGATCTTTCTCATCCTTGCATTTACCAGCGGCTATATCATATTTGAGACCATCAATGTCGTTGGTATCATGAGTCGTGCCGTAGCCTACGGCTGGTCTGTATCTCTGATGTGGGTCATTGCCGTATTGGCTATTGAGACATTCTACTCACGCCGGGCCTGGTGCCGCTATGTCTGCCCTGTCGGAACAACATACGGGCTGATGGGACCGATCAGTGCAACCCGAATTGAGTGGAACGACAACTGTGACCACTGTATGGTCTGCCATGATGTCTGTTTTGAGAACCAGGTACTTGAACTGACCAAAGCAAAATATGATAAAGAGCGTGAAGAGAAAGGCATAAAAACTGAGTTCGTCACCGGAGCAGACTGCACACTCTGCGGGCGCTGTATCGATGTCTGCCATGAGGATGCCCTCAACTTTGAATTCAGACTGAAGTCGATTGTATGATAGAAGTAACTGGTATTACCAAGAAATTTGGCAAAGCCGTCTCACTGGACAATGTCTCGATCAATTTCGAACAAAATGATGCCGTCGCCCTGATGGGTGCCAACGGTGCAGGAAAAACAACGCTGATTCGCCTGATTTTGGGTTATTATCACGCTAACAGCGGCTCCATTCGCATCAACGGCATGGACCCGATCAAAGAGCGCATAGATATCCTTCAGCATGTCAGTTTCGTTCCGCAGCTTCCCCCTCCGATCAAACTAAACCTGAACGAACTGATCGGCTACGTCTGCAGCAGTTCCAATGTCAGAAAAGAAGAGATCTTTCACTATGCCCATGAGATGGAACTTGATCTCAAGCCAAATCTCAATAAATCCTTTTTTACCCTCTCCGGCGGGATGAAACAAAAACTGCTTATCGCTATTTCACTTGCCAAAAAGAGCAATATTATGATCTACGATGAGCCAACGGCAAATCTTGACCCTAAAGCAAGAGACAATTTCTACCGCCTGTTAAAAGAGCATGAACAGGATAAGATCGCGCTCTTCGTTACCCACCGGCTTGATGAGATCAAATCCATTGTCAACCGCCAGATCTACATGGATCTTGGAACGATCGTATCGGACGAGCGTGTTTAAAGCGTGGCTTGTTGCAGTCGGAATGCTGCTAACTATCGGCTTTAGCGGCTGTGAACAGAAGATCTCTACAGAGCTGCACAAGGTACACTGGGACAGAGACATGTGTGAACGATGCAAGATGGTCGTCAGTGACCGTAAGCATACCGTGCAGGTCATCAACCCTCAAAACGGCAGAAGCTATATGTATGACGACATCGGCTGTACGGTACTCTGGTTTATTGAAGAGAAGATCGAGTGGGCCGATGAAGCCGTTATCTGGATCACGGACACAAAGACTGGAGAGTGGATCAATGCAAGGACCGCTTTTTACGATACGATGAACATCACACCAATGGCCTATGGAATTTCAGCGCATAAAGACAGATCCTCCATTAAAGAGGGTGAAGAGATCATCGATTTTGACGAAGTTAAAAAAAGAGTGATCAAGATTGAAGAGAACTATAACAAGAAGAGCTATTAAATGAAAAATCTGCTACTTATCGCCTATCTCGACCTTAAAGAGTCCATCCGGGCCCGCTGGTTTGTAATCTATTCGCTCGTCTTTGGCGGATTGATCGCCCTCTTTTTCATTGCCGGTATCACCGAGTCTCAGGTCATGGGCTTCAGCGGTCTTAGCCGACTGCTTCTGATGTATATCCAGGTAACCATCATCATTCTGCCTATCTTCATTCTTATCACAACCGTACGTTCCATCTCCGGTGATCGTGACAGCCATATTTTGGAGTATATGCTCTCCTTTCCAATCTCACTGGCTCAGTACTATTGGGGAAAGGTGTTCGGTCGTTTTATAACTGTCTTTCTGCCGGTCTTCATGGCGATGGTCTTCGCCATTATCTATGGTACTTTTAAAGGGGCAGCCGTCCCATGGGAGATCTTCTTCCTCTATACCGGTCTGCTCTTTTCGCTGAGTTCCGTCTTTCTGGGGATCGCTTTTTTCATCTCATCGATTGTCAAATCATCGGAGATGGCACTGGGGATCTCATTTTTTGTCTGGATCCTTCTGCTGGCATTCATCGACATCGCTCTGATCAGCCTTATGTTACAAAACCGTATGAGTGAAGAGCTCATCATCTCCATCGCCTTCATCAATCCGATGGAGATATTTCGTGTCGCCGCCATCAGCCTTTTTGATCCGGAGCTGACAGTCATGGGTCCGGTTGCTTTTTATATCCTTGACACACTGCCACAAAAGATTTTTGTCCTGATTTCGATTGTTTATCCACTTCTATTGGGCATTATATTTGCCTTTTTCGGGTACAGTGTCTTCCGTAAAAAAGATTTGGTATAGAAGACTATCGCTAAGGTCGCTTCGGCAGCAGACCCCCGCGCTGTTAGCGCTCTATGTAAACCGGACCAAACAACTGTGAAATTTCTTAACTTAATTACTTCAACTTTCGCACATGCCGTCACCCCGGACTTGATCCGGGGTCCACAGCTGCAAGGTCTTAAACATAAAAACCACTAGATTCCGGGTCAAGCCCGGAATGACAGCCGTTTTTCATGTGCGAAAGTTGAGTTAATTACAATATAAAACTTAACCGAAGGAATGAAATGATAAAAAAAACTGCACTGGTATTCATTGCCACTACTGCCCTTTTAATGGCTGCGCCTATCGAAGTATCAAAAGAGAAACGCTGCCTGATCCGTCAGATCAAGGTCTATGAGAACCCTGCATGGATCGCCAAAGCAGTGACACGCCAGAAAAAAGATGTCTACTTCTCCAGTCCAAAATCGATGTTCGAGTATTACTTTAACCCTATTCGCTGGACGGAGTTGGGTGCCATCAGTCCGGATGACGTCACCAGCGTGAGTGTCACTGACTTCAAAACCCTTGAAGCCACCGACGCCAGAAGTGCTTATTTTGTCTACGGCAGCGCTATTGTCGGCCCAGCTGGTGATGATCTTGTCCCGTTTGCCGAACAGAAAGATGCTGAAGCGTTTATGAAAAAATATAACGGAAAGAGGATTCTCCGGTTTAGTGAGATCAAACTCAGCCTGATCAATCTTATTAACGGCAGGATTTAATTTCATAATTGACCACGAAGGTCTTCCTATATGTCAATCTGATTCAGGAGCGAAAAAATGGTAAGTTGCCACTCTACCGACAAGTCAGTTGGCCGGGGTCAATAAAATACTGATTGTCAATTTTTTCTTTCCGATAACAGTGACGTCATAAAAACTCAAAAGTTAGTCAAATACGAAGGCAGCAAAAACCACTCAGACCTCAATCAAGCCCATACGTCAGACCAGACAATCTTCCCGAGCAGCCAAAAAATGTTTTTTTGTTTCTTGTTTTGCGCCAAAAAAAGAAAGAAGAGACTATACAATCAAAGAAAAAATTGTTCTACGACAAAATCTCGCGAAGTTGAATAGCGAACCATAGGATGCCAAGGTTCAGAAAAAAGATAAGCAGCGAACTGCCTCGGGAGATAAAATGCTGCAGTTTTGATCGCTCTTTGGTGTGGGTTTTAAGTGCAATATACATATGAATGATCGTCAGAAAAGTCAATACGCCGACATAATAAAGTTTGTGGCTCATCGCATAAGCCAGCTGTGTCAGTTCACCCTCTTGCGTCAGTACATCCCACATATTGAAGTGGAAGAAAAGGATTGTTCCTGTCGTCCAAAGCGAAATCAGCCAGACCGTCTCAAAATAGCCATATAAAGGGCCAAGATGTTCGTAAACCTGCTTTTGGGCATCTTTATCACGCAGGAAGACACCAAGGGCAAAAAGCAGCAATGCCCCGCCGATCCATGCTGTAGCCGAAAGCAGATGTATATATAAAACGGTTTGAAAAAACATGCTGCATTATACAAAAGAGTGCATACGATTTTCTTGATATAAATCATCTCCTTCAACCCTCTCAAACCCCCATACTGACAGTGTTACGAAAAGTATAAATTTAAATTATTGTTTCAATAAAGTCTTACAGAATTAACACTAATGTAACAAAACTTTCAATAATATAATTATGTTTATAATAAATAGGAGTAATGATGAATAAATATATCTACCTGTCACTCGCTGCCGCAGCAATGTTGAATGCTGCTGAAGTAACTATGGATGCGATCGACGTCAAATCTACCACTATCAAAGATGTCAGTGGTGAAGAGATCAAGTCTGCTGACGTTGCCGAAGCATTGGCGAACAAGGTTCCGAGTATCCAGCTCATCCGTCGAAGTGGAATTGCCAATGATATCATTCTTCGCGGTATGAAAAAAGACAATATCAATGTTCTTGTTGATGGTACCAAAGTATGCGGAGCCTGTCCAAACCGCATGGACCCGCCAACTTCACATGTACTGACTAATAATATAGAGAGTATTGAAGTCGTTGAAGGCCCTTATGATGTAGAGCACTTTGGCGCACTTGCCGGTGGTGTCTATGTCACTACAGTGCAACCAACAAAAGAATTCAGTGGTGAGATTAATCTCAATGCCGGTCGATGGAACTATCAGAAGATCTCTGCGCAGGCCAGTGGCGGTACAGACACTTTCAGAGTTTTGCTCAGTGCATCAAAAGAGAAGAGTGACCAGTACGAAGATGGCGATGGCAATGATTTTGCAGAGCAGATTGACAATTTTGCTGGAACCACTGCATCACTACAGGGCGTAAAATTTCAAGATCAATATAGAGATATGGAAGCCTATGATAAACAAACATTTATGGGTAAAGTATATATAGATATCACAGATGATCAGGAGCTTCAACTTGGTTATACTGCCAACAGAAGTGATGACATCCTCTATCCAACAAGTAAGATGGATGCCATCTATGATGACTCCAATATCTATGACCTGCAATATTCACTTAAAAACCTCGGCTCTCTCTCCAAAGAGATTAAAGTTCAGGCCTACCGTTCAGATGTAGCACACCCAATGTCGACAAAATACAGAAAAGCATCTCTGAATGATCCAAAGAATCCTGGTAATCCAAATGAAGTCACAAGCTACCTTGAAACTGAAATGACAGGACTCAAAATTCAAAATAGCCTTGATGTGGATGACAATACCGAATTAACCGTAGGTGTCGATACCAGTCTGAGAAATTGGGATGGTGAATATATCAAAAACGGTGTAGTGATGAAATACCCACCAACTTCACCAACTCCTGGAAAAATCAAAAAAAGTATCGATGACGTTGACACTAAAAACATTGCTCTGTTTCTTGAAGCAGAACAGCATCTTGGAAAAGCCGATGTTCAAGTAGGTGCTCGCTATGATGATACTTCAGTTACACCATCGAGTGTACATCCTGAAAATGATTACAGTGCTTTGAACGGATTTATCTTTACGACCTATAATACAAGTGATACCCTCAAAGTATTTGGCGGACTCGGTGCATCGTCTCGTGTTCCAGATGGAAGAGAGTTGTATTTCACAGCCAGCAATGCACCAAGCAATCAAGCTACAGTTGGTACCACAAATCTTAAACAGACTAAAAACTATCAAGCTGATCTCGGAGTTGAGAACAACTATGATAACTTCACTCTTAAAACGAGTGTGTTCTATAGTGTTTTAAAAGACTACATCTACTATAACGCTGATAAATCACTGAGTAGATTTGAGAACATTGATGCGACAAGATATGGTCTGGAAATCACCGGTTCTTACTATGCAACCGATGCGCTCTGGCTTGATTTTGGATTGGCCTGTCAACGCGGTAAAAAAGATGATGCTCTTGCTGGTCAGACAGACAAAGATCTGGCGGAGACTCCACCGTTAAAAGCCAATGCCTCTATAAACTATGAATATGCCACAAACAGTACTGCTACCATAGCCGTTGTAGCTGCTGACAGATGGGATAAAATTGATAGTGATAATGGGGAGCAGGCGATCGCAGGTTACGGTATTGTCAATATGAAAGTCAACTATGAATTTACAAAGAACTTTGATTTGACAATTGGTATGGATAATGCATTTGATAAAACGTATGCTATTACAAATACCTATAAAGACTTAACTCTGATTTATGACACTACTACCAATGATGATGTCATGCTGATGAACGAACCGGGACGTTACTACTACGCCAACCTTAGAATCAAATTCTAACTTCCAATACAGAGGCATCCGCCTTTGTACACTCATTTTTCATTCAAGCCCATCATCTGCGATGGGCCTCCATCTCTCAGACGATAGACCTACTCATCAATCAGAAGATGTTTGATGACCTCTTCCACACGTGAAACCGCAACGATCTCAACAACCTCTTTGACCTCATCGGGGATATCTTCAATATCACGCTCATAATTTTTCTCAGGAATAAGCACCTTGTTCATCCCTGCTTTATGCGCTGCGATCAGTTTCTCTTTCAAACCGCCTATCGGCAGGACATTGCCGCTAAGCGAGAGCTCGCCCGTCATCGCAATGTCTGCACGCACTTTTTTATCGCTCAAGATCGAAGCCACGGCCGTTGCCATGGCAATACCCGCACTTGGTCCATCTTTTGGTGTTGCACCGTCGGGAACATGAATATGCAGGTCGTAGCGTTTGTACACTTCGCTTGCATCGACTTCGGTCTGCTCCTCATTCTCTTTAAACGTTTTAGGAATGCTAGCATGGTCAATGGAGAGTTTTTTTGTATCGATCTGGGTTTTGACCACACTCATAGCGATGCGAGCCGACTCTTTCATCACATCACCCAGGCTTCCGGTCAGCTGCATCGTCCCTTTGCCTTTGATACGGATCACTTCGATCTTCAGGACATCACCGCCGACAGCGGTCCAGGCCAGACCATTGACCACTCCGATGCGGGGGACATTATCGGTTTTATCGATCTCGAAGACAGTCTTGTCCAGAAATGATTTCAGGTTTTTGATTGAGACCGAAACCTTATGGATCTCCGGATTTTCCAGGATCTGCTTGGCAGATTTACGGACGATGTCAGCAATGCGGCGGCGAAGGTTGCGGACACCCGATTCTCGGGTATAGCTGTGTATAAGTTCTTTCAGCGCCGGTTTGGAGATCGACAGCTCAGAGGCTTTCAGTCCATGTTTTTTAAGCTCCTGCGGCAGCAGGTAGCGCTTGCCGATCTCGAACTTCTCCTGCGGGGTATAGCTGCTGACAGAGATAAACTCCATGCGGTCTCTCAGCGGTGCAGGAATACGGCCGACATCGTTAGCCGTAGCAATAAAGATCGCTCTGCTCAGATCAATGTTGAAGTTGAGATAGTAGTCTCTGAAGCTCGTATTCTGCTCAGGGTCAAGGATCTCCAGCAGTACAGCCGTCGGGTCGCCCCGATGCGACATAGCCACTTTATCGATCTCATCGAGGACGATCACCGGATTCATCTTCTTCGCATCGATAAGCCCCTGAACAATACGTCCCGGCATCGCACCAATGTAGGTACGGCGATGACCGCGCAGTTCATTCACATCCTCGAGACCGCCTAAAGCAATACGGATCAGCGGGCGTTTTAAAGCCGTCGCAATGGAGTTGGCCAATGAGGTCTTCCCCACACCCGGAGGGCCTGCAAAACAGAGAATAGCACCACGCCCCTCTCTGTCGCTGATACCCCGCAGTTCAAGCAGCTCTTTCACCGAGAAAAACTCGGCAATACGCTCTTTCGGTTTTTTCAGGGAGAAGTGGTCCTGATCCAGCTGGCGTTCAACATCCTGGATCTTCAGCGGTTTTTTCGCTTCATCGCCAAACGGGATATCGAGTACCCACTCTAGATAGGTCTGGATCATCCCGGCATCGGCAGAGTCCGGATGCATACGCGCAAGTCGTTCAAGCTGCTTGGCAATCTCTTTGTAGGCATCTTCGCCCATCTTCTCTTTTTTGGCTTCAAGCTTCTGACGGTACTCTTCGATCTCCTCTTCACGCTGGGTATCGGTCCCCAGCTCCTGCTGGATCTGCTTAAGCTGCTCTTTGAGGAAGTACTCTTTATTGACCTTCTCCATACGGGTCTGGACTTTTGAGCGGATCTCTTTTTGAAGACGTGAACCTTCAATCTCTCCTATCAGCAGATCGATCAGCATCAAAAAGCGCTGTTCAATGTCTGATTCGACAAAGAGCTCGTAGGCCTGCTCTTTTTTAAGTTTTACCGTGCTGCAGATAAGATCGGCAATGCGGTTGTACTCATGATTCTCTTCGATGGTGCGCAGCAGGTCCGGCGGAAAGTAGTTACTCACCTGAGCAAGGTTTCGTACCTTTTCGCGCAACACTTCCAAAATGGCATCCATTTTCAGTTCATTTGCCGGCAGCGGCTCGATCGTGTCGATATGCCCTTGCAGATAGAGCTCATTTTCCACTTCATTCAAGACACGTCCGCGTGCAAGCCCCTGAAAAAGCACTTTGACCCTGCCATCAGGAAGGGCCACTTTTCGCATGATCGATCCGACGACACCGGCATCATAAAGTGCATCAAAGTCACGTTCACTCTCTCGACCCGGTTTGGTCGGACAGACGATAACAAGAGAGTTATTGTTGATCGCTTCGGCTGCTGCAGCGATATTGCTCTCATCACTTAGAAAAAGCGGAGAGATCATAAAGGGGTATAAAAAAAGCTCATCTTCGGCAATAATCGGCAGATCTGCCGGGAATGGATCATAGTTGCTTAAGTGCATTTCATCTCCTGTGTAAAGAAATAATTAATAGTGGAGAAACGATTCAGAGTGGTCTGTCGGGCCGCTGAGAGGTCATTGCCTCTTCACGCTCTTCTTGATGCTGAAGATCTTCACCCGTACCATCATTGTCAAGATCATCATCGCCGGCATGACGTGAAACAACACTCTGCGTATCAGGGATCATAAAGGCATACCAGCTCTCAGTACCGTCACCTTCAAATATCTCCCGATACCAGGCTACATCAGCCGCTTCAACCTCTTCCCAGTTGATCCACGGCTGCGGCTTGATATTTCGGTAATACTCCGCTCCCTTTGGCTTGTCCAAGCGTTCATACAGACTGGCAATAGTCTCATTGAGCGCTGCTTCGGCAAGGTAGAGGCGTAAAAGCATCGTATCTACAACCGGTGCATACTGTGAGGTGGGATAAGTACGCTTAAATGCCTGTCCCTCTTTGATCGCTTCTTGGATAAGTCCCTGATCACGACGCGGATTTGGCAGTGCCATATATTTGGCTTTGATCTTTAAGAACTCTGTATACTCACGCTCTTTTGGATTGGCATAGCGCTTGATATACTCGTTTAAAAAGTGTTCGCTCAGCAGATACTCTTCATAATACATATGGGATATTGCCAGGATCAACGTAGCCTCAGCCAATAACGGCGAACCGATATGTTCACTCTGCAGAGAGCTGTAGTAGTTGTCTGCCTTGTCCAGGTAACCATCGCCGACTGCTGCTATCATCTTTTCATACCAGTACGCAGCAGGCTGATTGTACTCATCAATATCTTTACTACAGCCTGTAAAGAGTACAACCAGGATAACGGCTGTGCCAAAAAATTTCATCATATTGTATTATTCCGTATGTTAGAGGATCTCTCGATATATTGGTTGATATTCTACCAAAATGACTTTAAACAAGGGTTTTCAGAACTACCCTAACATGGAATATGCTACAATAATGCCAACTTAAATACAGGGGCAACTGCTCTTAATTACGGGACTGCTATGCTATTTGATCTGAAAGTACCTTTACTTGGATTTGAATCCATTGAAAAAATGGAACTCGAAAAAATCGATGATATTTTTATGCGTCTGAAAACACCCGATGCGGAAGAGGCCTCCTTTACGCTTATTGATCCTTTTATTTTGCGTGATTACGCCTTTGACATTCCGACTGCCACGCAGACGCTGATGGATATTAACGATGAGAGCAATCTTCTGATCTTCAATATTATTGTTATTCAAAATCCTATTGAGGACTCAGTGGTCAATTTTGCGGCACCGCTTGTCTTCAATACCGATAACAATACAATGGCCCAGGTTATCCTCAGCAATGACCCTGAAAATCTTGTTGCCGCGCCAATTTCAAACTTTTTACCAACCAAACAAGATGCCTAAAACTATCACCTTCATCGGCAATGGCAATATGGCTCTCTCTATTGCCAAAGGGCTGAAAGAGAGCTATGCCATTGAAGTGGTTGGACGCAATCACACTCATCTGGAAAGTTTTGAAAAAGAGCTGGGTGTTTCTGTCGCCAAACATTCGCTTGAGGGGTTCGATATCAGCGGTAAAACGGTATTGCTCTGTGTCAAACCGGCCAATATCACTGCCGTCGGTCAGCACTTATGCGGAAAAGCCTCTACCCTCTACTCGGTATTGGCCGGTACGTCACTGCAAACATTGGCTGAAAACATTCAGGCTGACGCCATCATCCGCACCATGCCAAACCTTGCCGCTACCGTCGGCAGATCCATGACAACACTGACAGGAAATGATAGCCACAAAGATGAAGCCATCACCCTCTTTGGCGCCATTGGCACCACCTTGTGGGTCAACAGCGAAAAAGAGCTTGACATTGCCACCGCCCTCGCCGGCAGCGGCCCGGCCTATCTTGCCCTCATCGCCGAAGCACTGGCTGACGGTGCTGTCAAGCAGGGTCTCAAGCGTGATGATGCCATGACCCTTATGCGTGGCCTTTTCAGCGGATTTGGTGAATTGATCCAAAGCGAACATCCCGCCCTGCTGAAAGATGGTGTGATGAGTCCGGGCGGTACTACTGCTGCAGGCTATAGCGCACTGGAGAGTGCAGGTGTCAGACGAGGCTGTATTGATGCGATAGCCAAAGCTTACGAGAGAGCGGAAGAGCTGTAACTCTATATCCAGATATTATCCAATAGCCGCGTTTTACCGGCTACTGCTTCAACCAGAATAATCGTATTGCCCGCTTCAACATATTGAAGCGGTTTAAATCTACGATCAACGATGGCTATGTGTTCCACTTCCAATGGCTGAAGTATTCCGGACATAATAGCTTCTATCTCAGCAACATCCGTTATCCCCTGTCCCACCATTTTGGCTGCCCGTTTTAACGATCTCGAGATCTTCAACGCCTCTTCACGCTCCTGAGCACTTAAGTAGACATTACGCGAACTTAACGCCAAGCCATCCTCTTCACGAACTGTACTCATTGGAACGATAATCACATCCATAAAGAGCTGACGCACCATCTCCTGAATCAGCATCAGCTGCTGGGCATCTTTCTTACCAAAATAGGCTCTCGTCGGATTGACGATATTGATCAGTTTCATCACAACAGTCAAGACACCGCTAAAATGACCGGGACGGGATGTCCCTTCAAGAATATACCCACGAACATCCGGAGCGCTCAGCCGTACTTCATCTTCACCATACATCGCAGTGGCATCAGGATAAAAAAGATAATCGACACCGGACAGTTCACACACTCTCCTGTCCGCCTCTTCCCGGCGCGGATATTTATCTAAATCTTCACCTTCCAGAAACTGCGTAGGGTTGACAAAGATAGAAACCACTACAATATCATTCTCCCTTTTTGCCGCTTCGATCAATTTTCTGTGACCACTGTGCAGCGCGCCCATCGTCGGAACAAACCCAACTGTCCCGTTCTCTTTTCTGAGTACATTTTTCAGTGCGTCCGGTGTATGAACTACCCTCATCTTTTTAAGCCTCGATTGAATATAATCGCAATTATAACTTATGGGCACCTCTAAAAACCCTGGATATCATCAGCGTTACATACATTTTCGTGATCAAGGCAGGTTCTTGTCAGCGTAGCAGAGCTACGGTGGCAAGGTTCTAACGCAGACTCACGGACATGTATGTAACGCCCTTCGGGAGGGCAAATAAGGCACAATCTTCCGTCCTAAAATCTCTTGAATTACCTATGGGTAGTCCTTCAAAATTTT
>JAYEMF010000078.1:0-14338 GCA_034717975.1 Campylobacterota bacterium
GGCAGGTTCTTGTCAGCGTAGCAGGGCTACGGTGGCAAGGTTCTAACGCAGACTCACGGACATGTATGTAACGCCCTTCGGGAGGGCAAATAAGGCACAATCTTCCGTCCTAAAATCTCTTGCACCCCAAGGGCAGGCTTCGCACATTTACCTATGGGTAGTCCTTCAAGATTTTAAAACGAAATCTTGCACCTTCTTTGCCCTCTGATGATATCCAGGGTTTTTAGAGGTGCCCTTTATAGAACACGGAGTAATTATGCAAACTACTACAGAGTTATTAAAATCTTATGAACTGAAAGTAACGCCACAGCGTATGGCTATTGTGGAAGAGTTGGCTTCATTTGGTCATCTTGGCATTGATGAGCTCTATCAGAAGCTGACCAAACGTTTTCCGACGATCTCTTTGGCAACCATCTATAAAAACACCAATGCTATGGTGGAGAAGCTTTTTGTGCAGGAGGTCAAGCTCCCTAATCAAAAATCAAAATATGAACTGGTTAAAGCTGAACATGCGCATGTGATCTGCGGTGTATGCGGCAGAGTCGAAGATATCACTCTTGACACCGAGTCAATGGTCGATGAAGTGAGCCGTATCAGCCACTATAAGATAGAGCGGGATGATCTGGTCTTTAGCGGAATCTGTCCTGCATGTATGGAAAAAGAGAGCGCCTGATCAGGCTGCTTTCCCCATCAAAAGGATCAATTTGTTCACGAGTTTCATATCGAGTTGATCTTTCATCGTGACTTTCATAGTCTTGAAGCAGGTGAAGTGTGATTCAGCCTGTTTATAAGTCCGGTTGGTAGACAGGGCATCAAAAATATCGGCGATGGTTACAATCTGAATCTCCAGTTCGATCTGCTCTTTGGTCAATCCTTTACAGTAACCGCTGCCATCGAGTTTTTCATGATGATGGCGTACAATATTTAAGATGTTCTCATCGGTCTCACCCATCATCTTCAAGATATCATAGCCCAAGTCAGGGTGGTTTTTAATCGTCTCAAACTCATCAAGTGTCAAACGCCCCGGCTTGTTGATAATACGCAGATCGATTTTGCTTTTACCTATGTCATGGAGCAGGGCACCGGCCCCGAGTTGTACAAGTTCATGCTCTTTGAGACCAATTTCCCTGCCCAGAGCCAATGCATAGATGGCGACGTTCACACAGTGGGAGTAGGTGTCGAAATCACGTGATGTGAGTTTGAGAAGTGCTTCGGTGTGGACACGGTTGTTGACGATCTCGGTGACCATGGATTTAATGTACTCTTTTGACTGGATGATGGCAGTTTGGGAGATGCCGCCGTCAAACATGTGCTGCATCTGATCATGTATGGAGCTGTGCAGAAGCTGAGCACGCTCATCTGAACGCATTTCCGGGTTTTTAAGCAGCTCATGGATGGTTCTGGCATGATACTCAAGCAGTTTTTTCTCATCATCACTGCGGATATAGAGTGCTTCTACACGATTGTTGATCAGTTCATTGCGTTTTTGTTCACTAAAGTGCATACCGGCTTTTGTAAAGACCGCTACCTGACCGTTTTTATATTGTAAAAAAAGATCAAAACTGACCGGATGATCAACAAGCAGTTGATTAAGCGGTAAAGATGTATAACTCATGCGGGAATTTTAATTTAAATAAGCTGATTTTATGCTTTTTGATCGTTCTTTTTACCTTCAACATACATAGCTTTTCATATAATCGTGCATGCAGACAATAACCTGGCGTACCCTTTTACAAGAGACCAAGCCTTTTCGCAAAAAGATCATCATCGGACAACTGATTGCAGTAGTGGCAGTTATTGTGAGTCTGCCGATCCCGCTGATGTTTCCGTTGCTGATCGACCAGGTACTGCTTGATCAGCCGGCATGGCTGGTCCGTACGCTTGAACGGCTTTTTCATCCGGATGAGCCTTATATATATATTCTGATTGTACTCTTCACGACACTCTTTTTACGCTTTGGTTTTTCCACTCTCAATATTTTGCAGTCCCGTCTGTTTACCATCGTTTCCAAGAGTATGGTCTTTTTTATAAGAAAGCGCATTCTTGAACATCTGAAAAAGGTCTCTGTTGCCGAGTATGAAGCGCTTGGCGGGGGCGGCGTAAGTGCGAAACTGGTGACAGATATCGATACGGTTGACACCTTTGTCGGGGTAAGTATCGGGCGATTTATTGTCTCATCACTCTCCATGATCGGAATTGCCGGGGTGCTGCTTTACATTAACTGGCAGTTGGCATTGATTATTCTGATCATGAACCCGTTGGTCGTGACGGTCACGGTGATGCTTGGACGTCGCATACGCAAATTGAAACGTACGGAGAACCAGAAGATCGAGTCGTTTCAGAACAAGCTCTCCGAGACACTTGATCTGTTTGTGCAGATCAGGACGCATAATCAGGAGGAGCGTTACATCGCTTCAATGATCGAGAATGCTGAAGATATAAGAAAAGCGTCAAGTAGCTTTGGCTGGAAAAGTGACGGGGCCTCTCAGCTCTCCGGCTTTATCTTTCTGACTGGGTTTGAATTTGCCCGGGCGGCAGCGATGATCCTGGTACTCTTCTCCAACCTCTCTATCGGTGAGATGTTTGCCGTGATGGGCTACCTCTGGTTTATGGTGACACCGCTGCAGGACCTGCTTCAGATCATCTTCTCCTACCAGAATGCCACCAGTGCCCTTGAACGTCTCAATGCGCTTCTTTTACTGAAACAGGAGCCGGAGTATCCGCATCTGCATAATCCTTTTGAGGTAAACAGTACCAATACCATTGAACTGGAGAATGTCAGCTTCGCTTACAGTGAAAAAGAGGTGCTGCATAATGTCACCATAAAGATTCCAAAAGGTAAAACTGTCGCCCTGCTTGGGCATAGCGGCAGCGGTAAGACAACACTGGCACATGTCATTCTCGGACTCTATCCTGCATCTTCCGGAGAGATACTTATTGATGGGATTCCTATGACACAGATAGGGCTTGATCGATTGCGTGAACATATAGCCCTTGTTCTGCAGACACCGCGAATGTTCAATGATACCCTTCGTCACAATCTCACACTGGGGCGTGATATTCCTGATGCTACACTGTATGAAGCACTGCATGTGGCGCAATTGGGTGAAGTGGTGGAAAAACTGACCGATGGTCTTGATACGCTTATCGGCAAAGAGGGAATCCGCCTCTCGGGCGGTGAGCGTCAGCGGCTGGCTATTGCCCGGATGCTGGTCTCTGAACCCAATGTGATCATTCTGGATGAGTCGACATCGGCACTCGATATCCACACTGAAAATGATCTCTTCAGATCGCTCAGAGGCTATTTGGAAGGCAAAACAATGCTGATCATCGCACACAGGCTCAGTACTATCGAACATGCCGATCTGGTCTATGTGATGAAAGAGGGAAGGGTGATCGAGTCGGGTACGCCTGCCGAGCTACTGGGGCTGGGCGGTCACTATCACGCTTTTGTCAATGACCAGAAACGCAGTTAAGCTATTCTGACATTAAAGACATTGACAAGGTTTAGATCTTTAAGGATACCGTAGAGACGCTCATCCGATACTTTCATGGAGACACGGACACCATCTTTTTGAATGACTTTGTTGATATAGCCGATGACCGACGAGGTCATGGACATGGAGTTGTCAAGGATGAACTCGACACTGTTCCCGGTAGTGGTAATTGTATCGACCGCGTTTTTGATCTCCTGAAAGTCCTGAATACTTTTAATGTTTCCATCTATGGTGATGGTTGAACCGCTTCTTGTCAGTGTCATGTTGTTGATTCCTTTTGTTTAGATGTAGTTGAGATTTTGTTAATGGTAAAGACGCTGTTCCCTTTGGCATTGTAGTAGATACCGTTGGAAGACCTTCTGCTGATGTAAACTCCCCTTCCGTTAAAGTTGTTGGCCCGGTAGAAGATGTCGTGAAGCAGCTGGGTGTCAAAGCCTTCTCCTTCATCGGTGATCATCGTGACAAGATAGTTATGACCAAGATGATCGATATTATAGAGGTTGATGAGGGTCTGTTTATCACACTCCTGCTCTCTTTCACCCAAAACGTCCCAGTAGTCACCGCTTTCGATCAGATGATGTTTCTCTCTACCGGTAATCCCAAGGTTACCGTGCTCGTAGGCATTGAGCAGGAGCTCGGTGAAGGCATATCCGGCATGATCAAGCAGCTCCTGGTTATGGTAGTAGGAATCCAGCTGCTCGGCATACCACTGATCGGCTTCGCCGAGCGCACTCATGGAGCAGGAGATGGATTTTGTTGCAATAAGGTGCTTTTCAAATTCGAATTTGCTCAGAAAAATAAAGGTCATATCATCTTCCTGGGGACCAAGCCTCTCTTCAATTGCACGGTGCATGTCATCACGGGTCAGGGCTTTTGAAAAGTCTTCTTCGATATAGCTCATATAGAGATCATCGGTATCTTTTAGACTGTTTTCAACCAATCCGTCACTGTAGATCAGTGTCTGTCTGATCATTTTCCCATTCAACTGATCTATCTTGAAATCGCTTCCGTATTTGCTGATAGGTGGATTGTTGGAAGGGGTTTTGTGAATGTTGCCTTTATAATCGAGTGTCAGGATGGCAGGCATGGAGAAGCTGGCATACTCGAAGAGGTGATTTGGACGGTCCACCCTGATGAAATGGGCAGAGACGATCTCATCTTCAAGTAGAATGGGGCGAATATAGGCAAGGGCTTGAGTGATGATGGGATCTAGCGACAGCGGTTTGTTATGGTGAAGTGCCTGATCGATCGTGTGATTGATATAGGCAGTAAGGAGCATGGCAGTCAATGAAGCTGAGACGCCTTTACCCATACCGTCGATGATCATATAAAAGTTTATATCATCCCCAAGACGGCGAATGCTGTATGTGTCACCACATAAGATATCTAAGGGTTTATAGTAGGAGTCGATGAGGCATACACCGTCTCTGATCTCATCATCACATAGTTTATAGTAGTAGTCATTGCGGATGATGTTAAGCTGCTTTTTAAAGGCAAGCTCCTCCTGATAGGAACTGTACTCTTTGTGTTTTTCAAGCCGTTCGCGTTCCACTTCCCGTTCGGTCACATCATAACGTATCGAGATAAATTCGATGACCTCGCCGCTGGTATCTAAAATAGGGATGATGGTCGAATCAGCAATGAAAGAAGAGCCTGATTTTGTCTGGTTCTTAATGATGCCGTGCCAGTGCTCTTTGTTCTGAATAGTCTGCCACATTGCTTTGAATGTCTCTTGTGGTGTATCGGGGTGACGAACGATATTGTGCTGTCTGCCGATCAGCTCCTCGTGCGAGAAACCGCTAATCTCACAAAAGGCATCATTGGCATAGGTGATGATGCCTTTTGGATCCGTCTTGGTTACCATAGAACTGACATCGACAACCGCTTTGTACTCATTGAGGAGATGTCGGCTCTTTTTGAGCTCTTTTTGCAGGAGGATCTTCTCACTGACTCTCTTGAATGTATCATTAAGTTCGGTCATATTGACCGGTTTTAAAAGATAGTAGTGAATTCCACTTCGAATAGCCTCATGCAGATACTCGCTTTCGTTAAAGGCTGATGAGATAATGATGGGTGTGTCGGGATTTAGTTTCTGAATCGCCCGACTCATTGTCAGACCGTCCATACGCGGCATCTGGATATCGGTCAGCACTATGTCTGGATGATGCTCTTTGTAGAGGGTTAGCCCCTCTTCACCATCAGAGGCAATGAAAAGTTTTTGGCAGAGAGGTTTAAAGATCTCTGCAATAATTTCCTGGGTATGAGGGTCATCTTCCACATAGAGCAGTGTTAGTTCCTTCAAAGAGGGAAGTTCTGACAACGGTTATACTTTAAACTGGTTCAGCTCTTGTTTGAGCTCATTGGATGAGTTGGCAAGTTCAGTCGATATATGTTCTACGGTACGGCCCAACTCTTCATTATCGCTGGCTGCAGAGACAATGGCTTCCATGGCTGTAATGAGCTCTTTTGTACGGGTTGCAATATAGGTACTTTTTGTCATGACAGCGGTTGACTTTTCACTGGTGACACCAAGTTTTTCTTTGGTGTCCTGGGCATCAGAACTGAGAGTCTGTGCTGATGATGAGATCTGATTCATATCTTGGGATGTGTGCTCCGTATCACTTGAGATCTCATGAATGTTTTGAGTGATAAGGTTGACATTGGCGCTGATCTCGCTCAGGCTTTTTTGTGTGCGTTCTGCCAGTTTTCTGACCTCATCGGCAACAACGGCGAAGCCGCGTCCATGTTCACCTGCACGGGCCGCTTCAATAGCTGCATTGAGGGCCAGGAGATTGGTCTGGTCGGCAATATCACCGATGATGGTAAGAACTTCCTGAATATTTTTGGCCTGTTCCGTCAATGAGTTTACTTTGGTGACAAGATCGTGCTGGCGGTTGGTTCCCTCTTCGATGCTGTTAACGACATTGTCCAGTTGACTGACAAAAGAGTCGAGTGTGTCTACCGTGATTTCAAGATCTTCTACCGTCGTGATCGATGCTTCTTCAACACTGTTTAGTTGTGCGCCTACATCGGTAACGAGGGTGTCGACACTGGCGATCTCATTTTTTTGATTTTGGATATTTGCAACAAGATTGTCAATGATCTCATCCAGTTTGGTACTTTGCTGTGCGGTAGAGTGGGAAACAGTTGTAGAAGCTTGAATGCTCTGCTGGAAGGCGGCGATCATCTCATTGACTGCGAGGGCGATATGTGCCAACTCATCCTGCTCATTATGGGTGTCGATCGGAGCAGAGAGATCTTTGGTCGAGGCGATGGTCTGGATCTGTCTGAGGCTGTCAGCCACCGAACTGTTGATGCCACGTCTGACCCAGAGAAGGATACCGATCAGGGCAACACCAAATACGATAGAGAAGAGGAGCATTGTAGCCGCTTCAGTATTGGCCTGAGAGTTGAGTTTTTCAATAGTCTCATCATTGATCTCGGCAATGGTGTCATCAATTCCTTTGAGGACATTGATCTTTTTGGTGATCGTTTTGAACCAGTGTACGGCATCGGTGTTGAACCCACCGCTGATGGCATTCTCCCGGGCGACCGTTCGCATCGCATCAACCGCACTGACACTCGGGTCTTTCATCCCATTGTTAAACGAAGCAAGCATCTTCTTATCAGCCAGTGCAACAAAGGAGTCGGCATAACTTACCTGTTCGGCAACAAGGGTGATCCATTTGGCGAACATGCCCGGTCCGAAAGAGTCCTGGGCAAAGGTTCCGCTCAGTACGGCACGCTCGATCCCTGCACGCTCTTTAGATTTCAGGAAATTGGTATAGGCCGAGAGGGATTTGACCAGTTCCGCATTTTGGCTCAGCTTGGCATTGAGACCGGCCACATTAAGGATGTGGCGGTTCATAGTAGTATAGAAGACGACCGCATCTTTGACAGAGGCTTTGAGTGATTTGACATCGGAGCGCATGGCCTCAATTCTGGAGAGGTAGTTGTTTACTTCATTGATCTCTTTTTGGAGCTCGCCGGAAAAATCATTTAAATCCATTGTGTTCAAATAACTTTTATACTCATTGTGGCGTTTATCGGTACTGCTGTGCTGTGCAGGGAGGATATCAACGAACTTTGTCCCTTTTGAACCGATGAAACCGGCACTGGCACCGCGCTCTTTTTGCGTTTCGTGGATAAGAAGGCTCAGTTTTTTGGAGAGTCCATTGAGGACAGAGATCTCTTGAAGCTGCTGTTTTTCTGTTACGGCAGTATAAACAGTTTTACCAATGTTCAGCACAACAAAGATAGAAATGAGTAGAACCATCAGGTTCAGCTTTTGTTTGATCGTCATATTTAATGTCCTTCGAACGCTTAAAGCGGTGATTTCTTTTTGCTTATATTTCCAATTTAATTACTTTAGCCGTTAGCATCTTAAAAAATACTATATCTTCGGTGCCTATAGGCCTAAAAGCTCTTTTGACACGGTTATGATACCATCACCATCTGCCAGGAGATAGTCACCGTTTCGAAAGGTGACATTTCCAAAGCTGAGTTCAATGTCCCGTTCACCCGGCTTTTTATCGTGGCTTTTGCGTGGACAGGTGCCCAGCGCCCAGAGTCCGACCGGAATGGTGGAGGTGATATGCGTATCACGGACATAGCCGTTGATGATGATACCGGCCCAGTTGTTGTCCCGGGCAAACTTCATCAGGTTTTCGCCCACAACGGCATAATAGGCCGTATTGACGTCAACCACAGCGATACGTCCGTTTCCGGGTTCTTTGAGCATGGTAATAAGATCAGTGTTCTCATCATTCAGTTTAAGTGTCGCGACGGGACCGTAACATTTTTCAGCCCCTCCATAGGATTTATATTCAGGTGTTAAAACCTGTACCTTTTCGCGATGTTCATCACAGATGTCTGCAGTGAAAAATTTCATATTTTTCCTTATTTTGGGAAGAGGGAAGGGGGAAGAGGAAAGAGGCTGAGGCGTACGCTCTTTTTTCTCTTCCCACTTTCCCCTTTCCTCTTCACTTTATTGAGGGATTATACAGAAAAAAATCTACGATTGGATAGAATTACGGACATATTAAGTTAAAGTAGTTGAATGAAAGTTGTAACAGGCGTAGTCGGTAACGATATCCACGTTGTCGCCAACAGGCTGATCGATATCTCGCTTGAAGAGCGCGGATTTGAGGTCTTTAATCTTGGGGTAAACACCTACCTTGAGGAGTTTATGGATGCGGTGATCGAGACCGATGCGGATGTACTGCTGATCTCGTCACTCAATGGTGAAGCAGAGGGTTGGTGCCGTGACCTTCAGATACTCAAAAATCAATACGATTTTCGTGATGTCGTCTTTATGATCGGCGGTAATCTTGGTGTGGGTGAGATGGACTCGGAAACGCTGGTGCCAAAATTTCAGAATTATGGCTTTGACCTGGTCTTTCACCAGGTCGATCTAAATGAAGGGCTGGACCAGCTTGAAGCCTTTTTGGAGGCGCGCCGATGAGCCTGCTGCAGCGCGAACGCGAGATTATTGTCAATAACGAATATATTGACAATTTTGATTTCGACGAGGTCAAAGCCTTTATCAAGGGGGCGAGCAAAGACCTCTTTATCTCCCATAAATTTAAAACCTCCAACGAGATGCTGGTCCAGCCGCGCGGCGGTTTTCCGACCTATGAGAAGGTGTTTCAGCTTTACAAAGAGTTCAAAGAGGCCAATGTCGATGTCCTTCCGTTGACCATCGACTCCAACACCCGCCTCAACGACTATGCCAGTGCCAAAAAGATGCTGGCCCTCTCCGAAGAGAATGATGTCGATATGCTAAACGGCTACCCGCTGGTCAATCACGGCTACCGTACTACGCGCAAGATGATCACGCATTACAATACTCCGGTGAGTCTGCGTCACGGTACGCCGGATGCTCGTCTGCTGGTCGAGACGGCGCTCGCTTCGGGGATCTTCGAGATCGAAGGCGGTCCGATCACCTACCTGCTGCCATACTCCAAAAACTTCCCGATGGACAAGGCCTTTTTGTACTGGAAGTATGTCGAGCGTGTCTGTGCCGCTTACTCTGACCTGAATGAACCGATCAACCGTGAGTCATTCGGACCACTCAGTGCGACACTTCAGCCGCCTGCCATTGTCATTGTCATTCAGCTTCTTGAGATGCTCCTTTCACTCGAAGAGGGGGTCAAGTCCTTCTCGGTCAGCTTTTCACAGACCGGTTCGATGACGCAGGACATTGTCTCCTCCATCGTGATCAAAAAACTCGCACGTAAATATGCCGACAGGTTCGGTCATGAAGATGCGACGATCAACCTTGTCTATCATCAGTGGATGGGAGCCTTCCCTTACAATAAAGAGTATTCGGATTCACTCATCAACACCTCGACGGTCATTGCCGCGATGGTCGGTGCCGACAAGATCATCACCAAGACCCGTAACGAAGCTTTCGGTATTCCGACCAAAGAGGCCAATGCGATGGCGGTCGCCAATGTCAAGTACACACTGGGGATGCTTAAAGGGCTGCCGGTAGTGGGTGATGAGGAGGAAGAGGAGAACCTCACCAATGAAGTCGATGAGATCCTCGAAGCGGTCTTTAACGACGGTGCCGATACCCTCTGGCGGCAGGTGTTCAATGCGATTAAAAAGGGGTACATCGATATCCCGTTCTCGCCTCATATCATCAATGCCAACGAAGTGATCACTATTCGTGACCCTGAGAGCAACATTCGCATCCTTAAAAAAGGAAACCTTCCGATCTCAGATAAAAGTTTCGCCTTTGAGCAGTCCAAAATCAAACTGGCTGAAGGTGAACGCGTGGTGGATAAGATTATAAAAGATATAGGGATCATGTTATGAGTAAACTGTTTATAGACATCGGCAGTACCTACTTCAAAGTGGCTGAGAACGGTACTATCAAGCAGTATTTCAGAGACTTCAATAAAAACATTTTCGATGATCTGAACAGCAGATGTGCGGATGTCGTCAGCCGTTATGCCAAAGAGGATATCCATATCTGTAGTTCGGCCAACGGCGGTCTGAGTACGCTGATCGTCGGACTCACCAACTCGTTCAGCCTCAAATATGCAATCAATATTGCGTTTAACTCGGGAATCAATATCATCGATACGGTGCTCTACCCGAAGATCGAGAGTTATACACCGCCGATGGAGATGATCGATGTTGTCATCGTTGTCGGAGGGATTGACAGTGTCGAGAACGTTTTTGACGTTAAGTTGCTGAACTATCTTGAAGGTGTGAATTATCAGAATATAGTCTATGTCGGCAGTGAAAAGAACCGAGCCTTTCTTCAGGATAATCTTGAAAACCTCGTGGTACTTGAAAATATCATCGACGATAAACTGAAAATTCGCGAAGAGGCACTGAAGCATTACCTGACCGATCTCTATCAGGCCGATATTGTGGGGAAAGAGGATATCAAGCAGCTCTATGCGATCACCTCCAACCAGATATTCTCGACCCCTTACATCGTCAACCGCTCTCTGCCGAAGATCAATGAACGTCTAGATGTCGTCGATCCGTTTATCGTGGTGGACATCGGCGGAGCGACGACAGACATTCACTACAGCCGCGACCTGGTGAATGACAATATCCTCACCGAGAGCGGGTACGACCGCCTGGTCTTTAAAAAACTGGGAGTCTATAAATCACGCGAAAGCCTGGTGCATACGGCGAAGCACAATGAATTTGTCTATGAACTGCTGGGGCATCTGAATGTAACCGAGAACATTCTCGAAGAGCAGAGTGAAAAAGCGACGCGCATCCTCATGCAGCTATCTATCTTTTTGGTACTTTACAAAGTCTCCAAGCATCATGCCGCCTACATCGAGCTCAATCTCGACATCCTCAACAGTATTGTCCTGACCGGCGGAATTACGAAAGTGTTGAGTTCTGAGGAAGTGCATGAGATCATCCTCTTCTTCTACAAGAAGATTCTTCATTTCCATCACACACCGACAATCCTGCTTGACAGTGATTATGAGATCTGGACCTATGGAATTAAAGATGATGTTTAATACGCAAATCGCACTGGTGCGATGGGCTTTCCGCCGAGGAAAACCAAGTGTTAACGTAGATCAAAACATTTATTTTTTTGATCGTGTCCAAATGAATGGTATCAAGGAGTAAATTATGTCAGTAAACAGTATTCGAAACTTATTGGAAATTGCCGCTCAAACAGAGCCAGAGAAGATTGGACTTATCCACGGAACCGAGAGATACAGCTATGCGGAACTCCTGAGCAAAGTCAATCAGATCGCACACTACCTTACGACGATCGGTCTGAAAAAAGGGAGTCGCATCGGCATCTACTCCAACAAGAGCACCCAATCCGTTATTGCGATCCTTGCTGTTCTCTCGACTGAGTATGTCTTTGTTCCGATTACCAGACTGCTCAAACCTGAGCAGGTCAAGCACATCATCGATGATTGCGGTATCGAATGTCTGATTACTGACAAGGCGAAGATAGAGAGCATCAAAGCGATCGATTTTAAGGCCAAGATCATCTCTTATGAAGCGACAGATGAGAGTGATGTCTCTTTTGAAGAGATTTACAAGTGCTATACCGGTGAGATTGAGTCTGAGATCAAAGGGCATGACAATGCGGCGATTACCTACAGTTTCGGTTCGACGGGGAACCCGAAAGGGATCGTGATCGACCATCGCGCGCTCATTGACGGAGCACGCATTGTCTCAAAGTACCTCGATATCAAAAGTGATGATGTTATCTCCGGCATACTCTCCTTTAACCTTGATTACGGACTCAATCAGATCTTTACGACGCTCTATAAAAAAGCGACACTGGCCATTCATAAATTTGTCTTGCCAAGCGACTTTTTCACCCATCTCATCAATGACAAGATCACAGTACTGCCGCTGATGCCGATCCACATCACACAGATGTTCGATGAAGACCCTCATCGAATCCCTCAGCCAGAACACTTTAAAAACCTGCGGACCATTACATCATCGGGCGGCAATATCACCCCGCTGATGATCAAAAATATTACGACCCATTTCCAAGATGCCAGTTTCTACTCGATGCATGGTCTGACCGAGGCGTTTCGTTCAGCCTATCTTGACCCAGGCCAGATCCATATCCGTCCCAACTCAATCGGTAAAGCGATCCCCGATGTAGAGCTCTATATTGTCAACGAAGCGGGCGAAGCGTGCAAACCGCGTGAGGTTGGCGAGCTGATCCATCGTGGTGCCTGTATCTATAAAGGGTACTGGAATGCACCGGAAGAGACGGCGCAGCGTTTTAAAAGTATCGGCATCCTCGACAAGGTGATTCATCCGGAAGGGCAGTTAACCGATGAGATCGTCATCGCAAGCGGTGATTATGTCTATGCCGATGAAGAGGGTTATATCTACTTCGTTTCGCGTAAGGACGATATGATCAAAACCCAGGGCTTCCGTGTCAGCCCGCACGAGATAGAGAGTGTTGTCTATGCGAACATCCAGGCGATCACCGAGTGTGCCGTCTTCTCTGTACCGAATGAGGAGATCGAAGAGGAGATCGTCATGGTCTATGGAGCCAAGAGTGAACTGGCACGCAACGAGATCCTTTTTGAACTGAAAAAACATCTGCCAAACTATATGCTTCCTGAGCAGATCATCTATAAAAAAAGTATGCCGCTTAAATCGCTGCATGAGAAGCAGGTCGATAAAGAGGCGTTGCGAAAAGAGTTTCTGGAAATTCTTTAGCCATGCGGCTTTTTAAAGCAGCTCTGAGCGGCCTTTTTGCTGCTTTCTTGACAGTGCTGCTGATCTTTGGCAGCTGGGTACTCTGGGAGCGAAACCGTGACCCATTTGTCGCCGTTGACTTTTACCCCGGAAAAGTGAGCCTCTCTGATGACACCTCCTACACCATAGCATTTTCTGATCTCCGCAACAGATCATACCGTCACATCATTTTGTCAACGGAGCATCTGGGCGATATTGAAGCATTTATCTCTCAGCCAAAGGTGATTCCTCCCAATGGGCTTCCTATCGTTATTATTATGGGTGGTCTCGAGGTAGGCAGGGATGACTTCAAGCTCATTCCCGATCCCGGAGAAAATATCTATATTATCTTTAAATACCCCTATACTCCGGAGTACTGGTATGAAGGGGCGCCTCTTGTCGAGATTCCCGTGATCAGAAAATCGGTTTTAAGTGTGCCTTCCCAGGCATTGACGCTATACAGATGGGCCTCTGAGCAGCCGTGGGCAGAAGAGAGGCGGGTGTTATTTACCGGTTTCAGCTTCGGTGCGATGTTCCTGCCTGCCATTTATCATCTTGCTGCAGGACATGATGAAGCGCTCAATCCAGGTGTCATCGCCTATGCGGGGGTGGATATATCGGATATTCTCTATACTAATCTGGAGGAACTTGAAACACCATGGCGCTCACTGGCGGCATGGCTGGGTGAAACGGCTATCTATGGCGTTGAACCGGCACGCCATCTGCCCTATACCAAAAATGATTTTTTGCTTATCAACGGGACAAAAGATCATCAGATATCACCCTACAGCTGGAAAAGACTGCATCAATTGACACCTGATCCAAAAACAGTCGTGATTCTCAACGAGGGGCATATGCATCCCCGTAAACCTGAATTGACCAGAAAACTGGTCAAAATCAGCAGGGAGTGGCTGCTGGAACGAGGATTGGTTAATTAAGGGTTTTTCTTTTCAGCCCGCTCTTTTTTCTTATAGAGTTTCAGATCTTTTTTTACCTGTTGACGCAGCTCTTTTTTAAGCATATTCTTGAGCTCTTTTTTTACGAACTTGTTCAGCTTTTTCTTGTCAATCATAACTGATCCTTTTTTTTGAGGTTAACCTATGATAGATCAAATGAACTTATCAGTTAATTAA
>JAYEMF010000079.1:0-2874 GCA_034717975.1 Campylobacterota bacterium
GAAGTGTGAGAAAAAAACAGCCTATAGCGGAACTATCTATAATGTCGCAGGATCTTCGTCAGCCAATCAGACGGGCATCAACGAATTTAATGTGAAACATCCGATGATGCCGTTTAGTTATTTTACGGATGGCTCTCTGCTCATTACGGTAGAGAACAAAACGATGCATGTTGAATTTGTGATGCGAGACGGAGATGTTTTAGATCACTACACGATCGAAAAGTCGGCTGCATTTTGTCAGTAGCGCAGCCATCTACTTTTTGACGGCAGCCTCTTTGTTATGGTAGGCCATATATTGTGAAGTTTTATAATAAGCGAGTGTGAGTTCTCTTAATTTTTTGGCCAATTCAGGATGCTCTTCACTGACATCTTCAAGTGGATTCTCCCCGTAAACAGAGTGCAGGCCTGCATTCGATCCATCAGCTGACATTCTAAAATAGTACTCATCGCCCAGCATACCGATACGCGGCGGGTTGGTATGATAGATAGTAAAAGCGTAACGTCTGTCATCGTATTTGCTATCTAACATATCTCTTCCCATTGTTGTTGCCGTATACTCTTGACCTGCAAGATTAGCCATCGTTGCAAGAACATCGACTTCAGAGACAACGGTATCAAGCTCTTTTGGATCTTTGATAAGACCCGGTGACCAGACAACAAAGGGTACACGGAGTGATCCAAGTGCAAGTTTTGAGGAACTCTCCCCTTTATAGGTGTGTTCACCAGCAAAACCGTCGATGCCATGGTCTCCCCAAAGCGCAAAGATAGTGTTTTTATCATATCCCGCCTCTTTAGCCAATTTGCTGAAATGTTTAATAGAGTGATCCATCAAGCGGTAGGCATTGAATTCGCCTTCATTATGAAAGCCGTAGCGTCTGGCTTCATCATCACCGGGATGTTGCAGTTCAAAGCCGTAGCTCTCATCAGGAATGGTGTAGGGGCGATGGTTCCCTGATGTCTGGATAATAGCGAAAAAGGGTTTTTTCTCTTTTTTCAAGACAGTATTGGCTTCACGAAACAGGTCGATGTCGGAGATTCCCCATACATCATTTCGAGGTGAACTGTAATGCTGCTCCTCATATAGTTTCAGACCTTTGATATTTTTGGTCAAGATCCCTCGGATATTGCCCCATGAGGCTGAACCGCCGATGAAGTAGTACTTTTCATACCCTTTGAACTCGTCCATGATCGTGTGCTGATCGACAATCAGTGGATTGCGGCTGGAAGTTCCCTTGAGCTCGACATCGGGCATACTGGTGATTGTGGTGAAAATTGAACGGGCAGTCCCTGTGGAGGGGGTGAAAAAGTTTTTGAAAAAATATCCGCTCTCGGCCAATGCCTGAGTATGCGGAGTCGGATTAAGCGGATTGCCCGATAGTGTTGTCTTGTAGCTGGCATAAGACTCCACAATGATTAAAACGATATTGGGTTGATCACCAACCCCCTTCTTGGCACTGAAATGGCGTTGATAGTTCAGGGCACCACTGTTTTTGTCTTGAACGCCTAAAAAGTCGGCGATTACATTATAGCTATCCCTTGTATCTTCCAGATTGTAATTGATTCGGCCGTTTTTCCAGGTATCGAAAAAGTAGTGTACCGGATTGTAGGTGAGCTGCGCTGCAAAAGGGTGTTTGCTGAAAGTGGCTTCAGACCATCGAAGCGGATATTGCGAAAATTTGCTGTAAGCCGCAATGAAGACAATTAAAAAAGAGGCGAAGCCGACAATAACACCTTGCCAGATCTTGAGTTTTTTCGGTTTGCCTTCAGCGACATGGTTATGAATCTTTTCAAGCGAGAAAATAAAAACGGTAATGGAAAGAAACCACCCCAGCGTGATCCAGATAACAGGATAGCTTTCCCAGACCATGCTGGCAGAGATGGCGGCATCTTCTAAAAAGCGCATTGCCGTAAAGTTTAGGCGAGAATTCAGATAAGCGTAGTGGCCGATATCGACAATATAGGATAAAGAGATCAGTGTAAAAGCAAGAATAAGTGCACCATGCCAGATAATGCGAAGGCTTTTGAAATGAAAAGGATTGAACCACTTGACCCAGCCTATAAAAAATAGCGGCAGAACAGTTGCAACTGCGACACGGAGATCGAAACGAAAACCAAGCCACATTGATGTCCAAAAGTCGGCGCTTGAGAGCGGGGAATCCGCTGTATTGAAAAGGACGTAAAAGAGCAGTCGCATAAAGACCAAAAGCAGGGTTAAAGCAACTGTATATAAAAGAATAAATTTTAAGATCTTTGGCATGTTGTTCCAAAATATAGTGAGCAGGTTTGCACTTTTTGACATGGATGGTTTTCCTGAATAAAGTAGATGTTTTTTATGTGATTTGGAAGTATACTAGAGTCTAAATGATGATACGTTGAGATTGGCTGTTTATAATTTCATTTTCGCTAAAATCTTGCTTATTTTACAGATCAAAGGCTATCTATGAAAATTTCAGTCATTGGCACCGGCTATGTAGGGTTGGTAAGTGGCACCTGCTTCGCTCAGATGGGGAACACTGTAACGTGTGTTGATATTGACGAGAAGAAGATAGAATCACTTAAACAAGGTCATATTCCTATTTATGAACCGGGCCTCGAAGAGATGGTGCTCGAGAACTACAAACATGAAACCCTTCATTTCACAACCGATACCCAAACAGCCATTGCTAATTCAAGGATCAGCTTTATTGCTGTTGGTACCCCCATGGGCCAAGACGGTTCTGCCGATCTGCAATATGTCTTGGCAGTTGCCAAAAGCATCGGTCAGTATATGCAAGACTACATGGTCGTTGTCGATAAGTCAACGGTTCCTGTGGGGACTGCCGATAAGGTCAAAGCGGCGATCCAGACAGAACTCGACAAACGCGGAGTGGATAT
>JAYEMF010000080.1:0-2850 GCA_034717975.1 Campylobacterota bacterium
AGTTGTCACGATATTTTTAAAGCCGGAGGAGCCGACAAGCGTATGGTATCACTCGGTATTGAAGATAAAAAAGGAAACATTCAGTCGCCAACCGTGCTAAACTCCCGTTACAACTTCAAACAGTTCTGGAATGGCCGTGCCGACACACTGTTAGAGCAGGCAAACGGACCTATTCATAACCCTGTAGAGATGGCGCTCGATGCTCCCACCGTCGAAAAGCGTCTAAACAGCTCTCAGCACTATCAAAGAGTTTTCTCTGAACTGACACATCAAAAAGTGATTACCTTTGAGATGGTGCTTGATGCCATTGTCGAATTTGAAAAGGCCCTTGTCACACCAAACAGCCGTTTTGACCAGTTCCTTCGTGGTGAGATCACACTGAACAAGCTCGAAAAAAGAGGGTATCAAACCTTTAAAGAACTTGGCTGCATCACCTGTCACAACGGCATCAATGTGGGTGGAAACTCCTTTCAGAAGATGGGCCTGATTACACCCTACAAGTATAATAAGTGCTATCCGGACCGTTATGCCATCACAAAAAAAGAGCAGCATAAAAATGTTTTTAAAGTCCCTACTTTACGAAATATCGCATTGACCGCTCCCTATTTTCACGACGGCTCGGCAGCTACACTCAAAGAAGCCATCAAAATCATGAGTGACCATAACCTCGGTTATCTCCACTCAGACGAAGAGATCAAAGCGATCGTTGCCTTTTTAAACTCCCTGACCGGCGATATGCCGACCATTATGAAAGAGTAGCATGCGACTTAACTTCTCTACCCTTCCCGCTATCGTCATCGGCGCACTGGCCATGACGATACTGCTGTACTACTACTATCTTGAAAAAGATTTCAGACAAAACTATAAAGAGGTGACAGCCTCCTTCTCAATCTTACAGCAAGACCAGGAACGCATTACCTACGGCATTTTGCAAAGTGCCCTTTTCGCTTACTACAATCAGGATGCATTGGCTGCTGACCGTCAAAATATTTACAATCACATCCGTCATTTGCGACAGAGCAAAATGTTGCAGGAGGAACTTTACGCTTCGCTTGAGCTGGATCTGAGCAGACTTCAACAGGAGATAGATGAGTACATCGAGCTGATTGAAAACTACCTTATTATCAATACCGGCATCAAAAACTCCTATGTTTTTCTCTCTACCCATGAAAGTAAAGCCCATAATTTTTTCCCGATAGACTCTAAAGAAGCACTCACCATTCACACTATGGTGAGTGAGGTCATTCAGGCAAGACGAATGCTCGACAGCAGCTTTATGCAAAACTTCTCAAAGCATCTTGAGTCCCTTCAAAATGGAAACTACAATAAAGAGCAAAAGAAGTTTATAGATACCATCCTCCTCCATGGTAACTTTATTGATGCCAACTATAAGAGCTACATCGATACCTTCTCTGCCATCATCAACACACCACTTCGTACTCACATGGAGTCTGTCAAACTTGACTTTGTCGAACTCTCCAAACAGGATCTCATCTTCCTCAACAGACTCGCTCTGACCCTGTTTATCCTTATCTTTGTCGCCCTCATCGTCATTATTGCTCTTTTGATGCTTGTCCAAAAGGACAACATAAAACTGCTGGAAGCCGGTGAACAACTGCGATATTCTCTTCGTCATGACGCACTGACCTCCCTTTACAACCGCCACTGCTACGAAGAGGACCTCGCCACACTTGCGCAACCTGTGATCTTGCTGCTCAATATCAGCGGATTCAAACTGATCAATGACTTTTACGGTACAGAAGAGGGTGATGCCATCCTGAAAAAAACAGCGCTCCTGATACAGGAGTATGCCGAAGGTCAAGCCATCAAGTGTTATCGCATCGGCGGTGATGAATTTGCTCTTCTTTTTGACAATACGGCAGCGGCATCCATTGAGGAGATAGCCCATACACTCAATGACCTCATCACCTCCCGGAGTTACTCTGTTGCTGATTTTGAACTCACTCTTCGCCTAAATATGGCGATCAGTACACATCTGCCGCTGCTGGAAACAGCCGATATGGCACTCAAACACCTCAAAGCCCAACCAAGCAGTCATCTGATTCACTATACCCCATCTCTCAATGTTAAAAAACAGATCCAGGAGAACATCGAAATAACACAGACTATTCGGGATGCTTTAAAAGATGATCGTATCTACCCTTTTTATCAGCCTATCATCGATCTTGAGACGCGAGAGATTGTCAAATATGAAGCACTGGTGCGCCTTGAACTGCCAAACGGTGACATACTGACCCCTTACCATTTCCTCTCTATCGCGCAGCACACCCCACTCTACCGGGAGATCTCCCGAACCGTCATCAACAAAAGTATTCACTACTTTTCCGACAAGCCCTATCGTTTCTCTATCAACCTCAGTATGCAAGACCTTCTTGATGATGACATCGTCAACACTCTGCTCGGTCAGCTCGCCACTAACCCCGATGCCGCTTCACATCTCGACATCGAGCTGCTCGAGAGCGATCATCTCTTCGACATGAGCAAAGTCAAAGCCTTTATCGGCAAGATCAGAAATTTTGGATGCCGGATATCGATTGATGACTTCGGAAGCGGCTATGCCAACTTCTCCTACCTTGCAGAACTCGATGTAGACACCGTCAAGATCGATGGTTCCCTTATCAAAGAGATCATGGACAATCCACAACATCTGGAGACTGTCAAAGCAATTATGGGACTGGCCAATTCACTCAAAATCGAAAGTGTTGCTGAGTTTGTTCAGGATGAGAAAAGCGCACAACTGCTTCACGGACTCGGTGTCACTTATGCGCAGGGCTTCTACTTTGGCAAGCCCGACAGAGAGATTGTCGCACTATAGGTTAAATTTTCAGA
>JAYEMF010000081.1:0-2747 GCA_034717975.1 Campylobacterota bacterium
AATCAAGTTGCTAAAGTTTTAAGCGCGGTTTACTGCGCGTGGGCTTCGCGCCAAGCGAAACTCAGTGTTAGCGTAGCCGAAGGGATTACTTCCTTTGGCGTATAATTGATGGAACCTGCAGTTATTAATGGCGCAATTATATCGAAATGAGCTGTGTGGTAAGTTGCACGGTGTAAGTGAAAATTTAAAGTTAAGGCAAGTGGGTAGCTAGGTGATAGGGAGGGTGATCGTAAAAAGGGCGCCATGAGGCGTATTTTTAACGCGTAACAGACCTTGATGTTTCTCAACGATTTGTGAACTCATGTAAAGGCCGATACCCGTACCTTTTCCTTCAGATTTAGTGGTGATATTGGGCTTGAAGATATGGTCAAGGAGATGTTCGGGGATACCACCGGCATTGTCTTCGATCTCCACCTTGATATTTGCTTCCTTTTTGTTAAAACGGACATAGATGTCCCGTTTATCACACTTGCGTTCGTTAAAGGCATCTTTGGCGTTGTTGATGATGTTTAAAACAACATGTTTAAACTCATTTTCGATACCGTTGAAGATCAGCTCGTCATGCGACTCAATATGGATGGTGATTCCATTTTTTAGAAACTCATCTTTAACCAGCAGCTGAACACCCCGTAGAGAGCGTTTGAGACCGAAAGGTTCTGCCTCTTTGTTGGGACGGAAAAAGGTACGAAACTCATTGAGTGTTGTCACCATATGCTCAATCTGCTGTTGGATGGTATCTGCCGCATCATCGATGTAAGCCTGATCGACATTGCCATCGGCAAAATCACTTCTGAGCAGATCACTCATCATGCTGATCGCATTGAGCGGCTGTTTCCATTGGTGGGCAACGGCATCCATCATCTCGCCCATAGCCGCCATCTTGGCTTGCTGCTCGAGCATCTTCTCTTTTTCTGTCTGCACTTTACGCATTTGGACTTGACGTTTATCACTCTGTTCCAGGAAGAGGTTGTACTGTTTTTTTTCACGCTCGTAGCGTCTCATGAACTTTTCGATTTTCTTGTCGAGACCGGTACGTGTCAGTTTGGAAAGCTGGATGATCTCATTGATCAGCTCATCAGTGGATTCGTGCGGCACAGTTACTCTTTGGTGGTGAAAATTATCAAAATTCTACCATACTCCGTTTCCTGTTGCGAAAAATGGCACATTCGGTATAACCGACTGACCTGGCAAGTGCAGAGGCCTGATCATAAAAGAGGCCGACCTGTTCAGGTTTGTGGGCGTCGGAGCCGAATGTGATGGGGATGCCCAGGTCAAAGGCGCGTTCAAGCAGCTCTCGCGAGGGGTAGGCCTCACCGATCGGTTTGCGGTAACCGGCAACATTGATCTCCAGGACCATGTCGCTCTCTTTGATGGCCTCAAGTGCTTTATGGGCAAACTCCAGGACTGGTCTGTTGGGTAAAAATTTGAAGACTTTGATAAGGTCGAGATGGCCGACGATATCAAATTTTCGGCTTTTCGCCATTGCCTCGATGAGATCAAAGTACTGCTGCCAGATATGGTCGATATTTTCGTGCTCATAGTGCCCGATAAATTCAGGGTTGTCAAAACCCCATTCGTCGATAAAGTGGACGGATCCGATAAAATAATCTACATCAGCATTCAAAATGCGTTCATCCATATGTCCGGGCAGGTAATCCACCTCATAGGCGAAGAGTACCTCAATCTGATCCCGGTACTTCTCTTTGATATCGTTTACCATCTCTTGATAGGCAGCTGTCTGATCAAAAGACATGCGATATTTTGGATCGAAATCCATAGGTGCATGGTCAGAGAATCCAAGCACATCGATGCCTTCGCGGATCGCTTGTTCGACATAAGCCTCAACAGTGCCTTCGGCATGGTTGCATAGTGCTGTATGATTATGCAGATCGATGCGCATTTAAGGTGTCCTCTAAAAGATTTGCTGTATTATAGTACAAAACAATTGATTATTCAGGATTGGCAATGACGCAAGAAGAGTTAGATGCACTGATGAACGGTGATATGGATCTGGATACCTTAGAAGAGGAGGGGGCTGAAGAAGAGACGGTCTCCGCTTTAGATGAAATTGCTGAAGATGAATCACAGCAGGAAAAGGTGAGTGAAGACGCTGAGACCTATCGTGTTTCAGCAACACACAACTGGCCGCCTCCGCCTCCGACAGATGACAATAAGATGGTGCATCAGCTTGATGATGTGACCAAAGAGAGTGAAGCGAAAGCGACAGAGATCTTTGATATTATCGAAAACATCAGCAATGAAGTGATGGAGAAAGAGAGCAACCTTCAGACCTGTATTGATACCTTCACCTCCAATATTGAGCTGTTTGAAAAATTGACACTGAAATTTCCTGATGTTGTCAGTTTTGGTGCACAGCTTGAAAAAAACCGGGAGGCGCTGAATGCTGCGGATGAGGCGCTGGAGATGCTGCAAACCAGTGGTGACAGTATTATGAGCGTAATGGATATTATGCAGTATCAGGATATCCACCGCCAAAAAATCGAACGTGTCATTAATGTGATGCGTGCACTTTCAACTTATATGAATATGCTCTTCGAAGGGAAGATCGATGATGAAAAACGTGTCACTTCCGCCGTGCACCTGCCGGGTGATGAAACGACGGATGATGTCGTAAACAGCGATGATATTGAAGAGCTGTTGAAATCGTTTGGCCAGTAAAGAGAAAATTTCAACTCTTTTTTTCAGCTGATGCGGTAAAATTCGTGTAATTATTTAAAATGTATAAA
>JAYEMF010000082.1:0-13187 GCA_034717975.1 Campylobacterota bacterium
CTTATGGGCACCTCTAAAAACCCTGGATATCATCAGCGTTACATACATTTTCGTGATCAAGGCAGGTTCTTGTCAGCGTAGCAGGGCTACGGTGGCAAGGTTCTAACGCAGACTCACGGACATGTATGTAACGCCCTTCGGGAGGGCAAATAAGGCACAATCTTCCGTCCTAAAATCTCTTGAATTACCTATGGGTAGTCCTTCAAGATTTTAAAACGAAATCTTGCACCTTCTTTGCCCTCTGATGATATCCAGGGTTTTTAGAGGTGCCCTTATCATTGCAGGTGTATCTCTGGCTTTTTTAAGCTCTCCAATGCTTTTAGCCAAAGGCGGCGGTGGAATGGGTGGTAAAGGTGGCGGACAAGGCGGTATGCAGTCCAAATCCCAGACACAGACAAAGTCTCAAGATCGTAAAAGAGTAAAAGATGGTTCCGGCCAACAAAACCAGTACCAATATCAAAATCGATACAAAAACGGTAACGGAGAGGGTCAAGGCAGCGGAGAAAGTCAAAAAAAGGGGACAGAACAGATAATCTCTATCGCTTCGGCGGTACCTTTAAAAAAACTAAAGCAGGAAAGTACTGCCTCCCATCAAAATGAGTAAAACCGCACTCATTCTCTCCAGCCCTACGCGCCACTCTCTTAACTGTACCCTGATCTGCTCACCGAAATAGGCTATGCCTACGCCAAAGATTATGGCAGGCATAAGAATGGCACCCATACCAAAGCCAAGGCCCAGAGAGAGTCCGACCGAAGCACTCGCCGTCGCAGAAGACGCAAGCATCACTGTACCCAAGGGAGCGCATGGATTCAGGGCCATACCGACACCCATAAAGAAGAGGCCTCCGGGGAGAATGTTCTGCAGTCGGAACTTGCTGCCGAAACGTTCGAAGAGTCCTGGGTTTACACCTGCCGAGCAGTGTTCCTGCTCTTTTTGGCTGCTGAGAAAGAGCAGGCCTACGCCGACCATGACCGTCGCGCCACCCAAAAACATACGAACCCATGAAGTATCGAGACCCTCTTGTATCATCTGCCCCAGCAGTCCCGAGAGGAGACCGAGCATAGCGTAACCGCTGAGTCGACCAAGTGAAAATGGAAGGATGGTCCGCCATGAGTTACGAACTCCGCCGTCTCTGGCAAAAAAAACCGGGCCAAGATATGGCAGGCAGGAGATGTTGCAGGGACCCAGACCAAAGATAAGCCCCAGCGCCACCGCCAGGGAGAAGGTCATCGTAGCCGGATCGACTTCAAACACTGTTATTCTGCTTCTTCTTCGTCAAGGTAGGCCTCAAGCGCAAGAACTGCCGCACCGAGCGCCGTGGTGATCTGCGGTATCTCCGGGATTACAAGTCTTTTTCCCAACTCATCTTCCATGGCCGCTACTAACCCCTTGTTTAAGGCCGGGCCGCCGTCAAAGTAGACATTGCCATCGAGCCCGACACGTTTGGCCAGACGGATGGTACGCTTGGCGATGGAGTAATGGATCCCCGCAACGATCTCCTCTTTCCCATGACCATCAGCGAGCAGTCCGATAATCTCCGACTCGGCAAAGACTACACAGGTGCTGTTGATAGGAAGCGGAGCCCCTTTGATGTTAAAGTGGTAATCCCCCAGCTCTTCCAGTTCGATCTCGAGGTTCATCGCCGTCACGTCAAGGAACTTCCCTGTTCCGGCGGCACACTTGTCGTTCATGACGAAGTTGGTCACCGTACCCATATCGTCGATCTGGATCGCCTTGGTGTCCTGTCCACCTATGTTGATGATCGTCTTGATATCACCGTGTGCCCGCCCTGCCTCAATGGCGCCGATGGCATTGGCGGTGATCTCGCTGACGGATTCGTCGGACTCTTTCATCAGCTTCCTGCCGTAGCCCGTCGAAGTCATATAGCTAAGATCATCCATCGTGAGATCACAACCAGAAAGCATCGTCTCCAGTGCTGCGACAGCATTTTTTCTGAAGTGGCTTCCCGTCGGGGTCACTTTTGAGGCAAGAATATTTTTCTCCTCGTCTATCAGAGCGATTTTAATGGCGGTCGAACCAATGTCGATTCCTGCAAAGTAATTCATTTTCTTCTTCTTCGTTTGGCTTTAAGTGACTCTATAAAGGCTTCAATACGCGTGGAGAGCTGTCCCATATCATCAGGGCTATAGTCGGACTCTACGAAAAGCACAGGAACTCCCGCGTCATTCAGGGCTTTGGTAATGCTGTTTTGTTCCATGGAGTAGACCTGGCAGCCGGAAAAGGCCTGGTAGACTACACCCTCGGCGGCAAACTCTTTGGCCATACGAAGCAGCTTGCGTTTGCGGTCGTCGTTTTTCGTAAAGATGGGACAGGTGCACGGTTTCAGATAGTTGTCGGCGATGCCGTCGACCATGGCATTGATGTGCCACTCATCGACAGAGACCATGTCATAGAGCATGCGGTTGGATGAACAGGTCTCATCGGCCACAATGACGCCGCCTGACTCCTCAATAAGTACAGGAAGCTTTAGGTTGGGAAAGATCGCCGGCGAACCGGTAAAGAGCAGTCTTGGAGCACGGCGCTGCGCGGCGGAGAACTTCTCCTCTTTACGCTTTTCCAGCTCTTCGTTAAGTCTGTTAACCGCTTCTGTCCAGTTTTCTATCTTGTCGAAAAAGTAGGCATTGGTCACCATAAAGACATCTTTCCCGAGGATAACGGCAGGCCCCTCTTTTCGAAGATCATGAAGTTTTCTGTACGCTTTTTGCGCCAGAGCGACTTTGGCCATCGCCTCTTTGAGTGAGCCTTTGGTCACCTTTTTTCCGGTGATCTCTTTGAGCGAGGTGGCAAATTTCCGGATGGATCGCTGCCAGTAGAGCCGCGCCTCTTCGCTCTCTTTGACGGGAGGCACTTCCATATCGTAGACACTGTAACCCATCTCGCTAATCATGCCGCCCGCTTTTCGCTTCTGGTCACAGGTCGCAGGCAGAACAATGTCATCTATCTGGTTGATAAATGGGAGTGTCGATTTAGCATCCAACATACCCAACGTCGCCTTGACGAGTGAACAGGACTTTGCCGGCATAAACTCCGCCCCGTTATGGTCATCGGTGTAAAAGCCATTACAGAGCCGTACAGGTACACCGCCAGCGGCATAGATGAGCTCGTCGGGGACCTGCACACACATGGTTCCAACGATCTTTTCGTTTTCATGCAGCGACTTGCCTTCGCAGTAGACCTTTTCGTAAAGCTCATAAAAGTAGTTCATCGACTCGGGGTTGTCGGGAAAGTCATCTGTAATACGTCGCAGCATTCTGCTGGCTTCACCCGCCTGATGCGTAAGGTTAAAGGGGGTCTTTTTCACTTCCTGCTGTTCGTTATCCATTTTTATTTCCTTTTTCCATACGCTTGATGTAGCCCTCTACCGTCGCTTCGAAGATCGGCTGACCGAGAAAGTCCACTTGCAGCGCCCCCTCTTCCGGACAGGCGGCGACACACTTGAAACACATGATGCAGTCATCCTGGAGGATATTCCTGCTTTCGACATCATCGGCGATCTCTTTGATCTGCATATCACAGACTGTGTAACAGTCGCCGCACTTCGTACACTTCGAGCCGTCTTTTTTCAGTTTGAGAAAGGCCAGTTTGGAGAGCATAAAGTGCAGGGCGCTCATCGGGCAGAAAAAACAGAAAAAACGCTTTTTGACAAATGCTCCTGCCAGGAAAAGTCCCGTTATAAGCATACCCAGAGTCGTTAGTATCATCTTCGTTATCGAAGAGAAGTCGATGGTAAGCTGGGAAAAGTCACCCGCAAAGATCGGGATGATGGTCCGGCCCGGGCAGATCATGCAAAAAGGCGTCGTCATATCATGGGAAAACCATCCTGCACCGATGCCCATCGGGATAAAGATCATCAGCACCAGCAGAATGTACTTGATCTTTTTAAGTTTCCTGAACTGATCCCATGTGTAGGTGGAGTAAGGAATCCCCATCTTGCTTCGGAGTGCTGAGATCCAGTCCTGAATAGTACCCAATGGACAGGCGTACCCACACCACCCTTTGTTCAAAACCAGAAACCAGAGCACAAAATATAAAAACCCGACCAGAACCGCTATGCCCGCCATACTGAAGAGCGATGAGGGCGATCTCGCCAGTTGATGCTGCAGCGGAATAAAATAGCAGGTTGCCCCCTGCCCTTCATTGTTGAAGCCGCACGCAAATGTCGGTATGCTCTCTCCAAGATTGATCGCCGCATACCCGCCGTAGACAAACAGGATAAAAAAGAAGAGCTGAAGCCAGAACCTGAAGTTTCTCAGGTCAACCCTGTTTATTCGATCTCGTATCTTCTTAATCAAGGCGCTGCTCCTTGTATACGTTCAGACGTCTTCTTCGGTAGAGATAAACAGCTAAACCCGATGCGAAAAGTCCAAAGAGGCCGATCAAAAGGCCGTAGAGGTAGGACTTGTAATCTTTTGTCGAAGGGTAGTAACTCCCATGAGCGGTTGCTTTATAATGGATACTTTTAAAGCCATCTCCCTTGTAGAGACCGAAATCACTGCTCTCGTATTGGGCAATAATCAGAAAGTTTTCCCGTGTACGCCTTTTAAACTCATGCCACTGCGGGTAGTAGTCGCGTATCATCTCGAAAGAGACCCTGCCTTCGGCATTGCTTTTCAACGTCTTGGCCCACCCTTTTTGCGTGACCATCGTCACCGAAGCACCACTGAGCGGCTTACCGTAGTGCAGGAGTGTAAAACTGACGACATCGCCTGATGTCACATGGGTATGCAGGTTCTCTTTGGGAAAACGTTCGCGGATGATATCGATAGGCGCATCGTTATAGCTGTTGGCGACTATCTTCTGTGCAACGTCGTCATGCCCTTCCCTGCAGCTGTGCTGAAGGGCTTCTTTTTTTGCTGTAGAGATATGCAGCGTATCGCCATCGAGATGCTTGCTGATCATAAAGAGGTTGTAATACCCCTCATCGGCCATCTTGAACATCGCCTCGGCATAGCCTCTGTTCTTGAAAGCAATCGGCTTGATGCTCTTTTTGGCATCGAGCAGCATAAGCGGTGTCTTGTTTTGTTTGACATAGGAAGACGTAACGAGGTCCTCCCCTTCACGCAGCCAAAGCCTTTTGGCCGTCCCACCTTCTCTGCTTCTCTGAACAAGTCCATCGTGTGAGGAGCGCATTTTTTTGGCAATCTCTTTGGTAGGAGGGGTATCGGAAAACCAGTAGGTCTGCGATGCGAAAAGTTCACTGCCAAGCAACATTGAAAGAATAAGTGCCGGCACTGCTTTATAATTGAAAAAAGAATATATCATCGTAGACCTCCAGGTTTTATCAAAATAACGGAAGTGTAAAAAAGGGGTGCCTTTACCTAGCAGGCACACTCTTTTTTACATCTTATTTACTAAAACCTCATACTCAGACCGGCATAAAAGACACGACCCGGGTTAACGGTAAGTCCCATATCGCCTGCATTGTACAGACCATCGTCATTTCTGTCCCCGGTAACACGCGGCATCATGTACCACTGCTCATCAAAGACATTGTCGACCTTGGCAAAGAGTTCTGTATCAAAACCAAGCAGTGCCGTATTGTATTTTGTTCGCAAGTTATAGACTTCATAGCCCGCTACTTTTACCTGATTCAGTTCATCGGCATACTGGCTTGATTTGTGAGTAACCTCAGCCGTCAGTGACCAGTTATTCAAGATTTTGTAATCAGCACCAAGATAAACCGTATGCTTGGATATTCTTGGTACACTATTTCCTGCAAGATCGTATCTATCTACTACGACATCAGCTCCGCGCGGAGGAACTGTTTCATCAAAAACCACAAGGGTGTAGTTATCGTAGCGCGTATATTCAGAATCAAGATAGGTATAGGCCAGATCGAACGACAAGTCCTTTGTTCTATCACTATTCAGGCTCAGCTCCAAACCTCTGTTACGTACATCTGCAAAGTTACCGTACTGAGACGCATAATCAGGGTCTGTCACATAGTTACCACCGTTGCGCACGATCATATCATCCCGGTTAAGTTGATAGACTGATACCTCGTACTGTATCAGGTCAGTTTTTCCACGATAGCCGATCTCATAGTTATAGGTTTTCTCTGTGTCTATATCTGGATTATTTTCATAAACATAACGACCAGAGAGAATATCTCCGGCATAAAGCTGATCAATAGTCGGCACCCTGAAACCTGTAGAGACACTGGTGTAAACGATACTGTCAGGATTGAACTTGTATACGGCACCTACCCTGTAAGAGAATTCTTCAAAATCTTTATTCCATGTTTCTGATGCTGCCGGGTCAAAGTCATTTGAGTAATCATAGTCCAAAGCATCATACCTGGCATTAACCGATGCGACCAACTTATCGGTAACTCCATATTTCACCTCACCGTAGATGGCACGTATCTTTTCCTCAAAACTGGTATCGCTGTTAACCTCACCCACAGTGTGGTCTGTACCTCTCCTGTCAGTGTAATCGACTCGATAAACACTGTTTTTATCCTCTTCATTGTTGGCGAGGTCCAGACCGATCATCGTGGCCAACACTTCACTGTCATTGCGCAACTCCGACTTGATCCCTGTCTGGATGGTATTGGCATAAGCATCATATAAGTGATCGTCTCTCCCACCATCTCTATCGGTATCATATGCACCACTTTTATTCTCTGTGGTATCTTCATAACGGTAAACCTGCGCCATCAGGTTGGCCGTATCACTGAAGTCTTTCGAGTAGGTAAGGAAGAACTTGCTCAGATCAATATCATAATCGGTGCTATACCCGACTTCACCTTTACTTTCCGGATTGGTCGCAATCTGATCAACAGGATTTCCTAAATCATCATAAACGACAGCAGTAATAGAACCCGAATCATTTTCATAACGCTTCGTCACATCAGCCCCGAAAGTAATATCACTGGTATCGTCGATGTAGTACTGCAGTTTTCCGTTAATCGACTTCGTCCAGTAGTCAGAATCTTCCCAGTACCCGTCACTCGCCTTGTAGCTTCCCTGAACCATTACGGCAAAGTCTTCCGTACTGCCGTTATATTGGGCCAGGTATTTTTCATAACCGTGACTTCCCTGCTCCGTCGCGATCATCCCTTCATTTTTAGCCTTAGCTCTTTTTGTGGTAATAACTACCGCTCCGGCCAACGCATCATTACCGTATAAGTAAGAAGCACCACCCTTGATCACTTTGATGCTTTCAATATTATCCATATCGATGTTGACACTACCGGCACGCTCCTGAACAGGAACACCGTCGATTACAATGGCGACACCCGGTTTTTCACCCATATATACTTCTTGACCAATACCGCGGATATGGATCTTGTTGGAATCGCCTTCGTTGATCCGTGCCGTAACACCCGGGATGGTATTTAAAACATTGGCAATATTTTCCGCGTGGTGCTTCTCAATCTCCTCGCCGCTTCTTACCGCAGTACTTGAGACTTCCGTTCTTTTAGACTCGAACCTGTCGTCGATCGTCGATGACTCAACGGTAATCGCATCCAATTCAACTGCATCTGCAGCATTCAGTGCAGCGCTGCTCCCCAATAAAAAACAAAGCAGCGTAGTACTTTTTGCCAAGTGACCTATTCTCATATTTAACTCTCCCCTAAAATAGTTGTTGCGATTATTGCGTGGAAGTGTTAATTATGTGTTAATTATTTATTTTTATATTAAGTTAAGACTATAGGATAATTTAAAAGGGTTGTATTGAGCATTTATGTAACGCGCCCTGCCTTTAAGAGGTAGCGAAATTTTTGTGGGTATAGCTGTACATAACCGGCAGGTAGAGCAGATTCAAGACAGTCCCCCACGCCAGACCGAAGCCCAACGCTACTGCCAGCGGCTGGAAAGTCGCTGCCTGCCCGGAAGCGAAAAAGATAAGCGAAGAGAGCCCGATAACCGTCGTAACGGAAGTGAGAACGATAGGTCTGAATCTTCGCCCCGCCAAGACAAATATCTCCTCTTTGACCTTGGCCTGCTTCAGCGTAGACATCATGATGATCCCGTCATTCACAATGACCCCTGCAAGCCCAAGCGCTCCTATAAGTGAAGGGAGCGAAAGGTTCATTCCCATGATAAAGTGTCCCATAAAGACCCCCAGAAAAGAGAAGGGGATGATAGAGATGATGATCAGCGTCTGTCTGATGGAGTTGAAAAGATAGAGAATAGAGATAAAGATCAGGGTAACAGAGAGGAGAGTCGCCAGAACCAGATCGGTTTCAAGTGCTTTTTTCTGCTCAGCTTCGCCTTTGAGCTTCAGCCTGACCCCCTCATTTTTGAGTTTGTCGAGGGTCGGCTGAATCTGCTCCATCGCCTCCGTTGCCGTAACAATTTTTGGATCGACGTTCGCAAAGACAAAAAAGCTTGTCTCCCCGTCGTCTTTGACCAGTTTTTCCAGAGATTTGACCACCTCAAACTCGCAGACATCCTGGAGCTTGACCATTTTATTGTTCTTCAGCGGGATCTGCAGCGTCTGAAAGTGTTCATAATCATCCTGGTTGAAAGATCTAACCTTGACCTCCAGCAGGCTCTTGTCGTCAAAAACAACCCCTACCCGCCTGGAAAGATAGAGATCCGCGATGTAGGCACCCACAGACTCTTCAGTAACACCGAGCTTTTCACCGTAGGCATTCACTTTGAGTTTGATCTCGTCCACTCCGGTCTTGATGTTGTCTCCGGAGTACTTGATCCCTTCGACGCCATCGAGGCTTGCTTCGATCTCCCGGACGGCTTTTATCGCCTGCTGATAATCCTCGCTGACCACACCGATGCGGATATCGGCTTTGACATGCCCCATCCGTTTTTCAACCACCATCAGGTTTTTCAGTTTGAACGCTTTTTTATACCCCTTCTTCTTAAGCCAGCCGCGGAGCTCTTTTGATATCTCCTTGGATGAACGCTCCCTTAGCCTGTCGGTGTCGTCGTAGTAGAAACTAAGGTAGGGAGTAATGTATCTGTCTAAAAGATTATCGGGTTTCTTTTTATGAAGCTCCACCGTGATATATCCGACATAAGGGTACATCTCGGCTCCTCCCGTCGCACTTCTTCGGTAACCGGCGGTAGAACTGACATATTGAATGCTAAATCGTTCTTTCTCCTCCAGCAGATCACGTTCAAGAGTCTGTACAATGTGCAGAGACTCTTCAAGCTGCATCGCCGAATCGCCTTTAAAGGTGATATCGATGGAAGTGGCATCAAAGGGCTGAAACATCTGGAATTTCGAACTTTTAATACCACCGTATATCAGTACAGGAACAATAATGACAAAAATGAGCAGAAAACTTTTCTGATAACGGACCAAAGCTCTTAACAGTGTCGAATAGAGCCGGTTTACCCGCTCCCATGAAAGTGTGCGCGATGTGGGGCTGAGCAGATGCGTGGCGTGGATCGGCAGAAAGATGAACGACTCGATCAGCGAGGCGATGACCAGAGCACTGAACGCAATGGGGACGAGCTGTATGATCTCGCCCAGACGTCCGGTTATCATCAGCAGCGGTATAAATGAGAAGAGTGTCGTCAGAGATGCGATGGTTACGGGTTTTGCCATCTCTTTCGTACCCAGGAAAGCGGCTTCCTTGGCACTGTACCCTTTTTCGATGTACTGCTGGATATTTTCACTTACGACGATCGCATCATCGACGATAATACCGATGGCGATCAGCACCCCTATAAGCGAATTGATGTTGATGCTGTAGCCCGTGAAATAGAAATAGATCGCCCCTATGACAAACGAGGTCGGGATCCCCAGTGCGATAATGAACGCCATACGGGCATTGATGAGTGCGAAGGTCAACAGCGTTATCAGGATGACACCGACCAGAATGTTGGAGATAACTATATTTAGCCGGTCTTTGATGATGGTGGACTGGTCACGCCTGACATCAAATTCCACGCCCTGCACACTCATCTTGTCAATCAGTGCATAGATATTCTCCGAGAGCTTTATCGCGTCACCCTTCGGGTTTTGGGAGATCGCCAGGGTAATGGCGTTTTTACCGTTCATACTTGCGAGTGTAGAAGAGTCTTCATACCGTTTGCTGACCGTCGCGACATCACTGAGGGCTATCTGAAGATCACCGATATTGAGCATGGTCGCTTTGAACTCATCGACATACTTCTTGCCACTCTGCGTCGAGAGGTAGTACTGCGCTTTGGCATCGTCTATCTTGCCCAGTGGAAAGATATAGGAGAGCTCGGAGATCGTCTTGACCACCTCTCTTAGCGAGAGACCGTAGGCATCGACTTTCTGCTCATCGATCAACACCTCGTAGAACATGTCCGAGTCACCGAATATCGTTACATCGGAGACATGCTCCATACCCATCAGCCGGGTCTTGAAGCGTTTTGCCAGATCTTTGAGCGCATCCCGCGATATCTCGTTTGAACGGATCGAGAGATGCATCAGGCTTCTGGAGTGGGCAACACCCCTTACGACCGGTTCATCCATATCACCCGGCAGTGTCGGCACCACAAATGCAATGGCATCTTTGACCGAGTCGAGCAGCTCCCGTTTGTCTTCACCCTTTTCAATCTCCAGGATGATGGAAAAACGGCCCGGGGAGATAACGGATGTGACGCTTTGCACCCCTACAATATTTTTTGTCTCATCCTCAAGCGGCGTCACCGCCATCTTGTTCAGCACATCCACCGACGCCCCGCTGTAACTGCCGCGTATGGTGACCGAATCGGGTTCAATACGCGGCGATATCTCTTTGGGGGTCTGGCTGTAGGCGTAGATACCTACGGCAAAAAGAAGGAAAAAGAGGGTGTAGTTGATTTTATAGTTTTCAATAAAAAACTTTAAGGTCTTCTCAAACATTGTTTTCCGCTATTTTTTCTCTCAATATAAGGTGTATTATACTCATCTCGTTATCGATTTACGCCAATTTTATTTAAAATCTTTCAAAGCCGTCTCATACGCCTCTTCAAAGCCGACGACCTTGCCGCCAAATCTCTTGGCGAATCGGGACGCATCTTCTTCAGAGGCGAAGGCATATTTGCTGACCTCGCTCATAGTCCCTTTTTTCTTGCTGCCGACTACATAATAGGCCTCACTTGCCTCGATGAACCCAAGCCCCTTCGTATCAACTACCCTGATCTCCTCAAGCGGTTTGCCATTGATGTTTTTCGCTTCGGAAAGACAGTGGATGGAGCAGTACTGCAGCACTTTTCCATCTATCGTCGCGGCATGATTCGTCTTGTAGAACATCGGCAGCTTCATCCCGCAGTTGCTGCAGGCGAGTTTATCGCTTCCCGACTGAAGGATGAGAGCCTTTTGCGGCATAACGCTTTGAAACATCTTCTCGGAGTGGGCTCCGTGACTGCCGTGATTGCCATGACCTCTCTGCGCACGTCCGTAAGTATCGAGGATGTATCCCCGGTAGAAGTTTACAGCGAGGAAAAATATGATCAGTGACGCGGCAAATGGAAAAGCCAATATTTTTGCACTCTTTTTTGCCTCGATCAGTGCCATGCGTTTATAGAGAATGATGATTGCCCAGACGACACCGACATACTTTAATAATCCGAACAGATGCACCCACGCATCTTTTCGGCTTGCCAACGGGGCTATATCGACCTCCATGCCGATCCCGTAGGCAAAACCTTCGACCATCCGCTCAATATTGCTGAGAAACAGCATCTCCATGGTATGACCGATAGAACTGAGTATAAAGAGCGGCGCGAAAGCGTAGCCAAGCGTATAGAAGACCGTCGAGTACTCCTGTTTGAGAATCTTCGAGGCGATAAACATTCCCGCAATTACAGCCAACACGCTAAAGAGCGTCGCATATAAAAAAGCGAACATCCCGATGGCATCAACAGGACCGAAACTCATGAAGCTTTCGAAATATGCCGCCGTCTTCGACCAGATGAACTCGTCGGCAATCTTGCTGCGTCCCAGACCATGGTGAAATGCCATCGTGATCGGAATTGCCGCAAGGATCAGGATGTACGCCCACACCTCCGCCTTTTCAATCTTGAAATATGAGAACATCGAGAAGGAAGGTTTGGTCATCTTGAAGCTCACCGCTTCACAGGCATCAGAGCAGTCCATACAGAGTGTACAGTCCCCCATGGAGTTCTTTTTATCGAAATTGAACGGACTCAATCCATGCGAGCACGCCTTGGCACACTCGAATGTCTTACACTCGCTGCACGCACTCTCGTAGGTGCCAAGCCAGGTAAAGGAGAGCTTATCGTAAGCCCGTGTCAATGTACCGATGGGGCAGATATACTTACAGTAACTCATCTCTTTGTAGAGAAAATAGAACAGCACCGCCGTCAATGTCATCACCCCGAACATGATTGCCGACCCCAAAGGTGTACGATAGACACCGGGGAACATATAGTAGACGCCCCACCAGCCTATAAAGAGCAGAAAGAGACCGATATAGCGGTTTTCCAGCCAGCGCGGCATCCGCTTTTTCAGGCCGAACTTCGTAATATAGTGGCCCATGAATCCATGAGGACAGATCCCGCAGAAGATGCGTCCGAACGTCGGCAGTGTCACCACCATAAAGAGTGACCAGAAAAGCCCCCAGAAGAGCGCCGTGGTAAAGAGGTTCTCTTTTCCTGGAACAGCAAACCCAAGAACAATGGCGTAGATAAAAACAGCTAAAACAGCGAGCCGAAGTCCTAAAAGAAACTTCTGGTTTTTGAACAGAAACCCGAGTATGGGTTTTTTATAGATATCATTATCGTCCCGCTTTATATGCTTAACCACTGCCCGCCTTTGAAAAGATCAATTTAAAAAATTGCTCCATTATATTGACCAACTGTTACAGCATTGTTAATTTTCAGTACTTAACCCCTATCAAGCCCAAGCCTGATACAATTCCCTCCATGAAAAGAGTCGCCATCATCGGCGGCGGGGCGGCCGGGTTGATGGCGGCTATTACCGCCGCATCTGCCGGAGCCAGTGTCGAGGTCTTTGAGCAGAACAGCCGGGTGGGGAAGAAGATCCTCGCTTCGGGCAATGGACGCTGCAACATATCCAACACCCGCCTCAGCCAAAATGACTACTTCGGAACACACCCGGAGTTTGTCAATTTCACGCTTTCACAATTTGAATTCAGCCACTTCAAAAAATTCTGCCGCTCGATCGGTATTCTTCTAAACAGCAAAGAGGACGGCAGGACCTACCCCCTCTCTGATGAAGCCAGATCTGTAGTTTTGGCACTGGAGAGTTATGC
>JAYEMF010000083.1:0-13123 GCA_034717975.1 Campylobacterota bacterium
CAAATAAGGCACAATCTTCCGTCCTAAAATCTCTTGAATTACCTATGGGTAGTCCTTCAAGATTTTAAAACGAAATCTTGCACCTTCTTTGCCCTCTGATGATATCCAGGGTTTTTAGAGGTGCCCATTAGACTTTCGTAAGAGGTCTATTGATAGTATATTTCTTACAAGTATAGCAGACAAATGTTATATTTTACAGATATTTTCATGTTAGAGCTTCTGCAGACTTACATGGAAGTGACGCTTAAAGCTACTGCTGAGATGCCTTGGGTATAATACATAAAATTATAAATCAGGCCTGTAATCAACGATGCTTTCTACTGACGTCAATGACATTTTGAGTGACAAATCCAAGCTTCTCTCTGAGATCTATTTCGATCTTCAGCGCTATTTCGAGGAGAAGTACGGCACCGATACGGTTGTCTTTATGGAGATTGGAACCTTCTTTGAGGTCTATGAGGTCAACAACGACGAGATGCAGGTCGGTAAAGCCAAAGAGATGGCCGAACTGCTGAACATTCAGCTTACCAAGAAAAATAAGAACATTGTAGAAAATTCTGTAAAAAACCCGCTTCTTGCCGGTGTTCCCGCCGTCTCGTTTGACCGTTATCTGGGCCGTCTGATCCAGGAGCAGCGCTATACGGTGATCGTCGTCAAGCAGCGCGGTGAACCGCCGAAGGTCAGTCGTTACGTTTCGCAGATCATCTCCCCGGGTACCAATTTTGATCATATCATTGATAACGAAGACAACTACATCGTCTCACTCCTGGTCGACAAAAACCGCGATATCTACTCGGTCGGTTATGCCGCGATCGACGTGACGACGGGGAAGACCTGGCTCTATGAAACGCATGGTACCTCGGAAGATCAGAGTTACGGACTCGATGAGGTCTTTAACCTGCTCAATATCTACAAGACATCGGAGGTCGTTCTTACCTTTTTAGAGGGAGTGGACGATCAGAAAGAGGTGGTGCGTTATCTGGAGATCCCGGAGCACTACTCCTACAGCGTAAACCATGAGCGTCCGAAGATCGATTACCAGAACGAGCTTTTTGAGAAGGTGTACCAGATTCAGTCACTCCTCTCGCCGATCGAACACCTTGACCTTGAACGCAATCCGCTTATCAGTGAAGCACTGGCAGTTCTGGTCCATTTTGTTATTGAACATGATTACCACATTATCCAGAAGCTCTCCCGCCCGAAACAGATCGATAACCGCCGTTATATGTATCTGGGTAACAACGCCCTTGAACAGCTTGCTATCATCTCCAAAGACAAAGATGAACTCACCATTGCCAAACTGATCGACAAGACGGGGACAGCCATTGGTAAACGCCTGCTCAAGGAGCGACTGCTCAATCCGGTTATGGAGCGTGAAGAGCTTGAACGCCGTTACAATCTGATCGATAAAGTAACGACCCATTCGAGACTGCTTGAAGAGACGCTGCGGGGGATCTATGACCTTGAACGCCTTGCCCGCCGTATCAATCTCGGACGGCTTCACCCGTTTGAGATGAACTATGTTTATGATTCGCTTCTGAGTGTCAAAGAGCTGATGGCCTACGTCAAAAAACATAAGATCCAGAAGACCCCGTTCAGTGACAGTGAGATCGATGAGTTTATCCGCGACATTGAACGCAGTTTTGACTTAGATACATCACGCCGTTTTACGATGGCTACGGTGGATGAGAACTTTTTGATGCGCAGCATCGATCCGGCTATCGATACGCTCATTGATGAAAATGCAAAGATGCTGCAGACCTTTAACATTATTATGCAGAAGATCGAGGGAATGGTCGCCGGTGTCGCAACGGCTTCGCAGACACGTTATGTGACGCTTGGTGTTCTGGATAAAGAGGGCTACTATATCAGTCTCAGCAAGAACCGCTGGTCGATGATCGAACAGCAGTTTAGTACCTGTGTGATTGAAGAAGATGGTCTGTCTGTCTGTTTTGACAGTTTTAACATCAAAAAGCTGACAAACAATGTCAAGATCACCTCCGAACTGACCGATCAGCTCTCCGACAAGATCATGCGGAACCGCTCGAAGATCGTCGCCCTCGTCAAAGAGCGTTTTGTACAGCTACAGCTGGTCTATGAACGCCGATATGCCCTGCTGTTTGAGCGTATCATCGGCTATGTGGCGGACCTGGATGTGGCGGTAAGTTCGGCTAAAACGGCCGAGCTCTACAACTATGCCCGCCCGATGATCGTCGATGTCAAGGAGGATGAGAACTTTATGCAGATCATGGCCCTGCGTCATCCTCTCATCGAGATTCAGGAGCGCCGCGGCATCTATGTGCCAAATGACATTGTCATGGGGGCGCGTGACTATGTCGATCTCCCGTACCCTGAAACGGTGATGCTCGATGTAAGTGTGCATGACGGCCATGATATCAACGGTGTGCTTCTTTACGGGATCAACTCGAGCGGGAAGTCGTCGCTGATGAAGAGTATCGGTATCTCTGTTCTGCTGGCACAGTCAGGCTTTTATGTCCCTGCATCGGCGATGAAGTTCTCCCTCTTTGAGTCCGTCTTTACCCGTATTGTCTCCAAAGACAACCTTGCCAAAGGGCTCTCTACCTTTGCGGTAGAGATGCTGGAGATGAAAAACATCTTCAACCGGGCAAAGATCAAGTCACTGGTACTGGGCGATGAGATCTCTCACGGGACGGAGACCCTTTCGGGTGTCGCCATCGTGGCAAGCTCCATCATCAAGCTGGCGAAACTGCGTGCGGTCTTCCTCTTCGCCACCCACCTCCATCAGCTCTCGACGATGGATGAGGTAAAAAAACTGAACAATGTGGTCGACCTTCACCTGAGTGTGGAGTATGACGAAGCCCTGGACAGACTGCTCTTCAACCGTGTCCTTCAGGGCGGCAGCGGCAGCAGTATCTACGGGTTGGAGTTTGCCAAGTCACTGCATATGGACGGCGAATTTCTCGATACCGCCAACAGGATCCGAAAACGTCTGGCCAATGATTTTGACGACCTTGAGATGCTGGTGAAAAAACGGACGAGCAAGTACAACAAAGACCTCTATGTGACCAAATGTGTCATCTGCGGGGCGATGGCGGAAGATGTTCATCACATCGCCCACCAGTCACTGGCGAACCAGGCCGGCTTTATCGGCCATTTCCATCAGGATCATAAACACAATCTGGTACCGCTCTGTAAAGAGCACCACCGTGCCATTCATGATGGAAAAATCACGGTCAAGGGTTTTGTCATGACCTCTACCGGGCTTGAACTTGAGGTGGAAGATCAGCTGAACAAACCGGCACCGAAAGTGGTGGATGAACCTGAGGTCAACAAGATCAGTGAAGAGGAATCAAGCTCTATCAATATGGATGATTTTTAAAAAAAAGAGCAAAGCGATACTATAAGGAGAAAGTTTATGAAACTTACATTTACGACATTTATACTGCTGTTACTATTTACCGGCTGTACCCAGGAGACCCAGAACAAACTGAGTCGCGGCATTCAGAACTGGACAGGGACAAACGGAGTTTTGGATGTTTATGCCGGTGAGAAACTGGTCAAGCGCTTTATAAAAATTGACAAGCTCTCAACTGCCAAAAGTACCGAAGGCAGTGCCGACCGTCCCTACCGTTACGGGTATGGTGTAATGGATGAGAACTTCAATATGAAAGTCGATCCGGGTGAGAAGAAGGTCTATTTTGAGGTCAGTGACTACTCGACCTCTTACGTCTTTTATGAAAACCCTAGAGGCTGATAACGATGGACGTCATTACACTCTTTAAAAAGATGATCGAGCATAAGAGCGAGACGCCTGATGATGGCGGACTGCTGGATTTTATTGAAGGCTACCTGGATGGTTTTACCGCAGTGCGCATCGATAAAGAGGAGGTGAAAAACCTCTTTATCTATAAAAAGTTCGGCGAGGGTGATCACCTCTGTTTTGCCGGTCATGTCGATGTCGTTCCTGCCGGTGACGGATGGGATATGGACCCATACAAGGCTTACGAGAAAGATGGTTTTATCTACGGCCGCGGTACGCAGGATATGAAGAGCGGTGTGGCGGCTTTTACCCAGGCGGTCAAAGAGGTTGAACATTTCAACGGCACGCTCTCTTTGCTATTGACGTCTGATGAGGAGGGACCGGCCAAATACGGTACGGTGGAAGTTCTCAAATACCTTGAAGTTGAGGGAATGATGCCTGATGCCTGCATTGTTGCCGAGCCGACCTGCGAAGAGCAGTTTGGCGATGCTATCAAAGTAGGTCGTCGCGGTTCGATCAACGGGGTCATCGAGAAGCATGGCAAACAGGGGCATGCCGCCTATCCGGAGAAATCGACCAACCCGATCCATAAAGTGGCCCAGGCGCTGCCGCATATGGCGGGAATCGACCTCGATGAAGGTGACGAGTTTTTCAGCCCGAGCCAGTTCGTCATCACCGATATACGCGCCGGGATGGAAGTGACCAATGTCACCCCGGGCAAACTGAAGATGATGTTCAATGTCCGTAACTCGACCGAAACTACGAAAGAGGATATTGAACACTTTGTCCATCGCTACTTCAAAGAGATGAACTACACTCTTAAACTCGACCAGAGCGCTTATCCCTTTATGACCGATGTCAATACGAAGATCGTTAAACATCTTGATGAGGCTATTGAGGCGGTGACCGGGATCAGACCTAAACACTCGACCGCCGGCGGAACATCCGATGCCCGTTTTATCGCGCCATGCGGTGTCGATGTGATCGAATTCGGTGTTAAGAACGATACCATCCATGCTCCCAATGAACGTACTACCCGTGAAGAGGTGGAAGGGCTTTACAAGGTTTTTGCAAGACTGATTCAAGATTATTAAGCGGCAGAGGGGGAAGAAACAGATGGATATCTTGCTCCTGGCTGTAAAGTTGAGGTGTGAAGTCCAACGTGATTTTTAGAAGGATTCCAGGTAGTAAGAATGTGTTATAATCGTTAAAAATAAAAGGTTATCAATGCATAATTATCAAAAATATATTACCATTGACCCCAATATCCGATCAGGAAAACCTATAATCCGTGGTATGCGAATTACTGTTTATGATGTGCTGGAGATGCTTTCAGATGGCATGAAACCAAATGAAATTATTGAAGATTTTCCTGAATTGAGAGAAGAAGATATTTATGCTGCTTTATCTTATGCCGCCGATAAAGAGCATAAACTTTCCATATGTGCGTAAAACTGCTTTTTGATCAAAACCTCTCTTACCGGTTGGTTTCACGATTAAAAGAAGAGTATCCTGATTCCATTCACATCGCGGCAGCCGGTCTGGATAAAGCAAGTGATCTTGAGGTGTGGAGCTATGCAAAAGAACATGATTACACCATAGTTACGAAGGACTCTGATTTCAACGATCTCAGTACCCTTTACAATTTCCCTCCCTATATTATCTGGCTGCGCCTGGGCAATAGCCACACGGCAGAGGCCGAACGTGTTTTGATGAAGTATCGGGAAGAGATTCACAAAATTATTCGTGAAAACAATACCGGGATTATTGAAATCAACAGCTAATCAAAACAAGCCGCAATAAATATAACCTAAGGAGAGCATATGGCTTACGAGATATTGACGGTTGAGAAGCTACCGGAATTTCTCTACGGGATCGAGTCGATCAAAAGCTATTTTGAGGGTGCCGAACTCGATATCGAAGAGGTAGGTGACGGTAATCTCAATTTTGTTTACATTGTCACAAGCAAAGAGAATCCGGCAAGAACCCTCGTTGTGAAACAGGCGGTACCCTATCTGCGCATTGCCGGTGAGGGGTTTCCGCTTTCACGTGAACGGATGACCTTTGAGATCAGGGCGCTTCAAAGCAATGAAAAACTGGCAGGCGAGTATACACCCAAGATCTATTATGCTGACGAAGCAATGAGTATTGTCATCATGCAGAACCTGAACGAGCATATTATTTTGCGTAAAGGGCTGATTCAGAAAATCCGCTATAACCATTTCGCCGAACATATCTCTACCTATTTGGCACAGACACTCTTTCACACTTCCTCACTTTCCCTGACCAGTACCGAAAAACGGCAGCAGATGGACCGTTTAAACGCTAATACCGAGCTGTGCAAGCTGACCGAGGATTTTGTTTTTACGTTTCCATTTATGGAGAATGAGACCAATGCCGTTGACCCGCTTTGTGAAGTCGAGGCAGAAGAACTGTTTACCGATATGGCTTTTAAAAAGCAGCTGCTTAAACTCAAATACACGTTCATGAATCAAAGTGATGCTTTGCTCCACGGCGACTTTCATACAGGCTCGATCATGGCCAATGAAGATGAGACCTTTGTGATCGACCCTGAGTTCGCTTTTGTTGGGCCGTTTGGTTTCGACATCGGGGCATTGGTAGCCAATATTTTGAACGCCTATATCTCCCATGTACATGTCAGTAAAGATGAGACATATCAGCAGTGGCTGTTGAAGACGACCAAAAGCATGATAGAGCAGTTTGAAGTAAAATTTCTGGCACTGTGGAAGCAGCAAAAAGAGAGCGCGTTGATCACTGAAGGCTTTATAGATGATACTCATCTGGATGGGTATAGAGAAGAATTTATGCAGATGATCTTCTCCCAGACAGTGGGATTTGCCGGGGCAAAAATGGCACGCCGTGTCTTTGGGATCGCCGGAGTGGAAGAGATCCGCGGTATCGAAGATGATGCAATACGAAAAGCGGCCATGTTGTCGGCATTGCGAATAGGAAAGATGCTGGTAATGGAGCATGAGACGATCAGCAATATGGATGAGCTGATCAGGAAAGTGGAGGCAATCGCATGAACGGACACTATAAAGCACTCTGGCTGACCGAAGAGGGTGATCTGGAAGTACTCGATCAGCGTCTGCTCCCCTTTGAAGAGACGACGGTAGTCGTTACTGACACCCAGGAGTCTGTAACAGCTATTAAAGATATGACCGTGCGCGGTGCGGGTGTCATCGGGAATGTAGCGGCTTTTGGTGTCTACCTTGCTGCCCGGGAGTGTCAGGGTGACCTTAATGCTCTGGAGATCAAGGCTAAAGCGATACGCGAGTCGAGACCGACGGCTGTTAATCTGATGTGGGCCGTTGACCGGATGATGGATCTGGCTCGTAACACCCGATTGGAAGAGCGCATAGAGAGGTTGAAGTCCGAAGCGATCCTTATCTGTGATGAAGATGTGGAGCGCAGTCACGCTATTGCCGTCTATGGGGCAGATGCGTGTGAAGCCCTGATGAGAGAGAAGGGAATAGCGAAGATCAATATCCTTACCCACTGTAATGCCGGATGGCTGGCTATTGTGGATGAGGGGAGCGCTCTGGCCCCTATCTATGAACTGCATCGTCGCGGTGTTGATGTGCATGTCTGGGTCGATGAGACACGTCCGCGTAACCAGGGGGCTAACCTGACGGCATGGGAGCTTACCAAAGCGGGGGTCGAGCATACAGTTATTGCCGATAATACCGGCGGTCACCTGATGCAGCAGGGATTTGTCGATGTGTGTATTACCGGGGCAGACCGTGTCAGCCGCGGCGGTGATGCGGCCAACAAGATCGGCACCTATCTCAAGGCATTGGCGGCCAAAGACAGCGGCATCCCTTTCTACATTGCGCTTCCGGCCTCCACTTTTGACTTTGAGATAATCGACGGGGTAAAAGAGATTCCGATCGAGATCCGCAGTGAAGATGAGGTGAAATTTATGCGCGGCATCGACAGAGATGGAAACCTAAGTGAACTGCAGATCGTCCAGAGTGCTTCTCCGGCGCTCAACTACGGCTTTGATATCACCCCGTCGCGGCTGATCACCGGACTGATCACGGAGCGGGGTATCTGTGATGCCAGCCTTGAGGCTGTTGAGAAGATGTTTAAAGATCTCCTATGATTGACGGTGTAATCAAGTATAACTGCGAGTTTACGCCGACTAAGCCTTTGGAGAGTGCTCAGTATGAAGAGATTGAAACAGTGAGAGAACGGCTCTATGCCCTTGGTCTGATCGGCATCTGTGACGGTATAGGCTATGGCAATATCTCACAGCGTCTCGATGCAGAACGTTTTGTCGTGACGGGAACGCAGACCGGTCATCTGTCGCAACTTGGCGGGAGTGATTATGCGCTTATCGAAGCGTATGAGGATGCGGCGTTTTACCTTAAAGCGAGCGGGATGATCAAACCGAGCAGCGAAAGCCTGACACACGGGACCATCTACGACCTCAGTCCGAAGATCGGAGCGGTCATTCACATCCACTCCGCTTCGATGTGGCGCTATATGTTAGATAAGGGGTACCGTAAAACGGAAGATGTCCTCTATGGCTCACAGGAGATGATCGATGAGGTCAAACGTATCTACGCGCAGCTCGATCCGCTTTCCGATCCGAAGTTCGTGATGAGCGGGCATGAAGAGGGAGTGATGTTCTTTGGAGAGACTCTCAAGTCGGCGGAGCTGACACTGCTTGATCTGATCGGTATTATGCTATCAGATGAAATATTTTATAGTGACAAAAAGTAGAGGTGCCCTTATTACTGTATGCTATAATCAAAAATATGATTACCAAAGGAGAGAAGTTGACTGCTGTAAAAGATGAAGCGCAAAAAATGATCAAGAACCTTCCTGACAACTGTACCTTTGAAGATATTCAATACCATCTGTATGTGATTGAAAAAATCCAAGCTGGTTATGACCGAGCTAAAGATGGTGAGACTGTTTCACATGAGGATGCTAAAGCGAGAATGAAAAAGTGGCTTTCAAGCTAATCTGGTCGGAAGAAGCTCTTGAAGATATAACTTCGATTGCCGAGTACATTGAAAAAGACTCCCCTATTTATGCAAAAGCTGTTGTTTCAAAGTTTTTTGAAAAAGTTGAATTATTAAAAAAGTTTTCAGAGCTTGGACGAGCTGTCCCAGAAATCAATGAAAACAGTATGAGAGAGCTTTTTATTTACAGCTATCGACTGATATATAAAATTGAGCAAGAAACTATTCTGATTATTGCTGTTATACATGGGAAAAGATTACTGGAAAATTATGATCAGAAGTAATTTTTAGGAGATGACAGCCTGAATAAAATAGTTTTAACGACATTAAATGCCCGCTACACCCACACTTCTATCGGACTTCGCTATCTCTATGCCAACCTGAAAGAGTATCAAGATGATGCAATCATCCTTGAGTTCACCATCAACGAGGCTCTCCAGACTGTTGCGGAAAAGATCCTGGAACAGCAGCCGGAGATCGTAGGCATCGGTGTCTACATCTGGAATGCTTCCGAGGTGAAGGAGCTGATCGAGATTATCAAAAAGGTCTCTTCTGAAACCGTGATAGTTCTGGGCGGTCCGGAGGTGAGTCATGAGCCGTTCCGGGTCAATTACGATCTCGCCGATTTTATCATCCAGGGCGAGGGGGATCTCGCTTTTCAGACTTTGTGCCGACAGGTTGATACAGATACGGCGCCCGATGATAAGATCATCAAACAGAGTATGCCCAACCTTGCCGAGATTGCTCTTCCTTATGAATATTACAGTAATGATGATATTAAGAACCGCTATACCTATGTGGAGGCGTCGCGCGGCTGTCCGTTTGAGTGCGAGTTCTGCCTCTCCTCCATCGATGAGCGGGTAAGATACTTTGATATCGACCTCCTGCTGGAGACTTTTGAGACGCTTTGGCAGCGCGGCGTACGAAACTTCAAGTTTATCGACCGTACCTTCAATCTAAATATGAAGTTTGCCAATGTGCTGCTGGACTTTTTCCTGAGCAAAGAGCCTCCCTATTTTGCCCATTTCGAAGTGATTCCCGACCATTTCCCCGAGAGTATCAAGCAGAAGATGAAAGCCTTTCCCGAAGGCTCACTTCAGCTCGAAATCGGCATCCAGACGCTGAACCCTGAGATCGCCGACAATATCAGCCGTCCCTTGAAGCTTGAGAAGATCAAAAAGAACATTAGGTTTTTTGAGCAGGAGACGAAGGTGCATCTGCATCTTGACCTGATCGTCGGACTGCCGGGTGAGACACTGAAGAGTTTCGGACGAAACCTTGACGAACTCTGCTCTATCAGCAGTTCGGAGATCCAGATAGGTATTTTGAAAAAGCTTTCGGGGACGGCAATGTCGCGGCACGATAAGATATTTGGCATGGTCTATTCTGATGTGCCGCCGTATGACATCTTGCAAAATGATCTGCTAACCTTTGCGACGATCCAGCAGATGAAGCGTTTTGCCCGCTTTTGGGACCTGGTCTATAACAGCGGCAACTTCTCGCAAACCAGCAAGTTGCTACGGGATGATGGGAAAGTGTTTGACGGGTTTTTTGCCTTCAGCGAATGGATCTATGAGCAGACCCAGTCGACCTGGAAGATCTCGCTCGACAGATTGGCAAAGCTCCTTTTTGATTATTTGAGTGAGCATAAAAAACGTGATCTGCAAGTCGTTGCCGAAGCTATGGTTCACGACCTGATGAAGATCAAAGGGCGGTCAATACCGCCCTATCTGAAACCCTTTATGTCTGAGCAGAGAGTAGAAGGCAAGCAGCGTGAGGGTACCGGGCGTAAACGTCAGGATGGCCGGGCCTAAAGCTCTCTCGAAGAGAGGGGTGATTAGAATTTTAAATATTTAAAAAAATAAGGATGATTATGAATGTTTTAAAAAGAGTATTGGTTGCAGTGGGGTTTTTAGGGACGATGGCCTATGGTGCGGCTTCATGTGACCTGTCGCAGATCGGCGATGTCAAAGTGAACTGGACAGCCTACAAGACACCGCTGAAGATCGGAGTTTCGGGGGATTTCAAGAAGGTAGATTATCTGCCTGTAGCTCCGGTTGGAAAAAACTTCAGAGAGATCCTTGTAGGCTCAAAAGTAACGATCGATACTGCGTCAGTCAATTCAGGCCATGAAGCGCGTGACAAGACACTCACCACCTCTTTTTTTCAGAAGATGACGGGCTCTGAGATAAAAGCCGAGATCGTTGATATCAAGGCAGACAAAAAAAGAGAACGGGGTGCTCCAAGATTGGGCCTGATAACGATCCGGATGGAGATGAACGGTGTAACAAAACAGGTCCCGATGCGTTACCACTACAATAAAGGTGATATGAAGGCAGAAGGTACGATCGATCTGGCTGATTTTAATGCTCTTGGAGCGTTGTCATCAATCAATAAAGCCTGCTTTGACCTGCACGAAGGTAAGAGCTGGAGTGATGTTGCCATCAGCTTCGAGTTGCAGATCAAAGCGATACTTTGTCATAAGTAGAGTCTTGACATAACGCAATTATTTTTTTTGATTCATCATATATACTTCCGCATAATTTTTTAGCAAGGTATTAAATGAGTGAATTTTTAAATGGTGGTGAGACTTCCCCTTTTGAGGGTCAATTTCCCGATGGGCATCCGGTACGGGTCTATCTGGAAGAGAACCTTCTTATCCGAAAATATATTTCAGAACTTCAAACTATCAATATTCAAGAAAATCATGAATTTTTCAAAGAGCTGTTCGGCAAACTGTGTGAAGTGGAAAAACACTTTGCCAGAAAAGAGAATCAGCTCTTTCCCTACCTGGAAAAGTACGGCTGGACAAGTCCGAGCCAGAACATGTGGGCTTTTCATGATCAGATACGTGAAGAGATCAAAACGACACGTAAAGCCATAGAGACGAAAGACTTTCAAAGCATTGTCTATGCGGCCAACACGGTTTACCAGAGTTTAGAGCATATCATGCAGGTGGAAGAGGGAAGACTCCTGCCAAATGCCATGCAGATGCTGAGCGAAGAGGACTGGAAAGAGTTTCGTGAGGGTGACGAAGAGATCGGCTGGATGTTTAAGCAGGCGCCTACACCGTACCCTCTGCCAGAGTATATCCACCCATCCGAAGATAAAGTACGTCGTAAACTCCCGTTTGATACGGATGATAAAACACATTATGACGAAGGCTACCTTACGCCTGAGCAGGTCAACTCTATCTTCAGATACATGCCGGTAGACATCACCTATGTCGATGAGAATGACCGGGTCGTCTTTTACAACCGTGGCGATGATCGTGTATTCCCCCGAAGTGCCGGGATCATCGGACGTGAAGTGAAGTTCTGCCATCCTCCGAAAAGTGTTGACCAGGTGCTTAGAATCCTTGAAGAGTTCAAAAAAGGGACACAGGATGTTGCAGAGTTCTGGATCCAGTTCAAAGGAAAGTTCATCCATATCCGCTACTTTGCCGTCCGGGATGATGAGAAGAACTACAAAGGTGTCATCGAGATGAGTCAGGATGTCACCGACATCCGCAACCTCGAAGGTCAGCAGCGGCTGCTTGACTGGGACTAGGTTTTAAAGGAGTGTCTATGATCTGTTTTCCCAAAGAGAGCCTCGATTTTCTGGCGCGGATCCGTCGCAACAACACCAAAGAGTGGTTTGAAGCGCACCGGGATGAGTATGAGAAACTGATACTTGAGCCAAGCCGTGCTATTGCAGTCGAGATGGGCGAACATCTTCAGGCGCTGGTGCCGACCATCAATGCCGTACCAAAGATCAACGGCTCACTCTTCCGGATCTATCGTGACATCCGTTTCTCCAAAGACAAGACCCCGATCAAGAGCCGGATCGGGATGATCTTCTGGCAGGGACGCGGAAAACGGATGCAGAGCAGCTGCTTCTATCTGCACTTTAGTCCGGATGATCTTTTTTTCGCAGTAGGAATTCGGGGTTTTTCAAAAGAGACACTTGCGGCCTATCGCAGCTATATCAAAGATGACAAACACAGAGCTGAGCTTTATGAGATCCTCGAAGAGATGAAAGCCAAAGGCTATGAGATTCCTGAAGCAAAATATAAGCGGCTTCCGCGAGAGTTCGATAAAAGTATGACCTATCCCGAACTTGCTTTGTATGATTCCATGTATGCCTATAAAGTGGTTGCCCCTCAGAGAATCCATAATGAAGATTTTATTGATGAAGCGTATCAGATCTATGAAGGGTTGCTGCCGTTACAGCAGTGGGTCTATGAGATGACCTTAGCCGTAGCAATCGATTAGATCAGTATAAAGGGCACCTCTAAAAACCCTGGATATCATCAGCGTTACATACATTTTCGTGATCAAGGCAGGTTCTTGTCAGCGTAGCAGGGCTACGGTGGCAAGGTTCTAACGCAGACTCACGGACATGTATG
>JAYEMF010000084.1:0-6588 GCA_034717975.1 Campylobacterota bacterium
AGTAATAGAGATTTGATTTGATCTGTCTCAACTTGTTATAATGTAAAAAAAAATAAAGCAAGGGTACGAAATTGGTTTTATTTAGAGTACTGTTATTAGTAGGCTTAATTGTTAGTATTTCTTTTTCTTCATCTGCTCCAGAATTTGATGGAACATATGTTCAGAAAAAAAACAGGGAATGGATAGAATTACCAGAACATAGGGGGATTAGCGCTAAGATTAAATTACATGATGGAACAAGACTTTATTGTTGGAATATGGCAAGAGAAGATTTAACTGATATTCCAGAAATCAATGCCGATGATTTTAAGTTGATAGCAAAAAGAATAGATGGAAAAGTTTATTATGAACATCTGTCCTTAATTGATGTTTATAGATATCCTGATGATACAAAAGCCCATGCGACTGGTTATGGAGATATTCAAATTTGGCATTGTGATGCCAATCGTTTAGAGACAAAAGAAAAACTTATTAAAAGTGAAAATACAAAAATTATAAAGCCAAAAAACAAACCTAAAAAAGGACTATATGCTATTAAATTTATTACAAATAGAAAATATTTTATACTTAAATAGTTGACTCGTTCTCAAGTTGCACTTGGAAATGAGAAGATCATCAAACTAGGAAGCGGTCTCTATGGAACAAGCAGGTTCTATTGTGTAAAAGGGACTTTTCATTTCTTCAATAACTGCAATAGTTGGAGTGCAGATGCGATCCGTTCTTCAGGCTACCCAATAAGCACATTTTATACATTTACAGCAGGCAATCTAATGTATCAATTGAAGCTGGATGAACGCTGATTTATTGACTTTTCGGACGCAATGAAAAAAACGAGAAACCCGATACTTCTGTAGACTACCTCATAAACTCTGCAATCCTCTTCGTGTAATCGGGATGCAGGTGCACGGTGTTGTGCCCTGTATCGTCAAACGTTGCAACCTCTACCCGTGCGTTGGTAAAAGTCTCTGCAAGGCTTTGGGTATTCTCACCAGGAATGATCCTGTCATCGGCCGCTACAACGATCAGTGTATCTGCACTGATCTCGGCGGCCCTGCCAGCCGAGTCTAACCGCTCTTGCAAAATCAGGTCTATCGGGAAAAAACCGTAGAGATTTTTCCCGACACTCACCGCACTGTCAAAAGGCGTAATGAGAATAAGCTTTTCAATGCCACGTTTCGAGGCAAGATAGGTCGCAACCGCCGAACCGATGCTGCGGCCCATCACGGAGACCGAGCTATGCTGTTTCGAAAAATGATCGTAAGCTGACAGCGCATCACTGTAAAGCCCCTCTTCATGAGGCGACCCACTACTGCCCCCGTAACCGCGGTAGTTGACGAGGTAGACCGTACGGTTCGCAAAAAGCGTCCTGAAATCATCGATGTTATATGCAACGTTCTCGGCATTGCCGCCAAAGTATATAAGTGCCTTCTCCTCGCCCGGATTGAGTATCCAGACCTTGATCTCTTCTTCACCCGTATCTAGTACGACGTGAGCCACACCAGGAACACTCACCTCAGAAGTGGGAAAGTAGATCATCTTGCGCTGAAAGAGAAAAAGCAAAAGAGACAACACCGCATAGGTGATGAACAGTGTTGCTATAAACGAAACCATATCTCTGCCAATTTTTGGAATATGCATAGAACTATTATGCCTAATTGTATTGATACATATCAACCCTTATTTTAAAAAAAAACAGAGCGCCGCTGCATTCTGATTTCAATTGAGTGGATTTTTATTTTTATTTAATGTAAAATATTCGGACTATCATTCATTAACAGAGGCATCCCTAAAAAGCTTCCGATATCCAGATAGATTTTTGAGGGGTAGCCATGATTCTGCAAAAAAGAGGGGTGTTATATAATGGACAGTTCAAATCTTCTCACTCAGTGTGAATTTTCACTACAGATTATAAATAACTTAAAGGCAATGATTGCTGTAATCGACAGGCAGGAGATGGAGCTGGTTGGTGCAAATCAGACACTCTTCTCGTTTTTTGACAAAAAAGACCTCTCTGATTTCAAACACACTTATGCATGCATTTGTGAGAGCTTTGAATCTACAGAGAAAGCAGATTATCTAACCGATAAGGATTTAGGTTCTGCCTGGATATTGGAACTTCTGGATAAGTCCAAAATAAATAAGGCGATTATCAGAGGGAGAATCTTCAAAGTCCTTGGCCACACAATCGATGAGAGGTATATCGTTGCTACCTTCACAGATATAACAGAGACAGTGCGTCAAGACAAAGAGCTGGAACAGCTTAGAACACAACAGATGAAGGAGTATGTCAACAAGGCCTCTTTCCTGCATGAGATAGAGCTTGTCAGCTCCATTGCCCTTCCGGCTTTGATTGTCAATGGAAATGATCGGCTAACCGCCTACAATAACGCTTTTGTCTCTCTGTTTGATATGTATGAAGACACAGAGAGCATCGAAGATATTAAAACCAAGCAGCTGAATGTTGGTGAAACATTTCTTTTTGAGAGTGAGAGTATCTGTAAAAGTGCTTTCATTGACTGGAAAGAGGACCGCCTGAATATAGAGAGTGACGAAGCCGATGTCATCGAAATACCGATCAGTTCACAACGGCAGGCCTTTCATATTTATATCAGTAAAGTAGAAAATCAGGATGACCGTTTCCTGCTGATTTTGCATAGAGTTTAGATAATGCTGGAAATCACACACGATACAACATGCCATGGCAGCATTATCTCTATAGGTGCAAGCGAAAAGTATCTCTTCGTTCTTGACAACACCTACCATCTGACACTGTTGCATCCCAATACGCTGGCCTCTCTTAAAAGCATTCTGCTTGCATCGAAGAGTGCGCCTCTCCATCAGTTCAGCAATGCAATGGATGCTGACGATAGACACCATATTCTCTTCACCGTTGCTAAAAGCGGCAAAGTCATTCATATGAAGATAACGACCAAACTGGAAAAGATCACCGATACGCTATGGCACGAAGCCAATATTGGGTGTATGACGTTCGACCCTACAGGACGCTACTATGCAACAGGCGGAAATGATGGCAAGGTCCACCTTTTTGCGTATGAGAGCAGTAAGTGGCTCACATCCTTCGAGATCAGGCCGGACTACATATCTGACCTGAACTTTTCCCATGATGGCAACTACCTGCTCTCTGCAGCTTACGATCATCATGTTTTTTTGTATGACACGGTTCGTATAGAACCTGCCGGAAAATTTGAAACCTCAAGCGTAACAGAGTCAGCACTGTTTTTTGATCATAACCATAAAGTCTGCTGTATTACCCGGCATAAGACATTGGAAGTCTATGACCGTGCCGAGCATGAAATCATTTTTTGTGAGACGCTTTTTGATGCATGGCCAACGGTGATGATTACCGATGAGAATGAACGCTATATCATAGTTGGTACAAAACAAAACCTACTCTATATTATCAGCCTCGATACATACTCTGTCGTGGCAAAGGTTCCCCTTGACGTCCAAGGGGTCTCAACACTGAAACTGACCGATGATGCACTTTTCATCGGTACAATAGACGGGCGCATCATGCGAGTTGATCGTACAGTGCTGCTTACGGAGTTTGAAACTGCCTTGCATGTCAAGGATTATAAAAAGGCAACGGAGCTGCTTGAGAAAAATGCACTGCTCTATTTCAGTAAAGAGGCAGAAGTCTTTGATAAGGATTGGCCGGAGGTCATGACACAGGCCAGAAAACTGCTTGAACTAAAGAAAATTGATGCTGCAGTTGCATTAACAGACCCCTTTACAAAGCACAATCCAAAATATTCGCAAGAGTTTTTATCTTACTTCTCCAACAGTAAAGAGATAGTGAATCTTGGAGAGTACGTTGAAAAAAAACTTTTCCAGGCTGCCTATGAACTTATTGAACAGTTCCCGACTTTCAAACAACTGCAGCTCTATCAGAAACTTGAGGAGTATTGGTTTTTATCGTTTAAAAAAGCGAGAAGGCACCTTGCTACCGGTGAATATGAGGGGAAACTCGAAGCAGAAAAAATCCTTCACCCCTTTATCAATGTTCCTCAGAAGGAGCAATCCATCAGACAGCTCTTAGCCAGTGCGTCAGTGTTTGAGAATGCAGAGAAACTGATCAAGCAAAAAGAGTTTGCTGCCTATTTCCAGATGGTAGAACAGTTCTCTTTTTTGGAATCGACGGAGCTCTACCTGAAGACATTGGCTCTGGGCAGTACACTCCATGATAAAGTTGTAAGATTGGAGCAAGAGAAGTTATGGGACAAAGCTATCGAGCTTTTAGAGTTTTTGGCTGCTTTCCCCACCTATAAAAAGAGTTCGATTGAACGTATCAAAGAGATAAACAGATATTTACAATTCATAGAGAACTTAGAGGAAAAGAATTATAAAGCGGCCTATGCACAGGCTGAAGAGAGTCCCTATATACAGAGCAGTGATGAATTTCAGAACTTGATAAAAGAGTTTAATACCGAGTATGAAGAGGCATACCATTTGGCGAAATTTGGACCACCAAAGAAGGTATTGGCTGCTTTGGAAATATATTTTGAGATTCCATACTGGAATGAAAAAACAAAAAATATCATGAAAGTAGCTTATGCCAACGAGATAAAGAACAGTGCTTTAAGTACCATAGACTGTAAGAAGACATTGGAAAATTATATCGGTCTGTTTGGTAAAGATACGGTTTTAGAGCAAGCGATCCATGATATCAGTGATTTCCCAAAAGAGGTCTGGAGCTCAGTAGAAGAGAATAAAAACCCTAAGGAGAAAATTGAGCTTACCAATTATTTTGACACTATACTAGCTTAGAACAGCTATGATTTGGGATAGCTTTTAATTTTTATTTGATGCAAGACTTTCTGGAGTATCATTAAGAGAGACAGGCATCTTTATGAAAAGGATAAGAGATGGCAGAAGCAGCATGGTTAAGCAAAAAGCTCGGCAGCGGAAAGGTTTTGTGTCAGGCGTGTGCGCAGGCCTGTAAACTCGATGAAGGTGAATACGGCATCTGCGGTGTAAGAAAAGTCGAAAACGGCGAACTTAAACTGCTCGTATACGGAGTTGCCGCAGCGGTAAACGTTGATCCGGTGGAGAAGAAACCGATGTTTCATTTTCTGCCAGAAAGCAGAGCATTTTCCGTGGGAACGGTAGGATGCAACTTCTCCTGTAAATTTTGCCAGAACTACGATATCTCCCAGTACCCCAAAGAGCATGAACATCAGATCGTCGGCCAGGAACTACCACCTGAACGTATCGTTGAACTTGCAATAGAGCATGGATGCAAATCGGTCGCCTACACCTACAATGAACCGATCGTCTTTTTTGAGTACACCTACGATACAGCGAAACTGGCACACGAGAGAGGGCTGAAAAACATCTATGTCACCAGCGGATTCGAGACCCGAAAGGCCATCGACCTGCTAGCACCCTATATCGACGGGATGAATATAGACATCAAGGCTTTTACTGACGAGTTCTACAAAGAGATCTGCGGTGCCCGGCTGAAACCGGTACTCCAGGCAGTCGAATATGCCCATGAAAAAGGGATCTGGGTAGAGGTGACAACACTGCTTATCCCGGGTAAAAACGACTCCGATGAAGAGATCCGCAATATTGCAAAATTTATCGCAGGGGTGGACCCCTCCATACCGTGGCATCTCTCCGCATTTCATCCGATGTACAAGATGCTCGATGTTTCTCGCACTCCCGGATCAACACTGCGAAGAGCTTATAAAATAGGTCAGGAGGAGGGGCTGAAGTATCTCTATGTCGGCAATATCGACGATGAGGACTTTGAATCGACCTACTGTCCGGAGTGTAAAGCACGTGTCATTGACAGGCGAGGCCATATCGGACAGTATGTGACTAACGAACTAGATGAAAACGGCAACTGTCCATACTGTGGCTATGGTCTTGAAGGGGTGTGGCACTGAGCCTTTGATTTCATTGCATAAAAGAAAATTGCTAAAGCAGCTTCTCCAGTTCATGCAAGGTTTTAATGCGATGGGTGGCATCTGAAAAGTCATGTGAAGAGGTAAAATGATTGTGGACGATGACACACTCTATGCCTGCATTGAATGCTGAGCGCAGTCCGCGCTGCGAGTCTTCCACTACGATCGCTTCGTGTTTTTCACCCCCGAAAAGTTCCAGCCCTTTGAGATAAGGGTCGGGATGGGGCTTGGAACGTTCGTATTCGCCGCTGCACAGAACAAACTCCATATGCTCGGTAAGGCCGCGTGAGGCATGAATAAGCTCAAAGTCCTCACGGCGCGAAGAGGTGACGATACCCATCCTGCAGGTTTTCCCAAGCTCAGAAAGTATGGCAGAGACCCCTTTGATCTCAATATCTTCAGTACGAATATAGTGCTGATAGAGCTCATTACGCCTGTCACGATGCTTTTCGACCGTCTCGCTGTCAAACCCCTGCTCTTCAGCCAGTAAAAAAGCACTTTGACCATTGATCATAATCTCGCGGTAGCGCGCTTCGTCAAGGTCGATGCCCATTGTCTTAAGAATTTCAACATTGGCGTTGAAGTACCACTTCTCAGTCTCTACAAGTACGCCGTCATTATCAAAGAGAATATATTTTTTCATGGTCTAATTATACTG
>JAYEMF010000084.1:6688-13060 GCA_034717975.1 Campylobacterota bacterium
AAAAGATGTATAATAAATATAGCTATACGAAGGATCTATTATGACCAAAGAAGAAGTTTTACTAAAAGCCAAAAAACAGCTTGATCTGTTTAAAGCTGAAATCGGTGAGTTGCGGGGAAAAGCATCACTTCTGGGTGAAGAGGCCAAAAAAGAGTTTGAGAGTGGTGCAAATGAGCTCGAAGAGCTCTATAAAGAGACCGGCACAAAATATGATGAACTGCAGAAAAAAAGTTCTGAGAGCTGGAATGAAGCCAAAGATTTCGTTGAATTGACCAACAAGGCGCTGCGTCACTCCTTCAACTACTTTATATCTCATTACCGTAAAAAAGGGTGATAGTGAGTATATCGGACTGTGCCTTATCTTTAGAGGCGTCCTTTACCTACTCCTGTTCCTCGTATTTACGTAGAACTCTATACGCCGCATGTTTAAAACGTTCGGTATCCAGTCCGTAAGCCGCGACCATCTTTGTCGCTTCCTCGATACTCGCTTCGGTCATACCTGTTTTAACATTGATACATTGGCGTATAACACGAAGGGCTTCCACCGGCATGCGATACTGTTGCGGGACCTCTTCTTTACTATCTAGGTAGCGCATTGTTTCAATAAACACTTCATCAAAGTTCCAATGCTCAAAGAGCATTACATTCACCTCTGCCGTCGTCACACCTGCATAGAGCCGTTCAACCTCTTCAATCGAATCACATGTTTTCAGCTCTTCCTGGAAGTAGTTCATATAATCACTTTGCATAAGTTCTTCAGCAACGACGACCCTGCCTGTTTCCATAAGGAATGCTATTGGTATCAACGAGCTTGCAAGCTCTACATCGACTCCCATATACCACTGAAACATCAATGAACTCTGCATATTACACAGGTCACTGAATTGTGCATTCGAAATATTATAGGGGCTCATATCGATATCGAAACTTCTGTTAACGGAAGAGTTAAAGGCAAAACCACGTATGGTGTTTATGCCAAAAAGCGTAATCGCCTGCGCAACAGAGACTATATTGTTTCGCAGAGCGTACAGAGGTGCATTTACCTTCGCCAGGATATCTGCAGTGAGGATAGGATCGACTTCAATTACCGCCACCAACGCTTTTGTATCCGGCGCGCCCTCTGCAAAGAGCAGCTGTAGCTTCTGGATCGATTCCGGAAGCGGCGGCAAAGAGTGCACTTTTTCAATGATAGATTCAAATCCCATACCGGCTCCTGACTCTTTTTCTTTATACTATAATTAGAGCAGCTCTAAAAAACCTTATATATCATCCGGCCCGCCCTTCCATACCAACGGAATAGCTATCTCAAAACAAGCACCCTCACTGCTGTTTTCTACGCTGATCGTGCCATGCAGATGCTTCTCGACAATGGTCTTGGACATATAGAGCCCCAGACCCGTACCGTTCTTTTCATCTTTGGTGGTGAAGTACGGGTCAAAGATTTTCGCTATGATCGCGTTGTCGATACCGCCGCCGTTGTCACAGATAGTCATAATGACGTTTTCTGCATTATCTCCGATAACAACATCGATCTTGCGATCTTCAGCGCGGTGCTCCATCAGAGCCTCTTTGGCATTTTTAAGCAGGTTGATACAGACCTGAAGAAGCTCCCGGGAATAGGTCTTGACCTTGTAACCGTTTCTATGCTTGACGGAGAACGCGATTAGGTTGTTTTCCAGACTTTTGCCAATGATCTTTTCGGCTTCGGCCATCACCTCTTCAACTGTGACCTCCTCTATCGTTTTTTCAGGACGGAAGAAGTTTCTAAAGTCATCAATCGTCTTCGAGAGGTACCTGGTCTGTCTGAGGATGCTCTGCGCCTGCTCCTGGAGAGCCTCTTCGCTCACCATTTTGAGTTCAATATCGGCGAGCATATTGTTCGCCCCCATGGAAATAACGGTGATAGGCTGACGCCACTGATGCGCGATCATGCTGATCATCTCACCCATCACAGCGTGGCGCGACTGGGCGATCATGATCTCTTCTTGTTGATCGGCTTCGGCTTCAAGCTCTTTGATATGGGTCAAATCTATAGCCGCTATAATCTTCAGCTCCTCTTTGCCGACTGCTATATTTCTACATCTTACCAATGCAGATATCCCGTTACCCTCTTTATTAAAAAGGAGGGTCTCATACGGTACTTTCCGATCACACTCCATCTCTGGGTTCTCAACACATTTTAATGCTTTGCCAATCTGCTCAAGGCTCTCTTTGCCAATCATTTCATCTTTATCGCTAAAACCAAACATCTCCAGGGCTGCACTGTTTACATTGATACAGACATTGCCTCTATAGACCAAAATTGCCTCTAATGAAGCATCAATGACATTTCTTAAGATATCATACTGTTTATCTCTTTCCCTATCAAAGAGTATCGCTTTTGCAACGGTTTCCAGACGCTTTTTAAGCTCTTTTTTAGCTATGGGTTTAACAATATAACCATCAACATGAAGTTCTACCGCATCGAGCAGAAGTTCAGGCTCCTGATGGGCTGTTGTAATTATAATCGGGGTCTCCGGATCAATCTCTTTTATACGCCTGCTCATCTCGAGACCATTCATGACAGGCATTTTTATATCCGTTACCACAATATCGGGTCTGTACTGTTCAAAAACCGCCAGACCCTCTTTCCCGTCTTTTGCAGAGTATGCTTTTTTTGCCCACATATCCAGAAGCATCTCATAACTGCTTCTTACCCCGTCTTCATCATCGACAAAAAGTATGGTCATCTCATTTAAGTAACTTTTACTCTGATCCATTGTCCATTCCCAACTCGATTATAAATACCGTTCCGCCATCTTCATTTCTGGCAGACAGCTTTCCACCCATATTCTCTTCAATGATCATTTTTGAAATATAGAGTCCCATTCCTATACCTTTACCCTGCTCTTTGGTCGTAAAGTATGGTTCATATATTCTATCCAGAATTTCTTGAGCTATTCCACCGCCGTTATCTTTAATCTCTATTATTGCATCATTCTCTGTTTTTGATAGAGATATCCCAATCTGCCCGTTACTCTTTCCACCCTCCATAATGGCATCTTTTGCATTATTTACGATGTTTAGAACAACCTGTTGAAATTCATTTGGAAGACCAAAAACAGCAAGATCATCACCAGTGATATCAAAAGCTATATTATTGTTTTTGAGTTGCGTAGCTACGATATCCAACGTATTTTTTATCTTCTCTTTTACACTAAAGTGATCTTTCTGCTTGTTTATTCTAAAAAAATCACTGAAATCTGTAATGGTTTTAGATAAAAATCTTATAGTCTCCGTATTTTTTGATACAAATTTTTCAACAAACGCTTCATCTATGACACCACCCTCGTAAAACTCTTCAAGCATCTCGATATTGATATTGAGCTCATTGAGAGGCTGTCTCCACTGATGGGCGATCGAGCCCATCATCTCCCCCATGGCAACAAGTTTTGCATGCTGGGCAAGCTGGGATTCAATCTCTTTTGTTTTTTGGTAATTTCTTGCATTGGCAATGGCAAGCGCACATACCCCGCTTAAAGATATTGCCAGATTGAGGTATTGGTTCTTATATTCGGGGAAGGCTATCTCATCTATATTTAAGACACCGAGCAGGATACTATTATACTTTATCTGCAAAACAAAACCGTTGCTTTTTAACAGATATTGCTCTTTTGATTTCAAGGTCTCTTCGATTGTCTCTGCAGTGACATTTTCTGTCAAAAACTGTTTTTCCAGTTTTGAATCCCTTATAGAGAGATAAAAGAGTGTTTTAGGAGCAAAAAGCATGCTGAAGATCTCAATGATCCTCTCTATGATCTCTCTCTCATCAAGTTTTTGATTCAGGTGGCTTATTAGATCAAATGCCATTGTATGGTCAGCCGAACTCTTAAACGCCTCTTTCAGTTTTTTTGAGTTCTCTGCACAATCCATTTTACCGACAATATTTGTCACATAGAGTTTAAACTGATCCAGACCTATTGGCAAAACCTCATAAGGCTGCTCTACAAAAGCAGAGAACTCCTTCAGGTTCTCTATAGCATCACTGTCAACCCCGGTATCCAAAAGAAGAAGCTTTTTACAAAATTCCTTATAAAACTCTACCGCTGTACTTTTATCGAATCCCCAGCTTTTCGTTACATACTTTTTCCAGTTTGAAAGCCATCCCGGGGTTATTATATAGGCGCCCTCTTTTATATGATGATCGACCAGACTCTTTGGAGCAAACATATAAAAGCAGTTTTCAGACTTGAAGAGTTCGATATTTTTGGGCAGGGAGGCAGCATCAAGGGTACATCCGCCTATCACTGCTACTTTTTGATATCGGTTGAGAAGTTCTTTATCAAAATTCTCTTTGATGTGGGGAAAATTACATTTTGCCTGATAGGTCAAGATATCTATATTGCTGAACGCTTCTGCAATAGCTTTGATCTCTTTTTCAAAACTTTTGCAGACTAACAGACATATCTTGCCCATAACTGATCTCCTTACCTCAACTATTCAATCGGATATTTCCCATATTTCAGGACAGCATCTCTAATGGCCAGAAGTGTCTCCTCTTTTATATCCCACGGTATCTCTCCATGGTTTTCCGCCAAAATGAAACCTCCGCCTTTGGCCGCTTTTGAGATGGCCTCTTTTACTTTCTCATGGGTCTCCTCTACGCTCCAGTGTCTCATCTCTATCGCATTGAGATTTCCAAGAAGCGTCAATTTACCGTCAGCTTCCTCTTTTAATTTTGCCAGATCCTCCAAGGAACTGACTCCTACAACGGCAGTACCGGTATTGGCCACATCTTTTAAAATCGGTATGCAGTTACCTGATGCAAAGTGTGTTGCAGTCGGTCCGTTTATGGCCGAGATTGTTCTTTTTGCAACCTCAAAACCTGTTTCCAGATAGAGCTCTCTCGGTATGATTGTAGAGGAAGAGACCGGGTCAAAATAACAGATTGCCGTAGCTCCCGCTTCCAGCTGTGCATTTGACCAGTTTACACAAAACTCGATATTGACATCCATCAGCTTGTTAAAAAGCTCTCTATCGTTATAGATAAGCTCCAGATACTTGTCAAAACCCATCTGCATGACAGGAAGCGAGAACGGCGAGACAACAACACCGATGATAGGAACCTCGTCACCGGCTTTTTCTTTAAGCATTGCCGTTGCTTCCAAGACTTTTTGCAGAGGCTCAGACTCTTTTACAACAGGCGCTTTCAAGTTCTCTATGTCGGATGCCTTCAAAAAAGGTGCACCTGCATTTGGAGGACCGTCTTCGCTATAGATGACTCCTGCCCCGAATGCCTCGACTTCTATCGCTGCATAAAAGAAGGAGTAGTAACAGTCATGCCCGTACTTCTCTCTAAGCTTAAGCTGCCCCTCATAAACATTTTCAGCTTTTGAAAAATACTCTTTTATCGACATCTTCAGCTCTTTGGCTCCATGCAGACTCAAAAGCAGAAAATAGGGAACCCTGTCTGGTTCATTCTGTCCGATAGCCGTTAATACTCTTTGCAGTGAGGTCATGACTGATCCTTTAACGCTTCAATAACATCTATAACTTTGGATGCATTTGTTGCCATTGCATCCGCACCTATCTCTTTGTAAAGGTCCTTATCAAATCTAAAAGGTGCGCCGCCGACTACAACCTTAACACTCATCCCCTCCTGCTGTATTCTGGCTATCAACTCTTTAAGATGCAGAGCAGAGTTAAGCATCAAAACCGAGACCAGCAAGATTTCAATCTTATCCTCTTTTAAATGAGTGATCAGATTGTCTATGCTGTTTTCCTGTCCATAATCAACAAGATCGTATCCGCTTGCCCTTAAAAAGGTATAGACAATCCTTTTCCCCAAGGTATGATAATCGTTAAAAACCACCAATCCCAGGTTTGGATCATCTACTCTTTTGCTTTTGGTCTTTGGAAGCATCTCATCTACGATCTCTTCGCAGATCCTGCCCCCCATATAGATTTGAGAGAGTGCGATTTCACCGTTTTCCCATTTCAGGCCCATACTCTCCATCGTAGGAACAACGATCTGCTCCAATGTATCGATAAAATCACCTGAAGTGGTATTTTCAACCAGGATATCTTTAACTTTTATTCTATTTAAAGATAAAAGGGCATTTTCAAAGTCATTGATAATCTCTTGCATGACAGGAACTCCTTATACACTTCTATAATTGAGGATACTCTTATTTTCTCTGGTTTGTCAAGAAGTCGTCAAGTGATTCCAGAGAGATTTAGTACTGATCTCTCTCATACATCACCCCTCCAACTCTGCCAATTTCCCCTCATACATCTCAAGAAGCTCATCCAGCTCATTCTGCACAACTTCCAGACGCTCAAACTTCACTTCGACATCACTCTCCTCTTGAGAGACAAGCTTAGAGAGTTCCA
>JAYEMF010000085.1:0-40089 GCA_034717975.1 Campylobacterota bacterium
AACAATTAATTATCAAAATGATAATATTTTCAATAAACACCGAGGAGAAGAGAATGACACATGAAGAGTTTAAAGCCCTGGATGAAGATTTTGAAGTCTGCTTATGCAATGGAGTGATATTGGGTGAAATATTGACGGCTGTAAAAAATGGGCATGATACTGTTGAAGCACTCATGGACGAAACAGCCGCAGGAACATCTTGTGAGCTGTGTCAAAGTAGAGAGATCGATGAAGATGAGGATCGTGAGCTTCACCTTGATGAGATACTGGAGTTTTCGAAAAAGGGATGAGAGTGTTAACACTCAGGATACAAGCCTATCCAGGCGATCTTAACCCCATGGGTACGGTTTTTGGCGGGTGGATCATGTCCATGATGGACAAAGCTGCATCCATAGCAGTAGGCGACATAATAGATACGACCGCGGTTACGGTTGCCGTGAGTGATCTTCATTTTATCAAGCCTATTCAGAATGGTGATGTCGTTACAATACATACGACCATAAGTAAAGTTGGTAAAAGTTCTATTGCCGTCTATGTCGAAGCGGATGTATTGTGTCGTAAGTCCCACTGCGATGTACGATGTGAGATGAGGGTAACCGATGCGACTTTTACATTTGTGGCGGTTGATAAAAACGGTGGACCGGTTAATATAAGGTCCGTATTGAGAGGAAATCTGCCTCAAGGGGTGGAAGAACTATTATGATGTGAGGGTACACAGCAGGCATGAAAGAGATTATAAATATTTACAAGAGTAACAAGATAGCAATAGAAAATTATATTCATGCAATTGTTACAAGTCTGCCTGGTGACTATATGGACTCGGCAGACAAGGTACTGAAAAAATACAATTTTATACAACTCATGTATGAAGTAGACAAAGAGTATAGGCAGACAAGTCCTATAGTATGCCGACAAGACAAGAAGCGTGAGGGGATAGGCAGTGACAAGAGCCACTATTTTACAAGATTCAAGCTGGACAAAAAAGGATTGTTTATATCCAATCCCTACATCCATTACCGCACAGGAAAAGCAAGTATATCCGTTGTTATAGCCGATAGTGACATGTATAAGATCTTTGATATCAATCTTATTCAGCTATTGGAACATCTAAAGATGATAGAGCACAATACTCCCTATGAGCGATTTAAAAAAGTAATCTACTCCATAGGGTCTGTATTTTTGTCTGTAGTATCCATTATGTTGATAGTATATGGCGGATATATTTTTGTAAAACTCCTGTTCTTCTCGGCTGATATGGATTTTCTGCAGGACATCTTTAAATCTATTATCTCGATAACATTGGGCCTGGCAATATTTGATCTGGCAAAACAGATATTTGAACACGAAGTACTGTTTCATTCGTTTCAACACCCTGAAGACAGGCAATATAAGGTACTTGGGAAATTCTTGATCTCTATCGTGATCGCCCTCTCCATAGAGACCCTGATGGTAGTTTTTAAAATTGCGCTTGATGATTATACGCAGATGTTGGCGGCATTTTACCTTATGATCGGTACGACCTTGATGTTCGTTGGACTGGGTTATTATTACAAAATACTCAGGGGTGCCGAGAGGAGTGAAAAATAATAAAAAAGATACCCCCTGCAGGTGTGTTTCAGTTTTAATGGTTCACTATCAAATGGTGAAATTGTGTCTTGTCGAATTGTTTAAGACGACTGGGAAAATGTCTATGTCAATGTCAAGCGCACTCAAGACCGCCTTTCCAATGCCTTCATGGTTGAGTTTTACAATGTTGAGTTTAAAAGTTTGAAATCGCACAATGCGATATCAAGTTTATGGGGAGGAACGAGAAAAAACCCTTATGCCTTGACTGAGCAGGGTGTCTACATGTATGGCCTGGTACTAGTCAGTAACTGCCGGCTTTCTACATTCTCTTTTATTCATCTCATCCACAATCTTAGTCACACACATATCGGATGTTACATTCAGTGATGTACGTGCCATATCCAGAATTCTGTCAACCGCGACAATGAGTGCCAGATACTCCACCGGCAGACCGATCTGCTGCAAAATGACCACCATCATTACCAGTGATGCCGAAGGCAGGGCTGCCACACCGACACTGAGAGCCACTACGGTGATCCCCAGCAACAGCTGATCGCCTACAGTGAGTACCGTTCCTGAAAGATTGGCGATGTACAAGACGGCGATACTCAGATAGGCTGCTGTACCATCCATCGACACCGTTGCACCCAGAGGCAGAACAAAGGCGGCACTATCTTTGGAAACACCCCCTTTCTCCTGGGCAACCTTCATACTGACCGGCAGGGTGGCTGCACTTGATGCCGTTGAAAATGCCATCAGCGGTACCTCTTTAATACGCTGCAGATAGCGGTAGGGGTTTACTCTCCCAAATATGGTGATCACAGCAGGAAGCGTGATCAGTCCGTGAATAAGCAGAACAGCCAGAACGAGCAGTATATATTTCCACAGACCAATGATCACTTCGATTCCCTGCTCGGCAACGATATAACTGATCAGGGAGAAGACACCCAGCGGGGTGAGTGCGACAATCCACTCGGCGATCTTGAGCATAGCGCTGCTGATAGCGGTAAAAAAGTCGAGCATGGCATCCTGGTGCTCCTGTTTGAGATAGAGGCTGGCTACACTCAAGAAGATGGCAAAAACGATAACCTGCATCATATTGCCGCCGGCAAGGGCATGAAAGATATTGGTCGGGATGAAACTAAGTAACATAGCCTGCAGTGAGAAGGGGGCGACATCGTGCGCTTTGGCAAACTCCAGCCCCTCCGAAGAGACGGCCTCACCGATAGGAAAAAGGTTGATGGCGACAATGGCCAGGAGTACGGCCATGGCTGTGGTTATCACGTAAAGTCCGATGGTTTTAAGGCCGATTCTTTTGAGCTGTTCGAGTGAACCCAGTCCGGCAATCGCAACATAGATTGAGGCAAATACCAAGGGGACGACAAGCATTTTCAAGAAGCTGACAAATGCTTTTCCGATCACCTCCTGTTTAAGGGCATATTCCGGCAGGAACATCCCGAAGGCGATACCGAAAATGATGCCGAGTACGACAAGCGTATTGGTGGTCAAGTGGTTTTTAAGCGTCGAAAACATTATTGTTGAGATCCTTTTAGATTACCCTCTATTATGGGCAAAAGTATACCGATATTCTCCTTGACACTGTTCCAGTCAAAACGGTTTTTAGCTTGCTTTTAAAGAAGCGTCGGCACAATGTGGTATGAAATCACTATTAGGATAGAGAGATGCAGCCAGAAGCGTTAGCACAGACAAAAAAGATTGGACTTGGCCTGGTGCTTGCCTTGATCGCCTTTTTGGCGATGATGCCATTTTTCACTATACCGCAATCGCTTTTGGTAGCATCGATCGTTCTTCTGGTGACACTGTGGACCAATGAAGGTGTGCCTCTGGGTGTTGTCTCGTTACTGCCGATCATCCTCTTTCCCTCTTTTGGCATTCTGAGCACAGCCGAAACAACGGCGAACTATGCCAAACCGATTATCTATCTTTTTCTTGGCGGATTTCTACTGGCCATTGCCGTCGAGAAGACTGATCTTCATCGATGGATAGCCAATAAGATTCTGGGACTCTTTCCCAACACCGCCAGGGGTATTATCTTTGCATTGATCATTACATCGGGACTATTGAGCTCAGTTCTCTCCAATACGACCACGACACTGCTTCTTCTGCCGATTGCCCTGTTTTTGAGTGAAGACAATCGATTGAAGCTGCGCTTTGCCCTGGGGATAGCTTACGGGGCAAGTGTCGGAGGTATTCTAACACCGATCGGAACGCCGCCAAATCTAATTTTAATGGGGATCATGGAAGAGCATGGTATGGAAGCCATACCGTTTGTTCAATGGATGTGGATGGTGGCGCCGCTGGTTATTGTGATGTTTGTTATTGTGGGCGTGATTTTGAGTATGGGATTGAAAGATCTGCATATTGATCCGGATCTCGATACACCCCCACTTGACCCGGCGCAGAAAAAAGTGATGTATCTGTTGATGGGTGTTATTTTTCTGCTCTTTATCAATGCCCCGATAAAACCATTTTACAGCGGCCTGGGACTCAGTGAACCGGGCATTTTACTGGGTGCGGGGCTGCTGCTGTTCGCTCCGCCCTTTTCCATTTTGGAGTGGACGGAAGATAAAGCTAAAATCGCATTCAGGATCATGTTCTTGTTTGGTGCAGGTTTTGCCATTGCGATGGCCTTCACCAAGACGGGTATGGCAGATGAGGTCGCTTCGTATCTCGTTGCCTTGACAACTTTGCCGGTTATTCTTTTTATGCTCGCCGTTGCCGCACTGGTTACGTTTACGACGGAAATTACGAGCAATACGGCGTTAATCTCTATTATGCTGCCTATTTTGTACTCTGTGACACTCAAAACCGGTCTGGACAGTACTCTTTTTATGATGGTAGCTACGGTCTGTGCGAGTTACGCGTTTATGCTGCCTATCGCAACACCGCCTAATGCCATCGCAATGAGCAGCGGCGTGGTCGATGTCAAGACGATGGCGAAATATGGGGTGGTCCTGAATATTATCGGGATTTTATCTATCGTGCTGGTTGGGCAGTTATTATGGAAGCATGTACTTTAAAAGTCGTAGTTGCCGATAACCCGTAGATAGCCGCCGTCTAAGGTCTCTTTTTCATAATCCATCACTTCATAACGGATGTAGAGTGAGGTGTTGGTGTTGATATAGTGCCGAAAATGTGCATAATAGGCATCGAAACTGTTGCCACGGCTGTCATCTACCCTGGTATTGGTGTAGTGCAGGGCAACTTCGCTCTGTCCCCATTCGTACACTGGAAAATCATAGGCGGTGCTTAACATCCAGGTTTCCGGTTTGAAATTTCCGCGTCCGCTGGCGATCATGGAGGTGGTAAAGAGTTTGGTGCTGCCGCCGTAACCCTTCAGAAGACCGCTGATCCCAAAATTTTGTGAGTAGTTCAGGCCAATATCCCAGTTTTCTGTTTCGGTTGAGATCCGCAGGGCGACAAGGTCGATCTCATCCCCTCCTCTAAGACTCTCTGTAACGGCATATTCGCCACCATTACCACTTTTGATATACTGAGCTCCCAGACAGAAAAAGAGATCTTCATCGACGGGATATTTATAGTCGGCCTGGGCGACAAAGGTGTCGAAGAGTTTCGGTGCATAATAGTAGAAGCCAAAGAGGGAGAGTTCCTGATTGACATCGTAGTGGAGGCCAAACATTGTCACACCATCTTCTATAGTACCACTGGCACTCTCCTTTTTATAGCTATCAGAGGTGTAAGAGCGTGTATGGGTGATGTGATTGAGCTGGATACGGATACCGGCTCTAGGCGTACTGGTAAATGCGATCCCCCGGTAACTCCAGGGAACGATACGGGAGGTGTCGTCATTCATCATGGGTGTATTGAGCCGAAAGTTTCCCACTTTAAGGACACGCTGGTTGCGGCGATATCCAAGAAATGATTCACTCACAGCAGTGAATGAACTAGCCTCTTTATCGTTGTTAAATAAAAAAGTCAGTGCTTCATTCTGTTTTGATCCAATAGCATTGGAGGTGTGAAACCCCACCTTGGCATAGAGCTCATTCCAGTTGCCGGTTGTGTATTGAAGATGGCCGCCGAGTGATGTGGCATAGCTCTCAGGAAGATTTTCCAGATCAAGATCATAATAAAAGAGTTTAACTGAGCCTTTGACTGCTCCATTCTGTATCGCTTCATTGAAGGAAACTGCACTTGCATAAAAGGGGAAAAGAAGGAGAAAAACAGGGATTGAGCGGGCGATAATCATTACTTTAACCTTAATGGCAACTTTTGTAGAGAGAGGTTGTTTTATCATTTTAAACTAGCTTAGCTATAATTCCAGACTTAAATTTTAGCATTAACTACTAAAGGAAACTATTATGGGTATACCACAGCCAGCTTTTTATATTTTCAAGTGTGAGCAGTCTGCTCCTCCGGGCATGCCAAAACCATCATGTGTCACACCACAGACTCAGGACCTTTTCCAGCATTTAGCACAAACTTTAATGCAAAAAGGTATAATTGGAACAGTACAACCTATTCGTACGGCATGTCTGAACCGTTGTAATGCCGGTCCGGTAATGCTTGTAGAGCCGGGTCACGTAATGTATGCGGGTCTGGACAAAGATAAGATCAGCCGTATCATCGATGAGCATATCATCGGTGGAAGACCGGTTGAAGAGTACATCATCGACGCTGAGTTGTGGGATGATGCTATTTCGCCTTCTGACATGATGGCGCAGATGGGTCAATAAGGAAAGTTTTTCATGACTATCGAGATGCTATACAGTAAAATCCACCGCGCGACCGTAACCGATGCAAACCTCAATTATGTAGGTTCCATCACGATCGATGAGGAACTGCTTGAAGCTTCAAAAATGCGTGTGGGTCAAAAAGTAGAGATCTTAAACATCAACAATGGTGAACGGTTCTCTACTTATGTTATTTTGGGTGAGCGCGGTAAACGTGAGATCTGCCTGAACGGTGCTGCCGCACGTAAGGTTCATAAAGGCGATAAAGTGATTATCGTAGCCTATGCGACCTATGATGAAAAAGATCTTGAAACCTATGAGCCGGCCGTTGTCCTTGTAGATGATGACAACAATATCACGGAACGGTTGACGAGTATCTGATGTTCGGCAATATGGGCGATATGACAAAACTGCTTGAGGGAATGCAAGAGCAGGCAAACAAAATGGAGAGTGAACTCGAGTCCAAAGAGTTTACGGTCAAAACCGGCGGCGGCATGGTGGCAGTGACCATCAGCGGCAAAGGCGAAGTGATCGATGTCTCCATTGACGACTCTCTTCTTGAAGATAAAGAGTCTCTTCAGATCCTGCTTATCGCAGCTGTCAACGACGCTAACAAGATGGTCGAAGACAACAAGAAAAACAGTGCGATGGGTATGCTTGGCGGTATGAATCCGTTCGGACAGAGCTAACCAATGCATCCAACGCTAACCCGTGGCGTTGAACATACACATCCAACGCTGACCAATGGCGTTGAACACACGCATCCAACGCTAACCAATGGCGTTGAACATACACATCCAGCGCGGACCAATGGCACTGAACACACGCGAGTTATTTTTCTGGTCCTACTTTTTTTAACCACCTCTCTTTCCGCCTGCAGCGGAGATTTTGCTTTATGTAAACAGAAATTTATCGATGCTCAGGTACTTGATGGCAACCGCTTGCTGCTTCCTGTCACTGAAACAACCAATCTGCTTTACAGTTCGACGGTTCCAAAGAGGGAAGTTGTCAAAGCTGACCCTTTTCTTGGTCTTTATCTGGTCAAAAGTACTAAATCATTTGAACACCCCTACACGATGACATCAAAAAAAGCCTCCGAAGTGGCCGCTGTTGATACCTATATGGCACTACCGGGTAAACTGCGTCGTTCCCAGAGTGGATTGAACAGACTGGCACAATTCAATCAGCCGCTTTTTGCTCCATGTATCATTAATGATACCTGCTGTGCTTTGGAAGGGATCGTAACCCATCAGGGGATCATCGAAAAAGCGTACATTCGCCACTTTTTGGACTCTGACATACCTGCATACGGTGATGCCGGTATGCGGCTTAAAGAGCGCGGTGGTCAGATTGTGATAGAAAGTATTGATCCTTTTGTTGAGAATAATCCTTTTCAAAGCGGCGATAAAATTCTGCGTTATGAAGGCAAAAAAGTCCGTTCATTAAAGGCTTTGGATCAAAGTATCTTGCTTGGCGGTACTGGCAAAGCATGTAACTTTTCCCTTGAGCGTCAGGGCAAACCACTCAACGTGACAGCGATGATAGGCAAACGCTATGGCGGCGGTCTGATCAGTGATACTTATCTGGAACGTAAAGGCTTCTTCCTCGATCGGGGTCTTATAGTTACCAGATCGACGGAGAGTATTAAAGCAGGGGATAAACTGATCCGCGTCAATTCGCGAGCAGTCTCTACATGGGAAGATGTTCGTCACTTTTTGAGGTATGGCCAGGGGAAAGCGGTCCTGCTTTTTGAACGTGAAGGCTTTCAGTTCTTTATCCATGTGAACTTTCATCAATCATAAGCCTAAAAGTGCTAAAATTCCTCAAAAATTCAGCAGGTCACTATGCAGCAGTTTGAAGCGTTTTTAAACGCCAATCTTCCATCAGCACCGAGTTTTCACCCGCACTATGAAAAAGCGTTGCACGACATGCTTCTGGCCGGTGGAAAACGATTCCGTCCTATGCTCTTGCTCGGTGTCGTTAAAGCGTATAACCCTCTTTTACTCGATGCTGCCAATCATGCTGCTTATGCTATTGAATTGCTGCACACCTATTCGCTGATACATGATGACCTCCCCGCCATGGATGATGCCGACCTGCGTCGAGGTGAACCTACACTGCATAAGAGTTATGATGAGGTGACGGCAATTCTCGTTGGTGATGCACTCAATACGTATGCTTTTGAACTGCTTTCAAAAGCACCTTTTTCTGATGCAGTCCGTGTCCGCCTGATCCGTGAATTGGCAGAAAATGGTGGTTTGGGAGGCATGGTGCTTGGACAGGCGATTGATTGCCATTTTGAAAATCAACCGCTCTCACTGGAGCAGATTAAACTGCTGCATACAAATAAAACAGCAAAACTGATTGCTGCTTCACTGAAGATGGGTGCGATCATCTCCGGACAGAAAGCCCTTGAAAAGACGATCTATGATTTTGGAATCAGACTGGGACTGCTATTCCAGATTCAGGATGATATTCTGGATGTGACGATGAGCAGCGAAGAGGCAGGTAAGACGACCAATAATGACGAAGATAAAAACAGCTTTGTCACTATTCTCGGATTTGATGAGACAATGAAGCAGGCGAATGAACTTGCAGATGAATTGACCGAACAGATCAAGAACTTTGATGAGAATTTACAGAGTGAATTGTCACCAATGCTTTTGAAGTATATCAATAGGCATAAATAAAATCGTTAGCGATTTGGGCTTCCTGCCGAAGGAAACTCAGTGTTAGCGTAGCTATTGGGGCTTTTGCTCCAGTGGCGTATCAAAACAATGACAAGACACAAGGACTAATAAATGAGTAATGATATGCGCCAGAAAATGGCTGATTCTATCCGCTTTTTGGCGGCAGACATGGTTCAGGCAGCCAATTCCGGCCACCCGGGTGCACCAATGGGACTGGCAGATATCGCTGTTGTATTGGGTGAGCATCTCTCTCACAATCCGAAAAATCCAAAATGGCTGAATCGCGACCGTCTTGTTTTCTCCGGCGGACACGCTACAGGGTTGATCTACTCCCTCTATTATCTGTGGGGTTACGGTCTTGAGATCGAAGATCTTAAAAACTTCCGCCAACTGGATTCAAAAACACCGGGTCACCCCGAGTATGGGCATACTGAAGGTATTGAGATCACGACAGGACCATTGGGTCAGGGTGTCGCGAATGGTGTAGGTTTTGCGATGGCGGCAAAATTCATGGGAGCACAGACCAACTCTGAAACTGCCAAAGTGATCGATCACCATGTTTATGTCCTGTGTGGCGATGGTGACCTCGAAGAGGGTATCAGCTATGAAGCGTGTTCGATTGCAGGGCACAATAAGCTTGATAACCTGATCATGATCTATGATTCAAACCGTATTACCATTGAGGGTTCGACCGATCTGAGTATCTCTGAAGATATTCATAAACGTTTTGAGTCTCAGGGATGGGATGTTCTCGAGATAGATGGACACGATTTTAATGAGATCAATACGGCGATCAGTGATGCTAAAACAAAGACAAAACCTTGTCTGATCATAGCCAATACCGTGATTGCAAAAGGTGCCGACAAGATGGAAGGCAGCCACCACTCTCACGGTGCCCCGCTGGGTGGTGACGAGATCGCGACAGCTAAAACAAAAGCCGGATTCGATCCAGGCAAAACCTTCCATGTCGATGAAGATGTGATGGCACGTTTCCGCTGTGCGATAGAAGAGGGTGACCTGGCAGAACGCGAATGGAAGCATAGCTTGAAGACACTGCCGTTGATGGAACAGAATGAAGCGCTGGACGCACTGCTGAACCCGGATTTCTCACGTATCCAGTGGCCGCTCTTTGACAAAGCCGATGCAACACGCAGCACGAACGGAAAAGTGCTTAATGCGATTGCCAAAGCGATCCCCGGGTTCCTGGGTGGTTCGGCAGATCTCAGCCCGTCTAACAAGACTGACCTGAAAGATATGGGTGTCTTCCCAAAAGGGAAAAACATCTACTTCGGTATCCGCGAGCATGCGATGGCCTCTATTACCAATGCTATTGCACTTTACGGACCGTTGATGCCGTTCAGTGCGACCTTCTTTGTCTTCTCGGATTATCTCAAACCGGCAGCCCGTATTGCTGCGTTAAGCGGTATTCAACAGTTTTTTGTCTGGACGCATGACAGTATCGGTGTGGGCGAAGATGGACCGACGCACCAGCCGATCGAGCATCTCAGCCAGTTCCGAGCGCTTCCAAACTTCTATGTCTGGCGTCCGGCGGATGGTAATGAAAACGTCGAAGCGTGGAAAACAGCGCTTGAAATGACAAGTTCGCCATCAGCATTTGTTGCATCTCGCCAAGGCCTGCCACTGTTACCAGAAGCTTCTGCAGGGAGTGCCGCACAAGGCGGTTACCTGCTTCAAAAAGATGAGAACGCTGTCATTACATTGATGGCGTCTGGTTCTGAAGTTGGTTTGGCGATGGAAGTCCGCGAGCAGCTTAATGCCAAAGGGGTGCCGGCCAATGTAGTCAGTGTACCTTGTTTCGATCTGCTGATCGAACAGGATCAGGCCTATATCGACAGTATCATCATCCCTGGTACGAAAACGGTAGCTATCGAAGCAGCCCGTGGAATGGAGTGGTACCGTTTTGCCGATCAGCTCATCGGAATGGATAGCTTCGGTGCTTCTGCTCCGGCTGGTCAGCTCTTTGAGAAGTTCGGCTTTAGTGTTGAGGCCATTGTAGAACAGATCAAATAGTCTTCCTTTTCACTACTGCTCAGGAGATCTCCTGAGCGTTTTATTTTTCATGACAATCTTCGGTACAATATCTTTCAATACTTACTTTAGGTAGATACCATGCTCAAGCAATCCCTTATCCATTTTTTCAAACAGGAATCGGCTGTCGGTGTTTTGCTTATTGTTGCCACCTTCTTTGCCATGGTTCTGGCAAATTCTCCATATCATACCTATTATGAAAACCTGATGGATACCCATGTTATGGTGATGATTGGAACTTTTCATATTGCAAAGCCTCTGCTACTATGGATCAATGATGGATTGATGGCGGTCTTTTTCTTTATGGTAGGGCTTGAGATCAAACGGGAGTTGGTCGAGGGGTCATTGAGCCATCCCTCTCAAATCGTCATCCCTGCACTGGCCGCGTTAGGTGGTATGGTTGTGCCTGCCTTGATTTACAGCTTGTTCAACTGGGGAGAAGCTGCAGCAATGCAGGGGTGGGCGATTCCCATGGCGACAGACATAGCTTTTGCTCTGGGTGTCCTTTCGCTGCTCGGTCCGCGTGTTCCCGTACAGCTGAAAATCTTCCTATTGGCACTGGCGATCATTGACGACCTTGGTGCAATTATTGTGATTGCCATTTTTTATACAACCGATATGTCCATGAACTCACTTATGATTGCTGCGCTGATGATTGCTGCTCTTTTCTATATGAACCGTCGAGGTGTAGTCAATAATACAGCCTATATCCTAGTCGGTCTGATTCTTTGGACTGCCGTATTGAAATCGGGTGTACATGCAACGCTCGCGGGTGTGATTCTTGGTCTGATGATCCCGATCAAAAATAACTACGCCAGTTTCCATGGGCTGGAACATTCGTTGCATACGCCGGTGAATTTTTTTATTTTGCCGCTCTTCGCCTTTGCCAATACGGGAATCGCCTTTGGCGGTGTGAGTGCGAAAGATTTTACAGACAGTGTGACCTTGGGGATTACTCTTGGCCTTTTCCTCGGTAAACAGTTTGGTGTCTTTCTATTTGCTTATCTGGGAATAAAGCTCGGTATCGGAAAGCTTTCCGATGAGATTAAAATGGGTCACCTTTACGGCGTGGCCCTTTTGAGTGGAATCGGTTTTACGATGAGCCTCTTTATTGGTTCTTTGGCTTTTGAGTGTAGTGGAGGTGTCTGCTTTGACCTGGTGGATGAACGTATGGGTATTCTGATTGGCTCACTGCTGTCGGGAGTCGTCGGATACCTTGTATTGAAATGGCAGTTAGGGAAGGCTTGATGAAAGACTCGGAAGCTTACAAAGCTAAAAAAGCATTTTTTGATTCACTGATCACGGTCTACGGCCGTAACGTTGTATTGGAAGTCCTGCAGGATGAGACGGTTCCCATCCATAAATTGCATATGGCAAAAAGCAACAAGCACGAGGGTGTGATCGAAACGATCCTTGAACTGGCACGAAAACGCGGTATTGAGATCAAGGAACACTCCAAAGAGCAGTTAAGCCGTATCTCTCGCAATGCCAAGCAGGATCAGGGTGTCGCCGCGGACATTATCGCACCCAATTATAAAAATGCCAATGACTATATTGAGACCTTGCCTGAGTCTTTTAGATTGTTGGCCCTTGACGGCATCCACAACCCTCAAAACCTCGGAATGATCATTCGTTCGGCAGCAGCCGGCAATATCGATGCGATCCTTTTGCCGAAGAAAAACAGTGCCAAACTTTCACCGCTTGTGATCAAGGCGAGTGCCGGTACGCTTTTTAAGATCGATATCCTCTACTGTGAGACGTTGGATGAGGTGTTGGAGGATTTTGCTAAATCGGGGTCTTCTATCTATGGTCTTTCGTCACATGCCAAAGAGAGCTTGCAGGAACTGACCCCTGCGAAGAGGACGATCTTTGTTCTGGGTAATGAGAGTGAGGGGGTGAGCAGGGAAGTAGAGGCAATCTGCAACCGATCTGTTTCGATCCCTATGAACCGGGGTGTCGAGTCGCTCAATGTGGCCGTTACGGCAGCGCTGATCTCTTTTACGACGTCATAATCTCATAAGGGCGACGGATCGCTTCGACCACTTCGCCGACACTCATGTGACGGCTCTTTCTCAAAAACTCTTTCCCGTCTAAAAAGAGCAGTACCGTTGGAATGGCAAAAACGCCAAAATGTGATGAGATCTCCGGTGTTTCAGAAATATCGATGCTGATGATCTGAAACTGTCCAAAGTTTGTCTCAAAAGCTTCGAGCAGTTTAGGCTTGAGTGCATGACACACGTTGCACGTAGGTGCACTGAAGTAGAGCATCACCGCGAGATCTTCTTTGATGGTCTGTTCGATGGATTCTAAATTGTTCATAGGCTAATTATACGATATCAAAAACGATTTCGGTTCTGTTTTTGATCGTTTTGATCTCATTGACCATCACTCCGTCAATTTCCATCTTTCTGAACTCATCAAGCGATTCGATCTGATGGCTGGCAAGATGGCGCAGAACGATGCCCCGATAGGCTTTGGCCCAGTGGCTGACGACTTTCCCCCCTTTGATAAACTTCAGTGTCATATGGGGTTGGCCGACCTTGTAGAATTTATCGTAATAACCGGCACGCAGATCAAGTACCTCATGACCTTTCAAGAAGCTGTCGAGTTCACTTTTAAAGGCTTCTGCATAAAATTTATCCGGTGCGATCTCACCGACGCTGTTCCCCTGTTTCACTTTATAGTTGGCGATCTTGTCGCCGCCCATCACAACACCATAGAGGTTGGAAAAAATAAGGGTATGGTTTTTCAGGTAGGTTTGTGCATCAGATGAAAGGGAGAGGTAATCGAGATACTCATAAGCGACACCATTGTAGCGCTCGATGGCACTCATCGTCGGTGTACTGAAAAGATCACCAAGATAGGGAGCCGTGTCAGCCTCCTTTTTAATACCAAAAAGTGCTTTGATCGCTTCGGTATCCCCGGAGGTGACGATGTCGTTATAGCGATTGAGAATAGTTTCGCGGGCAGATAATCCAAACAGAAGATCGCTTAGCGGCTCTTCTTGACCACCACTATGTTTGCCTTCGGCCGGAGAAAAGAGGATATATAGCATGGGAAATCTTTTTTGCGTAGTCTACATTAAACTCATGATATAATGGATAAAACTTGAATTTTGGAGTGATAATGCGCTGGATAATGATTGTTTCTTTGCTCTTTTCTATGGTTTTGGCTCTGCCTGTCGAGACGAAAAGCGTAAATGTCGGTATGGTAAAAAAAGTGAAGGGGACTGTCAAACGATTAGAAGCCGGCGCTATCAAAAAAACAAAGGTCACCTCCGGTGATCAGCTTCAAGAGGGTGATATGGTTATGACTTATGGCAGTGCGAGTGCCTTGCTGGAACTTTATGATGGTTCTAATATCGTGCTGGATGAAGGTGCCATGATCCAGTTTGCCGGTATGGAAGCGGTTGAACATAGGGAAGGGGCCATCTACTACGATATTATCCAGCGAAATAGCCAAAACAGCTTAAAGATCACTACGCCATTTGCCATTATCGGGATCAAGGGAACTACTTTTATCGTTAACGCGGATGAGCATCCAAACGTCGCTTTAAAAGAGGGTGTGATCGGCATTGAAAGTCTAAAAGAGGAGTTTGAACTCCACCGTAAAAAAGTGCTGCATGAGTTTGAACTCTATAAGATGAAAGAACAGGCTGCATTTGAAGAGTATAAAAAGGCACAGGACGCTCATATTGTCGAGTATGTCAAGGCATTTGAGCTGGAAGCCGGTAATAGTGTCTATTTCGATGACGAACGTGTCGATGAACTTCCGATGGACGAGGTTCACAAAAAACAGTTTGAATATTTTGAACAGTTGATCCAAGCCTTTGAATGAAAAAACAGTTCTCTGCTTACATTTTAATCGTTTCCGTTCTTGCCTTGATCGTCTGGCTCTGGTCAGAAAAGGTCGAGCCTTTCCATAGCTTCTCTTTACGCTTTAACGATGTCAATTTTCATCTTCAGTCGAAAGAGCCGCATCCAGATATCGTTTTTATTGCCATCGATGAACCGAGTGTCAATCGTTATGGCCGGTGGCCGTGGAGACGTGAGTACGTGGCACAGGGACTTGAACATCTGCAGAGTGCCAATGTAGTGTTACTCGATATGATTTTTTCAGAGCCGACATCTCCCGAAGAAGATATTTTTCTTGGTGATGCCATTGCCGCACAGCAAAACAGTGTCTGTGGCTTTTTTCTGCGCCATCGTTCTACTCAGGTGATCTCTGAGCTGCAAAAAGAGTTGCTCTATGACTCTGCACTCGATCTGTTGCAGTCACAGGTAGTAAAGGCAAAGCGGCCTGCTTTTGTGCATGCGCAGTATGCCGAGATCAACATTGAGAGTATCCTCTCATCGTGTACGATGTCGGGAACCTTTTCAACCCTGCGTGCCAGTGATCAGCTTTTTCGCTCCTATCCGATTGCCTTCTATTATGGGGAGCATCTCTACCCTTCATTGGCTATGCAGGGACTTAGACTCTATCTGAACCAGGATATTACCAGAGTTGACGACGATCATGTCGCTATCGGGGAGCATCGTATCGCATTGGATGAGAAGGGCTTTGTGCGGCTTAACTACTATGAACCCTCACAGTATCAAACCATCTCCTTTGCCGACCTGATTGAGGGTAAGGTTCCCCAAGAGCAGTTGAAAGATAAGATCGTGATTGTGGGTATTACGGATGTCGGTGCGAGTGATGTACGTGCCACCCCGATGGGTGCGATGAACGGGCCGCTGCTGCACTACACCTTTATTTCGAATGTGTTAAGCGGTCATCTGATCAAAGAACCGCGAAACGTGACGTTGGTGCTGATCCTTCTGATGGCACTGTTGCCGATGCTGATGTTCTATCTGAGTAAACGTATCGCTGTGCGTGTAGCGATCTATGTTGTGACATATCTGATTCTTCATGTGTTGATTCGCTGGTTTTTTATCAATAAGACCATCTATATCGATGCCTTTTTTCCATTGATCGCGTTGCTGTTGAGTGCTATTGTGATTGAAGTGGGCTCGTTCATCGGACAGGAAGAGCAGGGCCGTTTTATCAAACATGCCTTCTCGAACTATCTTTCACCACAGCTGCTAAATAAATTGATGGCTTCACCGGAGTCGCTCTCGCTGGGGGGAGAGAAAAAAGAGTTGAGTATCCTTTTCAGTGATATTCGCAGCTTTACCACGATCTCGGAAGGGATGACACCGCAAGAACTCACCTCAATGATGAACCGCTATTTTACACCGATGACTGCATCGGTACTTGAGTATGGCGGGATGCTGGATAAATATATCGGGGATGCAGTGATGGCTTTTTTCAATGCGCCGGTAGATCTGGCAGATCACCCTGATGCGGCGTGCGAATCGGCTTTGGATATGATCGAGCGCCTTGATGAACTTAACCAGGTATTCGCCAAAGAGGGGTTGCCGTTTATCGAGATAGGTATCGGGATCAATACGGCTGAGGTTGTCGTGGGCAATATGGGCTCTATCAGCCGTTTTAACTATACGGTGATTGGTGATGGGGTGAATCTTGCATCGCGTGTCGAAGGGCTGAATAAGACCTACCACTCGCACATTCTGATCACCGAGTTTACAAAGGCGAAGATAAGTTCCCGTTTTTTGACACGCAAGCTTGAAGCCGTAAAGGTGAAAGGAAAAGCAGAGTCGGTACTGCTGTATGAGCTTATGCGCGACAGCGAGAGAAATCGTGCTTGTGTAACGGCTTTTGATGCGGCGATGGATGCCTATGAAAAAGGTGATTATATACAAGCAGCAGAAAAATTTGCTATAGTATCTACAGAATATAATGATCGAACGGCAGATTTGTTCACTCAAAAAGCAAATGAGCACCTTTGAAAAAGGAGATAATAAATGTCTAATGTTACGAAACCGCAAGAGATGATTGAACTCATCTTCAGTTATATTACACAGATCTCTGCAGAGCGTTCGGCTGAAAACATCTTGATGATGCTGGCCGATATGGGACGTCGTCTTGTTTATGCTGATCGCTGTACAGTGTGGATGGTCAACCGCAAGAAAGAGACGCTCTGGACAAAAGTAGCACACGGGATTGATCCGATCGAGATACCGATGAGTGCCGGTATTGTAGGCAGGTGTGTGCGAGACAAAAAGCATCTGATCATCAATAACGTTTATGCTGATCCGGATTTTCATGGGGAAGTGGATCGCCAGACCGGATACCTTACGAAAAACATGATGGTCATTCCGATGTTCAACCATGATGGCAACATTATCGGAGCTTTCCAAGTGATCAATAAACTGCCTAAAGACGAGGTGTTCGTCCAGGAAGACCTGCGCTACATTATGCTGGCCTCTACCTATGCGGCAGAGACCATTGAGACCTCTTTGCTTCTTGAAGAGATTGATGCAACCCAAAAAGAGGTGGTCTATATTATGGGGGTTACCGGTGAGAGCCGCTCCAAGGAGACCGGTAATCATGTCAAACGGGTTGCTGAGTACTCCAGGATTCTGGCACAGGCATATGGACTTAGCGAGGAGGAGGTCGATACACTTACAGGTGCTTCACCGATGCATGACCTTGGCAAGATCGCCATTCCCGATGCAGTACTTAACAAACCGGGCCGTTTCAATGAGGCAGAACGCAAGATCATGGATACGCATGCGGAACTTGGCTACAATATTTTGAAAGGGTCAGAGCGTACGCTTTTGAAAGCTGCCGCCATTGTCTCGTATCAGCACCACGAAAAGTGGGATGGCAGCGGTTACCCTAACAGCTTAAAGGGCGAAGAGATTCATATTTATGGCCGGATTACAGCCATCGCTGATGTTTTTGACGCACTGGGGTCGGATCGTGTCTATAAAAAAGCATGGTCGGACGAGAAGATCTTTAATCTCTTTAAAGAGGAGCGTGGACGCCATTTTGATCCAAAACTGACCGATCTTTTTTTTGAAAACCTGGAGAATTTTTTAGCTGTTCGTGATGAACTGCAAGATGAGTTTATGCATGAATGAGATAACGATTCTCGGAGCCTATGGGACAAAGGGTGAAGAGACTGAAACCAGCTCGTTTTGGGTAGACGCGCATAATGTGATCGATGCGGGCAATCTGCTTCGTTCACTCAAAGCTGATTCAGCGCAGATAGAGGCGATATGGCTGACCCATTCGCACTTGGATCATATTATAGATATCGCTTACATCCTCGATAGCTACTTTGCCGACCGAACCAAACCGCTTAAATTAATGGGTCTGCCGCAGACCCTTGAAGCGATACAGAAGCATTTTTTAAATGATATCATCTGGCCGGATTTTTCAAAAATTAAATTGATGTATTCCGACGCGATGTCCGTAGAGTATCATCCTATAGAACTTGCCGAGGTCTATCAGCTGGATGAGTCTACTTCTATTGAAGCGTTTAAAACGGACCATACGGTAGCCAGTTGCGGTTTCATCGTCAGGAGAAGCAGTACGGCACTGCTTATCACGGCAGATACATACGAGCTGGAGAGTGTATTTGATGCTGTGAAGGTGCACAACGAAATAACTGCAGTGGTAATCGAGTGTTCTTTCCCCAGTTCAATGCGCCATCTTGCACAAGAGAGCAAGCATCTTACGCCAGAACTCCTGTTTGAGAAGATCAGACCGCTCGATGCAAGCGGCTTGAAGCTATATATCAATCATATCAAACCGCTCTATGAAGATAAAATCAGGGAAGAGATTGCTCAAAAAAAGGGTATTTGGGAGTGTAAAGTGCTGAAAGATGGAGATAAAATTCTATTTTAGGCCAATAACTCTTGACATACAGATCAAAAATCACTATAATTCTGGCTCAATTTCGATGCCGACATAGCTCAGTTGGCTAGAGCAGCTGATTTGTAATCAGCAGGCCCGGGGTTCAAATCCTCGTGTCGGCACCATTGAAATTGGTTTTATTAGAAACAGTGTTAGACCAGAAATAACATGGCTTTGGTGAGATACTCAAGTGGCCAACGAGGGCAGACTGTAAATCTGCTGGTTTTTACCTTCGAAGGTTCGAATCCTTCTCTCACCACCACTATAATAGACGCGGGAATAGCTCAGTTGGCTAGAGCGTCAGCCTTCCAAGCTGAGGGTCGCGAGTTCGAGTCTCGTTTCCCGCTCCATTAGAATCCATCGTTAATCATATCCTGGGAGCTGAAGTACAATTACCTATACTTCTTCTTATAATTATCTAATACCCTACTGATATTACTATATTAAAAAACTATGCAATTATTGCTTTGCGTTACGCTTGCATTTTTGCTCACATGGCTCAGAGGTAGAGCACTTCCTTGGTAAGGAAGAGGTCCCGGGTTCAATTCCCGGTGTGAGCTCCATAATGAAGCAAAAAAATCAGTTTTTTTAAAAGCTGAAAATCATAAGCAATAATTGAATAGTTTTCTGGTATAATTCCATTTCTATTTACTAATACAGTCGGAGGACACTATGGCAAAAGAAAAGTTTGAACGTAATAAACCACACGTTAACATTGGTACTATCGGTCACGTTGACCACGGTAAAACTACACTGACAGCTGCGATCACAGCAGTATTGGCAGTAACAAATAATGCAGAATTGATGGATTATGATGCAATCGATAACGCTCCTGAAGAGCGCGAGCGTGGTATTACAATCGCAACTTCACACGTAGAATATGAGACGGATAACCGTCACTATGCACACGTTGACTGTCCAGGTCACGCCGACTACGTTAAAAATATGATTACCGGTGCTGCTCAAATGGACGGTGCGATTCTTGTTGTATCTGCAGCGGATGGCCCAATGCCACAAACACGTGAGCACATTCTTCTTTCAAAACAAGTAGGTGTACCATACATCGTTGTTTTCATGAACAAAGAAGATATGGTTGATGATGAAGAGCTTCTTGAGCTGGTAGAGATGGAAATCCGTGAACTGCTTGATCAGTACGAGTTCCCGGGTGACGATACTCCAATCGTAGCCGGTTCTGCATTGAAAGCACTTGAAGAAGCTAAAACTGGTACTCTTGGTGAGTGGTCAGATAAGATTCTTAAACTTATGGCTGAAGTAGATGCTTACATCCCTGAGCCAGAGCGTGAAACAGACAAAGAGTTCCTAATGCCGGTTGAGGATGTATTCTCAATCTCTGGTCGTGGTACAGTTGTTACCGGTCGTATCGAGCGTGGTCAGACTTGTGTTGGTGAAACAATCGAAATCGTTGGGATCAAAGACACTCAGACAACTACAGTTACTGGTGTTGAGATGTTCCGTAAAGAGATGGATTGTGGTGTTGCAGGTGATAACTGTGGTGTTCTTCTTCGTGGTATCGATAAAGAGGCAGTTGAGCGTGGTCAGGTTCTTTGTAAGCCAGGCTCAATCACTCCGCACACTAAATTCAAAGCGGAAGTCTATATCCTCTCTAAAGAGGAAGGTGGTCGCCATACACCATTCTTTGATGGTTACCGTCCACAATTCTACGTTCGTACAACAGACGTAACTGGAGCGATCACTCTACCAGAAGGTACTGAGATGGTTATGCCAGGTGATAACGTTTCTATTACAGCTGAACTGATTGCACCAATTGCAATGGAAAAAGAGACACGCTTCGCGATTCGTGAAGGTGGCCGTACCGTTGGTGCGGGCGTTGTTTCTGAAATTATTGCGTAATCGGTTTTTCCGATTCGCAAACTTAGGTAAATACTATGAGAGAAAATATTCACTTAGGGTGTGAAAAGTGTACACGTCGTAACTATCACACCTCTAAAAACAAAAAAACGCATACTGAAAAATTTTCAGTTCGCAAATACTGCAAATGGTGCCGTGAGCACACAATGCATAAAGAGATGAAACTGTAGTTTCTTCTCCGGCTTGCCTTGGCAAGTCTCTTTAGGCGAGTAGCTCCAATGGTAGAGCGCCGGATTCCAAATCCGATGGCTGGGGGTTCGAGTCCCTCCTCGCCTGCCACTATAAAATCAATACATTTTCAATCAATGCAGCTTTAGGGCTTTCTTGACTGGAAATGGATGCACCTGTCGTGCAAATGAGGATAAACTATTATGAAAAACACTCTTAGTAGCTACATTAGAAATTCGAGATCGGAACTTGCAAAAGTTATCTTTCCGACGAAACCTCAGGTAAAGCAGGCATTTTTTGCTGTATTCCTGGTTGTGACATTTGTATCTATTTTCCTGGCACTGGTTGATCTGCTGATGTCATCAACCCTGTCTGTAATTTTAGGTTAGGAGAACGTATGGCCCATCAATGGTATTCAATTCAGACCTATGCCGGCAGTGAGCGTAGTGTCAAATCTGCGATCGAAAACATTATTGACGAGAATAGTCTTCAGGAAGTGATTGCCGAGATTATCGTCCCGACAGAAGATGTGATCGAAGTAAAAAACGGTAAGAAAAAGATCTCTGAGCGTTCACTCTACTCGGGTTATGTTTTTATCAATATTGACCTTAGTACGGAAGTACAGCATATGATCCAATCGATTCCTCGCGTATCAGGATTTATTGGTGAAGCCAATCATCCGACACCGCTCAGTGAAAACGATATCAATACGATCCTTGATCGTGTTCAAAATCGCGCAGCACCTAAACCCAAGGTCTTCTTTGACGCGGGTGAAATGGTACGTATCATTGACGGTCCGTTTGCCAACTTTACCGGTACAGTAGACGAGTACGATCTTGAACACGGTACACTGAAACTCAATGTTTCAATTTTCGGGCGTGCAACGCCGGTCGATATTGCGTATACGCAAGTCGAAAAAATAATTTAATCTAACTAAAGAAGGGAAGCACAATGGCAAAAAAAGTTGCTGGCTATATTAAGCTACAAATTGATGCTGGTGCAGCCAATCCGGCTCCACCAGTAGGTCCTGCGTTGGGACAACGCGGTGTAAATATTATGGAATTCTGTAAAGCATTCAATGAAAAAACAAAACAACAGGCAGGCTTCAAACTACCGACCGTTATTACTGTATATACAGATAAAAGCTTTACATTTATTACAAAGCAACCACCGGCATCAGCACTGATCAAAAAAGCTGCTGGTATTAAAAAAGGCAGTGATAACCCGTTGAAAAATAAAATTGCCAAGTTGACTAAAGCACAGCTTATGGAGATCGTTGATATGAAGATCGCGGATCTGAATACTGACGATAAAGAGATGGCAGCCAATATCGTTGCCGGTTCTGCCCGCTCAATGGGTGTCGAGATCGTAGATTAATATCTACAATATAAATTTAAACTTCGACCGCAAAGTTTTTAAATAACTGCGGCAGATTTAACAGGAGAAATCAAAATGGCAAGTAAACGCTATACACAACTTAGTGAAAAAATTGATAATACAAAGAATTATACTGTTGCTGAAGCCTCTGTAATGATGAAAGAGCTTAAATCAGCAAAATTTGATGAGACAATTGAGATCGCAATGAACTTGAATGTTGACCCACGTCACGCTGAGCAAATGGTTCGTGGTGCTGTCGTGCTTCCACACGGTACAGGTAAAACTGTTCGTGTTGCGGTATTCGCAAAAGGCGCTAAAGCTGATGAAGCTAAAGCTGCCGGTGCCGATATCGTAGGTACTGACGAACTGGTTGAGATGATCCAAGCGGGTAACATTGACTTTGATGTTGTTGTTGCAGCACCAGACTGTATGGGTGTTGTCGGTAAGATCGGTCGTATCCTTGGGCCAAAAGGTCTGATGCCAAACCCTAAGACTGGTACAGTTACTCCAGATGTAGCTACCGCTGTTAACAATGTTAAAGGCGGTCAGGTCGCTTTCCGTGTTGATAAAAAAGGAAACATCCATGCCGGTATCGGTAAAGTAAGTTTCGACAGTGCTCAAATTGCTGAAAATATTACATCTTTTATTGCCGCTATCAACAAACAAAAACCGGCTTCTGCAAAGGGTCGTTATATTAAAAATGCAGCGCTTTCATTAACAATGAGTCCAGCTGTAAAATTTGACCTTAGCGAAATCGCTGACATCAAATAATACGACGTGCTCCGGCACGTTTTATTGAAAGTTTTTATTTTTTAATTACTGGATTGAAAAGTAAAGATTTTCAGCTTGAAGATCTTGAATCTATGGACTGAAGAAAGTTTGGGGTTCCTTATGGAGCTTAATCGGCCTTTTACTCAAGCTCAGCTTGATTATACCCGCCCTGCTTGAAGTCAATGTCTGGAAAGGAGACTTATATGACTAGAACTCAAAAAGCAGAAATTATCAGTGTTTTAACTGACGAATTTAAAGCAGCTAACTGTGTAGTTATGTGTGACTATAAAGGTTTGGGCGTTTCAGACCTTGAAGAGCTTCGCAAGATTGCACGTGCCAAAGGGACAAAAGTACAGGTTGTGAAAAATAAACTTGCTACTGTTGCTCTTGGTAATGCAGATATGAGCGGCATCGAGATCAAAGATACAAATATCTTTATCTGGGGTGAAGATCCGGTTGCAACAGCAAAAACTGTATCTGAATTCGGAAAATCCAATGATGTTTTCGTAATCAAAAATGCATACATCGATGGTGAAGCATCAGATGCGGCTAAAGTTGAGGCGTTCTCAAAACTTCCTGGTCGCGAAGAGCTACTTGGTATGCTTGCAGCAACATGGATGGCACCGGTACAGAATTTCACTATCGGCCTGAATGCGCTTAAAGAGCAAAAAGAAGACGTTGCTTAACTAAAAAAAGCAACTGGTTGCGCGGGCTTCCTGCCGAAGGAAACTCAGCGTTAGCGTAGTGATCCGGACTTTGTTCGGATTGCGTGCAAATTTAGATGAAGGGTTTCCTTCATTTTATGCAATAAAATTAAGGAATTAATATGGCTGTAACTAAAGAAGACGTATTAGAGTTTATCTCTAACCTATCTGTTCTCGAGCTTTCTGAGCTTGTAAAAGAATTCGAAGAAAAATTCGGTGTATCTGCACAACCCGTAGCGGTTGCTGGTGCTGCTGGCGGTGACGCTGGTGCTGCTGCAGAAGAGAAAACTGAGTTTGATGTTATCCTGACTGATGCCGGTGCGAAGAAAATCAACGCAATTAAAGCGGTTCGCGCATTGACAGGGCTTGGTCTTAAAGAGGCTAAAGAAGCTGTTGAAAGTGCTCCAACTACACTTAAAGAGGGTGTTGACAAAGCGACTGCTGAAGAAGCTAAAAAAGCTCTTGAAGAAGCTGGCGCTTCTGCAGAGATCAAATAATTTAAGATTATTTAGCACTCCCGTGAAGGCGCCTGCCTTCACAACCCAGGGCGCTTTTAGAGTGTGACATTTGTCATATTCTGAAAGTGCCCTTTGGTCGTAAACAACCACTAATATTTATTACTTGTGGCCTCTGTCTAGGGACGCCTGGACCGACTACTACATATCTTTAAACGCCCTGTTTTATTGATGTATCGCACTTATAATTTCACCCGAGGTAGCCCATGTTAAACACTCTCTATTCCGGCAATCGACTCCGTGTAGACTTTGCAAAAACCCCGCAACAAATTGATGTACCAAACTTGCTGCAACTGCAACAAAACTCATATGATAACTTCTTGATGCTAGAACATAAAGATCGTTCCACGAGCGGTATTGAACGCGTTTTCGAAAATATCTTTCCTGTTCATGATGTTCAAAACAGACTGACAATCGAATATCTTGGTTCAGAGGTCGGTAAACCTAAATATACCGTCCGTGAATGTATGGAACGCGGTTTGACTTACTCTGTTTCGCTTCGTATGAAAACACGCCTTGTTCTATGGGACCGTGATGAAAATACGAAAGAGAAACTAGGTGTCAAGGACATTAAAGAGCAGTCGATCTTTATCCGTGACATTCCTTTGATGACCGACCGTACATCATTTGTCATCAATGGTGTTGAACGTGTTGTTGTTAATCAGCTTCATCGTAGTCCCGGCGTTATCTTCAAAGAAGAGGAATCCACGACTGCCGGAAACAAGCTGATCTATACCGGTCAGATCATTCCGGACCGCGGTTCATGGCTCTATTTTGAGTATGATCCAAAAGATATCCTCTATATGCGTATCAATAAGCGTCGTAAAGTTCCTGTTACGATCATGTTCCGTGCACTCGGATACAGCAAACAGGATATACTGAAACTCTTCTATCCGCTTCAGACCATAACCATTACTGAAAACCAGTTTGTGATGGACTTTAACACTGAAAGTTTCAATGGACGTCTTGATTACGACCTTGTTGATACCAACGGTGAAGTACTGGTAGCTGCCGGAAAACGTTTGAGCGCTAAAAAAGCACAAAAACTGATCGAAGGCGGTCTTGAGTCTGTACAGTATCCGGTAGAGATTCTTAGTGATCGTTACCTTGCTGAACCGATCATCAATCCGGAAACGGGTGAAGTTCTCTTCGATACGATGACAGCGGTTGACGAAACAAAACTCAAAAAGATGGCTGAAGCCGGTATCACTGAGTTTGTAATTGCAAACGACCTGGCTGAAGGTGTAGACAGCTCGATCATCAATGCATTTATCGCTGATGTCGATTCACTGAAACTGCTTAAGCAGACTGAAGAGATCGAAGATGAGAACGATCTTGCCGCGATACGTGTCTATAAAGTGATGCGTCCGGGCGAGCCGGTTACCAAAGAGGCGGCAAAAGCCTTCGTTAACCAGCTCTTCTTTGATCCGGAACGTTATGATCTGACACGTGTCGGCCGTATGAAGATGAACCACAAACTCAATATGAACATTCCTGAGTACATTACTGTATTGACACATGAAGATGTTATCAATACGGTTAAGTATGTGATCAAAGTTAAAAATGGTCAGGGCCATATTGATGATCGTGACCACCTTGGTAACCGTCGTATCCGTTCGATCGGTGAGCTCTTGGGTAACGAGTTACACAATGGTCTGATCAAGATGCAAAAAGCGATCAAAGACAAGCTCTCAACAATGAGCGGACCGATGGCAGAGTTGATGCCGCATGACCTGATCAACTCAAAAATGATCACAAGTACCATTATGGAGTTCTTCTCCGGTGGTCAGTTGTCTCAGTTTATGGATCAGACCAACCCGCTTTCTGAAGTGACACACAAACGTCGTCTTTCGGCACTGGGTGAGGGTGGTCTGGTTAAAGAGCGTGCGGGCTTTGAAGTTCGTGACGTTCACCCGACGCACTATGGCCGTATCTGCCCGATTGAGACGCCGGAGGGTCAAAATATTGGTCTGATCAACACCCTGGCAACCTACTCGAAAGTTAATGAGCACGGTTTCATTGAAGCCCCTTATAATGTGGTTAAAGATGGTCAGGTGACAGATGAAGTCGTTTACCTTACTGCAACACAGGAAGAGGGCAAAATGATCGCCGCTGCGTCAAACGAGGTTGACGATAATGGTCAGTTCCTGGAAGACCTGATCGAAACACGTCAAGATGGTGAGATCATGCTCAGATCGGCGAAATTGTGTGACTATGCTGACCTCTCATCTCATATGGTTGTCGGTGTAGCTGCTTCACTGATTCCGTTCTTGGAACATGATGATGCCAACCGTGCCTTGATGGGATCGAACATGCAGCGCCAGGCTGTTCCACTGCTTCGTCCTCAAGCGCCAATGGTCGGTACCGGTGTGGAGAAACTGGTAGCACGTGACTCATGGGAGTGTGCCAAAGCTGAACGTGCCGGTGTCGTTGAAAAAGTCGATGCCAAACATATTTACGTGATGGGTGAAGATGAAGATGGAACCTTCATTGATTACTATCCGTTGGAAAAGAACCTTCGTACCAATCAAAATACGTCGTTTGGTCAAAAGCCGATCGTTAAAGCGGGCGACAAAGTAGAAAAAGGAATGATCCTTGCCGATGGTCCAAATATGGATCAGGGCGAGCTGGCACTTGGTGTCAATGCGATGGTTGCCTTTATGCCTTGGAACGGTTACAACTACGAGGATGCGATCGTTATCTCTGAGAAACTGATCCGTGAAGATGCCTACACTTCAGTGCATATTTATGAAAAAGAGGCGGAAGCACGTGAGCTTAAGCATGGTGTCGAAGAGATCACCCGTGATATTCCGAATGTACGTGATGATGAGCTTACGCACCTTGATGATGCAGGTATTGTCAAAATCGGTACAGAAGTAAACGGAGGCATGATCCTTGTTGGTAAGGTTTCACCAAAAGGTGAAGTGAAACCTACTCCGGAAGAGCGTCTTCTTCGTGCAATCTTTGGTGAAAAAGCGGGTCACGTTATCAATAAGTCACTCTACTGCCCTCCAAGCATGGAAGGTGTAGTCGTCGATGTCAAAGTCTTTACCAAAAAAGGGTACGAGAAAGATGCGCGTACCCTTGAGTTTGAGAAAGAAGAGCGTGACGAGCTGGAGCGTGAGCACTATGACCGTCTATTGATGATCGACAAAGAGGAGATGATGCGTATTACTGCATTGCTGACTAAATCTCCGCTTGAGTCCGATGTCAAAGCCAATGGCAACGATTATAAAGCCGGCGAGATGATCAAAGCGGAAGATCTTGCTGAAGTCAACCGTTTTGCGATGAACAGCATTGTCAAAGCGTTCAGTGAAACGATCCAGGCAAAATACAACAGCACAAAGAACCACTTTCAGAAACAGAAGAAACAGTTCCGTGACGAGCATGAAGAGAAGCTGAGCATTCTTGAAAAAGATGACATTCTTCCAAACGGCGTAGTCAAATATGTCAAAGTCTATATCGCGACAAAACGCAAGCTGAAAGTCGGAGACAAGATGGCGGGTCGTCACGGGAATAAAGGTATCGTTTCCACGATCGTTCCTGAAGTCGACATGCCGTATATGGCTGATGGCCGTGCTGTCGATATCTGTCTGAATCCGCTGGGTGTACCTTCACGTATGAATATCGGTCAGATCCTTGAGATGCACCTCGGTATGGCCGGACGTGATCTTGGTCATCAGATCGAGGAGATCTTTAATGCGAAGCAGAAAGACTTCATCAAGCAGCTTCGTAGCAAACTGAGCTCTATTGCCAGCATAGCCGGATTGATGGCAATTGAAGATGCTGTCGGTAAGATGAGTGATGATGAGCTATTGAAGTATGCACGTGACTGGAGTAAAGGTGTGCGTTTCGCTACACCTATCTTCGAAGGTGTTAATGCTGATGAGTTCGCAAAACTGTTTGAACTGGCACAGCTAGATGAGGATGGTAAAACCGTTCTTTATGATGGTAAAACCGGTCAGGAGATGAAAGAGCGTGTCAACGTTGGTTACATGTATATCCTGAAACTTCATCACCTGGTTGATGAGAAAGTTCACGCCCGTTCTACGGGGCCTTACTCACTGGTTACACAGCAGCCGGTTGGTGGTAAAGCACTCTTTGGTGGACAGCGTTTCGGTGAGATGGAAGTATGGGCTCTCGAGGCTTATGGTGCGACGGCAGTGCTTAAAGAGATGCTGACGATCAAATCAGATGACGTGGATGGCCGTGTCCGTGCTTACAAAGCAATTACAAAAGGCGAAAGTGTACCGGCTTCAGGTATTCCTGAAACACTCTTCGTATTGACAAAAGAGCTGCAAGCCCTTGCGCTTGATGTAGAGATCCTTGACGAGGTGGAAGACGATGAGTAAATTAGTACCAGTAGAAGTAACGGAAGAGAACCGTCCGACAGACATTAAACAGTTACAGTTTCGTTTGGCGAGCCCTGAGAAAGTTCTTTCTTGGAGCCACGGTGAAGTAAAAAAACCGGAAACGATCAATTATCGTACCCTCAAACCAGAGCGTGACGGACTGTTCTGTGCAAAGATTTTTGGGCCGGTTCGTGATTACGAATGTCTGTGCGGCAAGTACAAAAAGATGCGCTATAAAGGCGTCGTCTGTGAAAAATGTGGGGTTGAAGTTACCTCTTCAAAAGTACGTCGTACACGTATGGGGCACATTGATCTGGTTACTCCGGTAGCACACATCTGGTATGTGAACTCACTCCCAAGCCGTATCGGTACGCTACTGGGTGTCAAGATGAAGAACCTTGAGCGCGTACTCTATTACGAAGCATACATCGTTAAAAATGGCGGTGAGGCATTCTACGATGCTGAACAAAAAACAGCCGTCATGAAGTACGACGTCCTGAATGAAGATCAGTACCGTACCCTGATGCAGCGCTACTCAGAAACAGGTTTTGAAGCCTATATGGGTGGAGAGATCATCCGTGATCTGCTAGAAGATATTGACCTTGTTGAAGTCTTCTCACAACTCAAAGAGGATTTTGAAGCGACAAAATCAGAGGCAAAACGTAAAACGATCGTTAAGCGTCTTAAGGTAGTTGAGTCATTCCTGAACTCCGGTAACAACCCGGGATGGATGATGCTGACAGCACTGCCGGTTCTTCCGCCGGACCTTCGTCCGCTGGTAAGCCTTGATGGCGGTAAATTCGCGGTATCAGATGTCAATGACCTCTATCGTCGTGTTATCAACCGTAATCAGCGTCTTAAACGCCTGATTGAACTGGAAGCGCCTGAGATTATTGTACGTAATGAAAAACGTATGCTGCAAGAGTCTGTTGATGCTCTTTTCGATAATGGTCGTCGTGCCAATGCCGTTAAAGGTGCAAACAAACGCCCGTTGAAATCACTTTCAGAAGTGATCAAAGGTAAACAGGGTCGTTTCCGTCAGAATCTTCTGGGTAAACGTGTTGACTTCTCTGGCCGTTCGGTTATCGTTGTCGGTCCAAACCTTCGTATGGATGAGTGTGGTCTTCCTAAGAAGATGGCACTGGAGCTGTTCAAGCCGCATCTGATCGCCAAGCTGGAAGATAAAGGTTATGCGACAACAGTCAAGCAGGCCAAGAAGATGATCGAAGCAAAAACCAACGAAGTATGGGAGTGCCTCAGCGAGATCGTTGACGGTTATCCGATCATGCTGAACCGTGCACCGACACTGCATAAACTTTCCATTCAGGCATTTCACCCGAAACTGATTGACGGTAAAGCAATTCAGCTTCACCCACTGGTATGTGCAGCCTTCAATGCCGACTTCGATGGTGACCAGATGGCGGTACATATTCCTTTGAGTACGGAAGCGATAGCTGAAGCAAAAGTGTTGATGCTCTCTTCTATGAACATTCTGCTTCCGGCATCGGGTAAAGCGATCGCGACCCCTTCACAGGATATGGTCCTTGGTCTTTACTATGTATCACTGGAAAAAAATGGTGTAAAAGGGGCAAATAAACTTTTTGCCAATGTAGAAGAGGTGACTATCGCTATGGAAAATGGCGCACTCGATCTGCATGCGAAGATTCGTACCCGTGTCGATAACCGTGTTGTCTATACGACAGCGGGACGTTTGCTGTTAAAAGCGATCTTGCCTGATTTTGTTCCGGTTGACCTGTGGAATAAAGTAATGAAGAAAAAAGCGATCAATACGATCGTTGATTATGTTCAAAAACATGGCGGTATTGCCATTACAGCAACCTTCCTTGACAACCTGAAAGACCTTGGTTTCAAGATTGCGACAGAAGCGGGTGTCTCGATCTCAATTGCGGATATCATTGTCCCGGATGAGAAACAGAAGTTGATGAACGACTCTAAAAACCGAGTTAAAGAGATCCAGAAACAGTTTGAAGCGGGTCTTTTGACTGAGCAGGAGCGTTACAATAAGATTATTGACGTCTGGACAGATGCGAACAACACCATTGCCTCAGGGATGATGGAGCTTGTCGAGAATGACAAAGATGGATTCAACTCGATCCATATGATGGCTGATTCCGGTGCACGTGGTTCTGCGGCTCAGATCCGTCAGCTTGCCGGTATGCGTGGTCTGATGGCGAAACCGGATGGTTCGATCATTGAGACACCGATCGTTTCAAACTTTAAAGAGGGTCTGAACGTTCTTGAGTACTTTATTTCTACTCACGGTGCACGTAAAGGTCTGGCCGATACCGCACTTAAAACAGCGAATGCGGGTTACCTGACCCGTAAGCTGGTTGATGTTGCTCAGAATGTTAAAGTAGTTGAGCATGATTGTGGTACCCACGAAGGTATCGAGATCACAGATATCTCTATCGGTAACGAGATGATCGAACCGCTTGAAGATCGTATCTACGGACGTGTTCTTGCAGAAGACGCGATCGATCCGATCACCAATGAGATCCTTTTCACGGAAGGGACACTCATCGATGAGATCAAAGCGGAGAAAGTGGTTGAAGCAGGTATCAAATCGGTACACATCCGCACACCGACAACCTGTAAATCTGAGGGTGGTATCTGTGCCCTCTGTTACGGCCTGAACCTTGGTACCGGTGAAACTGTACGTAAAGGTGAGGCTGTCGGTATTATCGCGGCACAATCAATCGGTGAGCCGGGAACACAGCTGACACTTCGTACCTTCCATGTTGGTGGTACGGCATCTAGTACGCGTGAAGAGCGTCAGGTTATTGCAGATCGTGAAGGTTTCATCCGTTACTACAACATGAAGACATATACCTCTAAAGAGGGAAAAACGATTGTAGCTAACCGTCGTAATGCAGGTGTCTTACTGGTAGAGCCGAAGATCAAAGCGCCATTTAGCGGTAAGCTTGAGATCCAAACGGTACACGATGAGATGATCATTAGTGTTATCGGTGACAAAGAGACAGCACGCTATACACTTCGAAAGAATGATGTAGCGAAGCCAAATGAACTTGCCGGTGTTAGCGGTAAGATCGAAGGGAAGTTCTATCTTCCATATGAAAATGGCGCTGCGATTGAAGAAGATGAGTCAATTGTTGAATCGATCAAAGATGGCTGGAACGTACCTAACCGTATTCCATATGCCTCTGAGATACTTGTCGACGATGGCGCACCGATCACTCAGAAGATCCTGGCCAAAGAGAAAGGGACCGTTAAGTACTTCTTGCTTAAAGGTGACTATCTTGAACGTTTTAAAGAGATCAAGAAAGGGTATCAGGTAGAAGAGAAAGGTCTCTTTGCTGTTGTCGTCGATTCTGAAGATCGTGAAGCAATCCGTCACTACATCGCACGTGGTTCAATTGTTGAGCTTGATGACGATGCTGTAGTCGAGACAGATTCACTTCTGGCTAAACCGGCTTCTGAAGAGTCAGTTGTTGTCGCTGAGTGGGATCCATACTCGAACCCGATCATCTCTGAGTCAAATGGTACGGTAACGTTTGAAGATATTATTCCGGGTGTTACAGCATCTGAGCAGCTTGATGAGTTGACTGGAAAGACACGTCTGATGCTGAATGAGTATATCTCGCCAGAGTACAAACCGGCTATCGTTGTGGCAACAGAAGAGGGAACAGTTGTACGTTATGCGATTGAGCCAAAAACAGCGGTATTTGCACAAGATGGCGGTGATGTAAAAATCGCTGACATCCTGGCGAAAACACCAAAAGCTCTTCAGAAGTCACGTGATATTACCGGGGGTCTTCCTCGTGTATCTGAACTTTTTGAGGCACGTAAACCTAAAGAGACGGCACTCATCGCCGAAGTTGACGGTGTGGTAAGTTTCGGTAAGCCGCTGCGTGGTAAAGAGCGTATCATTATCAGTTCAGAGAACGGTATTATCAAAGAGTACTTTGTTGATAAAAACCTTAAAGCACTGGTTAATCCGGGTGAATTTGTACACGCAGGGGAACGCCTGAGCAGTGGTGTGGTCTCATCATACGAGATCTTGCGTATTCTTGGTACGAAAGCACTTTATAACTACCTTGTCAGTGAAGTTCAGCAGGTTTATCGCCGTCAGGGTGTTAATATTGCCGATAAGCATATCGAGGTTATCTTCACGCAGATGCTTCGTCAGGTTAAGATTCTTAACTCAGGCGATACGAAATTTATCATTGGCGATCTTATCTCGAAAACGAAATTTCGTGAAGAGAACGAAAAGATCCTTCGTCTTGGTGGACAGCCGGCAATCGCTGAACCATTCCTGGTAGGTATCACACGTGCATCGGTGAGTGCTGACTCGATCATCTCGGCGGCATCATTCCAGGACACGACGAAAGTTCTGACTGAAGCGGCTGTTTCGGCTAAGGTCGATGATCTTAGTGATCTTAAAGAGAATGTCATTATCGGTCGTACGATCCCAGTCGGTACCGGTATCTACAAAGATCAAGAGATTCAATTTGCAAAAGACGCCGAATAGCATCTCTCCTCTCTATACCAAAGGGAGTTGGCTCTCTTTGGTTCGACTTTTCTCTTTGCAGTAGCATCTGAATTACACCTCGGTAATCTTTTTATCGATGCTATTTTACTCGCTACCAAAGTGCTCCCAGCACTTTGGCTTGACGCAGTTGTTAACTGTTGATATTACTTTACTCGCTACTCAACGTGTCCCCGACACCTTGAGTGGACGCGAGATATCTTAAATAAAGCTTCATTTAAAACTTTTTTCAGTATCATTGCGCGTTTAATAGTCCCCTCTTTATAGTGGACTATCATTCTACTGGAACATGTTAAGAAAGGAATTGTATGCCTACAATCAACCAATTGATTCGTAAAGAGCGTAAAAAAGTGATTAAAAAATCAAAATCACCTGCGCTTGTAAACTGCCCGCAGCGTCGCGGCGTTTGTACTCGTGTTTACACGACTACACCAAAGAAACCAAACTCGGCACTTCGTAAAGTTGCCAAAGTCCGTTTGACTTCAGGATTTGAAGTTATTTCATATATCGGTGGTGAGGGTCACAACCTTCAAGAGCACTCTATCGTTCTTGTCCGTGGCGGTCGTATCAAAGATTTACCTGGTGTTAAGTATCACATCGTTCGTGGTGCACTAGATACTGCCGGTGTTGCAAACCGTATGGTTGCCCGTTCTAAATACGGTACTAAAAAACCTAAAAAATAAGAATGTGCTCAAGACAGAAGCTGCAAAAGCTTTTGAGTAAATTATTTAATTGAAGACAAGGAAACTCTAATGAGAAGAAGAAGAGCACCGATCCGTGAGATCATGCCTGATCCGGTTCACGGTAGTAAAATTGTTACTAAATTTATCAACAAGATCATGCTTGACGGTAAAAAAAGTACAGCAGAAAAAATTATGTACAGCGCAATGGACATTATCAGTTCGCGCGGTGAAAAGACAGGGATCGAGACATTTAATGAAGCGATCGATAATATCAAACCTGTGATTGAAGTTAAAAGCCGTCGTGTAGGTGGTGCAACGTATCAAGTTCCAGTAGAAGTACGTCCGGTACGTCAACTCTCTTTGGCAATCCGTTGGTTGGTGGATGCTGCCCGTAAACGCAATGAGCGTACTATGGCAGAGCGCCTTGCAAACGAATTGATGGACGCAGCAACTGACAAAGGTTCTGCATTCAAGAAGAAAGACGACACTTACAAAATGGCAGAAGCAAATAAAGCATTTGCTCACTACCGCTGGTAGTCACAAGATAGCTTTTCTGAAGTACCTTCTGGGTACTTCATTTTCGACCTCTTTCCTGTTTTTATAAACTGTAGAAAAAGTAAAGAGGTTTAACACTCAAACTCAATTATCTCAAGGTAATAAAAAATGGCAAGAACTCATAAACTAGAAGATGTAAGAAATATTGGTATTGCTGCGCACATCGATGCCGGTAAGACAACGACAACAGAGCGTATCCTGTTCTATACAGGTGTTGAACACAAGATCGGTGAAGTTCACGACGGTGCAGCGACAATGGACTGGATGGAACAAGAGCAAGAGCGTGGTATTACGATTACTTCTGCTGCAACAACCTGTGAATGGGAAGGCAAGCAGATCAATATCATTGACACTCCGGGCCACGTTGACTTCACGATCGAAGTTGAGCGTTCTATGCGTGTACTTGATGGTGCTGTATCGGTTTTCTGTGCGGTTGGTGGTGTTCAGCCTCAGTCTGAGACAGTATGGCGTCAGCGTAACCGTTATGGCGTGCCATCAATTGTTTTCGTTAACAAGATGGACCGTACCGGTGCGGACTTCTATGAAGTTGAAACACAGATCCGTGAGCGCCTTAAAGGCAATCCTGTGCCTATTCAGCTTCCAATTGGTGCAGAAGAGGGTTTTCAGGGGGTTATTGACCTTGTAAAAATGAAAGCGATCGTCTGGGATCAAGATGCTGCCATGGGTTCTAACTACCATGTAGAAGATATCCCGGCTGACCTTCAAGAGAAAGCAGATGAGTATCGTGAAAACATGATCGAGAAGATATCTGAAGCTGACTGTAATGAAGCACTTATGGAAAAATTTCTCGAAGGTGAAGAGTTCAGTGAAGAGGAGATCGTTAAAGGTATTAAAGATGCGACTATCAGTATGCATATCGTTCCGATGACTGCCGGGACTGCCTTTAAAAACAAAGGTGTTCAGACTCTGCTTGACGCGGTTGTTGCTTATATGCCAGCTCCGACAGAAGTACCACAGATTACTGGTACGATGATGGAAAACGAAGAGGAAGAGGTGACTGTCCAATCAACTGACAATGGGCCATTCGCTTCATTGGCATTCAAAATTATGACTGATCCGTTTGTCGGACAGTTGACATTTATCCGTGTCTATCGCGGTAGTCTTGAGTCTGGTTCTTATGTTCACAACTCAACAAAAGACAAGAAAGAGCGTATCGGCCGTATCATGAAGATGCACGCCATCAAACGTGAAGAGGTCAAAGAGATCTACGCCGGCGAGATCGGTGCGGTTGTTGGTCTTAAATCAACAACTACGGGCGATACACTCTGTTCAGCTGATGACTTGGTTGTACTTGAGCGTATGGATTTCCCGGATCCGGTTATCTCTGTTGCGGTTGAGCCGAAAACAAAAGCTGACCAGGAAAAAATGGGTATTGCACTGGGTAAACTGGCTGCTGAAGATCCATCTTTCCGTGTTCATACTGACGAAGAGACTGGCCAGACGATTATCTCGGGTATGGGTGAACTTCACCTTGAGATCCTTGTTGACCGTATGAAACGTGAGTTCAAAGTAGAAGCTGAAGTCGGTGCACCTCAGGTCTCTTACCGTGAAACAATCAAGAAAGAAGTTGAGCAAGAGTACAAATATGCGAAACAGTCTGGTGGTCGTGGTCAATTCGGTCACGTTTACCTTCGTATCAAGCCGGGCGAAGCGGCTACCGGTTATGTATTCCACAATAAAATCAAAGGTGGGGTAATTCCAAAAGAGTTTATCCCTGCAGTTGAAAAAGGGTGTGGTGAAGCGATGCAAAATGGTGTACTCGCTGGTTACCCTATCGAAGATGTCGATGTCACACTTTATGATGGTTCATTCCACGATGTTGACTCGAATGAGATGGCCTTTAAACTTGCTGCATCAATGGGCTTCAAAGCGGGCTGTAGAAGTGCAGATCCTGCAATCCTTGAGCCAATGATGAAAGTTGAAGTAGAAGTTCCTGAGGATTACATGGGTGACGTTGTCGGTGACCTTAACCGTCGTCGTGGTCAGGTCAACAATATGGGTGACCGTTCTGGTAACAAGATCGTTGACGCATTCGTACCACTTTCTGAGATGTTCGGTTACTCTACCGACCTTCGTTCTGCAACTCAGGGTCGTGCGACATACTCTATGGAATTCGATCACTATGCAGAGGTTCCACGTAACGTTGCTGAAGAGATCATCAAGAAACGCAACGGTTAATCTTTTATACTTTTTAATGAGTCGGATCTTTTCCGGCTCGCCCCTCTCTATTTAATTTCTTCCTTTTTAACACCAAGCATATCTTAGTTACTTTGTAGTAAAATTGTCACTATTAACATAATAAGTGAGAAACTATGAAAAAACTCCTCTCTGTTTTATTTCTAGTGGGCGTGACACTTTACGCTCAAAACCCGAAAGTCTATGCCGGACTAGGTGATGTTATCTATGGCGATATGGTCAAGATCTCGAATTTAGCCGATACAAAACTGATGAGCAGTCACCAGGAAAATATTGACAAATACCTCCGTAAGTGTTTGAACCTTCACAAAAAAGGGCTGATTATAGACCGTGACGGCGGAGATGAAAAGGCATACCTGAATGAGTTGCGAACATTGGCGAAAGAGTATGACTTTTTTGTCCGAACGGCACAAAGGTCACTTCATCAGGCAATGTCAAACAATGATTATGATGCTTTCAGTCAATTTATCAAAAGCGGTTTGATAGATATTGAAAAAGATGATGAGCAGATCATTGGGTTTTATGAACTGCATCGTTCAGAGACAAATGTTATCCCTGAAGTAGAAAGCTATATTGAGTATAGAGACGAACTTAAAAAGCAGGAAGCTGAAGCCTTGGCGGCACGCCGTGCACTTTACCTGAAATATAAGCAGCGGCGTATTGATCAGATCAATCGACGTCAGTCAAATAAAAAGGCAGCTTTTGCACAAGAGGTCGAAGATGAACGTGTTCGCACGAAAGAAGAGGTCTACAAAGAACAGAAGCAGGAACTGCAGTTCAGACGCTAAACCCATCGGGGAGTATCCTCCTCCTCGGGACGAGCTTCCAGCATTAATGAGGGTGTGTACTCCTTTTTATAGGCAAGGCTCTGACACGATTCGACATAATAGCCCAGGTAGATCCAGGAGAGATTTTTGTTTTTGGCCTGAATGATCTGCCGGTAAAGTGAATATTTTCCCAAAGAGTAGCCGGCATAGTCCGGGTCATAATAAAAATAGATGGATGAGATCCCATCAGGTAAGAGATCAATCAGATCTACCGCGATCAGTTTATCGCCATCAAAATAGAGCACTTCATACCCAAAATCATTATAGCCATGCACAAATGACATGTAATAATTTTTGGCGTTGATCGGCTGATTTTCCCAGCCGCGTTTGATACGCATATAGTCATGATATTTGGTGAAGAGTTCCAGGTGCGCTTTGCTCATTGTCGGCTGTTGCATGAGCGTATGGAAATGGGCATTACGCCGTAAAATACGTTTGGCTGATTTTGAGAACGTGTAGTTTTTGACATCGATCTTAAGGCTTTCACATGCAGTGCACTCAAGACATACCGGCCTGAAAAACATATTGCCAAAACGTCGCCAACCCCGCTCTATCAGTGCTTCACACTGCTGCGTTGAGCACGCTTGTATTATTTTATAGTGCGTAGTCTGTTTATTGCCATCGATATAGGAGCAAGACTCGTGTAACGCACACTCTTTCAGGATCTGATTCATAGTCGAATTCTATAGTATCCGGTGTTAATAGGCTATAAAGAGTTTTTTTTGCTATCATAATGTAAAATTTTTCCAGCGTAGTCAAAGGTATTGCTTCCTTTGATGTTTAAGATAATAAAATCAAAGGGATGGGATGCAACGGGTAAATTTGCTCGAAGAGCTTATCTATAGTGACGAATGTATTAGCATCAATGAACTGATGCAGACACCCTGTTCAAAAGAGATTCGTATCGTTATGCAGACCAATCAGGTAATGCGTGATCATGCCAGTGAATACCCGATTACAATGGGCGTATTGGAAGGCAGAGTGAAACTGACTATTGCAGATGAAGAGCATTTTATCAAACGTGGAGAGTTGATTGCACTCGAAGCCGATACCGTGCATCATCTTGAAGCAGTGGAAAACAGCGTACTGCATCTAACCCTTTTTACTGCTACGGAAGAGCATACAGATGGGTGAGTGGATCAAAGAGCATCAGAAAAAGCTCTCTTTGTCTTTGGGTGTCTTACTGATCATTGGGGCAGTAGCATCACTCTTTTGGAGCAATCTTGACAGCGGTGTCACTGATGAGGAGCGTATGGCTGCGGCCAGTGTTGCCAGAATGGAAGCACGTATGAGTGGTCAATCGAGTGGAGCACAACAACAGGCTCCGGAGAAACCGATGTTTAGCTCAGATTACCGTGAAACACAGAAAGAACAGCTGCGTTATGCAGTTGTCATTGCTCTGATCTTCGGTATTGGTTTTGTCGGATACGGACTTTTGAAAAAAGAGGAGAAGTCGTAACTGTCAGTTACGGCTATAGGCTATTAAAACGCCCTCGATCATCTTATCGATATCACCATCGAGAATGCCGCTGACATTTGAGTAGGCTTCATTGGAACGGGTGTCCTTGACCTGCTGGTAAGGCTGCATAACATATGAACGGATCTGATGCCCCCAGCCAATTTCACTCTTCTCTACACCATCGATTTCAGCCTGTTTCCTCTCCAGTTCGAGCTCATAAAGACGTGAACGCAGCATCTTCATCGCCGTTGCTTTGTTTTTATGCTGTGAACGGTCATTCTGACACTGCACAACGACATTGGTCTCTATATGGGTAATACGGATGGCTGACTCGGTTTTATTGACATGCTGTCCGCCTGCACCAGAGGCACGGTAGGTGTCAATACGGATATCTTTATCTTCTATTTCAATATCGATATCATCATCTATCTCAGGGGAGACCATCACGGAACTGAACGAGGTGTGACGCTTGGCATTGGAGTCAAACGGGCTGATACGTACCAGACGGTGGATACCGTTTTCCACTCTCAGATAGCCATACGCATTGTCACCTTTGATAAGGATGGAAGCATCTTTGATCCCGGCCTCTTCACCGCTCTGATAGTCCAGTGTCTCCACTTTGAAACCTCTGCGTTCCGCCCATCGCGTATACATGCGCAGAAGCATGGATGCCCAGTCTTGAGACTCGGTTCCGCCGGCTCCGGGGTGGATGGAGACGATGGCATTGCTACCATCATGCTCACCACTGAGCAGCATCTCGATCTCCATGGTGCGAACCATATTTCCAAGTGCTTCGGCTTCGCTAAAGAGCATTTCGATGGTCTCATCATCACTCTCCTCTTTACCCATCTCATAGAGCTCCAGCGCATCATTGACGGCATCGACGGCAACCGTGTATTTATCCATCTTGCGTTCAAGCTGGGTTTTCTCTTTTTGGATCACTGCGGCATTGGTCGCATCATTCCAGAATTCAGCCGAATTTTCCAGCTGATCGATCTCACCCAGTCGGGTTTGAATTTTTTCAGGTTGGACAACACCCGCAATGTTGTCCATTTTTGTTGATAAAGTTTTAAGTAGTTCGCTGTATTCGTAGTGGTCCAAAATCTACTCCATAAAGTGTGTAAAAAGGTAATAAGGGCACCTCTAAAAACCCTGGATATCATCAGAGGGCAAAGAAGGTGCAAGATTTCGTTTTAAAATTTTGAAGGACTACCCATAGGTAATTCAAGAGATTTTAGGACGGAAGATTGTGCCTTATTTGC
>JAYEMF010000086.1:0-12830 GCA_034717975.1 Campylobacterota bacterium
TACTGATTCAAGGCACGAATCTTGAACAGAACACTCTGCTCTCCTTCGCGCTGCATATCCAGCAGAAAATGTGTTCGACTCCGATAAAGCCGAAAGTGATTGACCGCGCCAAGACTATCGACAACCATCTCTTCATCGCCAAACAGCGGATAAGCGAATTTTTGTGATGATTCGATCCGAAAGAGCTCCTCATCATTAAATATATATCCTACATAAGGCATGATCCGCTGATGAACCGAGTGCGATGTCTGCATCATTACCATATCGCCATGACTGTCCAAGTTCTGGATACTTACCGATCCCGGAGCAGAGAGGGCAAAGTCGAGATAGAGAGCTTTAAGCAGTTTTTGCTGGTCGGCAATAGAGGAAAGTCTATCGCCGTAAAAAGTATTTGAGCTGCGCAATGACGCAAGGCTCTGATAGAGGAAGAGCATGATCACAGAGAGGATCGTTATGGAGATCATCAGTTCAATCAGTGTAAAACCTCTTTTCAATCCCGGTTGCTTGGCGGCTTGTTTCATTGCAGTCTCAGGCGTAAAAAGGAGGTATGCACGCCATTGATTTCCAAAGTTGTACGCCCAACCTCAAGCGACGCCGTTTCCGCACGCTTTTTCAGGGCGCTCACCCCTTCCATTTCAGCCAGTCGTTCACTCTCTTCCTGAAAGTCAATACTGTCAAGACGCATCACCTCTTTGTAGCTCACATCTGCTTTTATTGTTTTCAGCTTTCGACGCAGTGCATCATCAAGTTTAAACTCTCGCAGCAACCCGTCAAGCCGTATCTGCTTTTTTTCAAAACCGACATTACCGACACCCAGCAGAATAGACCCTTGCGTTGAAAGTTCAACTTTCTCTTTGACCGTCCCCAAAAGTTTGGTATTGTTGGAAAAGAGCTGAAGCAGTGCTGCGATGACTACCGTAATTATCACAATGGCAACCATCACTTCAATCAGGGTAAATCCCTCTGAAGCGCCCCTCTCTTTCCCAAACTGCTTTTGGTTCACTGCAGATCACTCACTCTGCTTGCACATGCGTAAAACCAATACGGATCGCCTCTTCCAGCGAAGTCTGACCGGCCAATACCATCCAGCTCAGCTCTGTATTGATCAATTTAAGCCCTCTCTTCTCCAGCGCCACATGAATGGTGTGCTCATCCGTGGTCTCCTTGAGCAGCTCTTTGATCTCATCATCCATGACCAGCAGTTCACCGATCGATTTACGCCCATTGTAGCCGGTATAGTTACATGCTTTGCACCCCTTGGCTTTATAGAGTACGGCATCAGGCGGCAACGCGTAGTATTTGATAAACTCTTCGGCAACCGTATCTTCCTCTTTGCACTCATTGCAGAGTCTTCTTGCCAGCCGCTGTGCCAGGATCCCCAGCAGTGAAGAGGAGATCAGAAAAGGTGGTATACCCATATCGGCGAGACGTGAAATTGTCGCTGCTGCGGAGTTGGTGTGCAGAGTCGACAGAACCAGGTGACCGGTCAGCGAGGCACGTACTGCAATAGCAGCTGTCTCTTCATCCCTGATCTCTCCGATCATAATAACATCAGGATCCTGACGTAAAATCGAACGCAGTGCCGCAGCAAATGTCAAACCTACTTTTTCATGAACCTGAATCTGGGAGATAGAGTCTGACTTATACTCCACCGGATCTTCAACTGTAATCACATTTTTATCCGGTGACTCCAGTTCACGCAAAAACGCATGCAGCGACGTTGACTTCCCGCTTCCTGTCGGCCCGGTCACCAGAATAATCCCGTGCGGCAGATGCAGAAGTTGTTTCATCTCGTTTATCAGGTCCGGAGCAAAACCGATATCTTCGATCTCGGGCATCTGGTCACTCTGCATCAGCATACGCATTACTACCCGTTCCCCATAATACGTTGGCAGGATTGAAACACGGACATCCAATGATTCTCCTGCGATCTTGATCTGGGTACGGCCATCCTGCGGGATCCGCTTTTCCGAGATATCAAGATTTGAAATGACTTTGATCCGGCTGATGATCAGGCTGACAACTTTGTTGTCCAGATCGACATTTTTACTCAGCATTCCATCGATCCTGAACCGCACTTCACCACGCTTTTCATGCATCTCTATATGGATATCGGAAGCCCGCTTTTTGATCGCCTGATAAAAGAGCGCATTTACGAACTTGATAATCGGTGCAGACTCTTCCGAAGTGAGGATATCCGAAGAGGTACGAAGGAACTCCGTCAGCGAAAGTTCTTCTTCTGAGCTCTCTTCACCCTCCTCCTGCATCGTTTCAATAGCCCGGTCGGTCCGAAGCTCCAAAAATCTGTTATAGAGACGTTCAAACGAATCTTCATCAAGCAAGAGCAGTGGAAATTTTCGAGGCAGTTTACTGTAGTAGTTGCTGGCATCGACAAGATAACGTTCACCCGTTACAGCGGTCTCTTGTTCATTGATCAGTGTAAAAAGCAGATAATTGCGTACACTGAGATCAACGTCAACACCTTCTGGCTCATACTGTTCAAGGTCTGTATCATGCAACAACTGTGTCGTAAGCATCAGTAATCGCTCTCATCATCCATACCTTCAAATGGATCATTTGGTCTTGGATTCTCATGCGTAGCTTTTCCCTCGACGATCGGGAAGATCAACTCATTGTACTGCTTTTGAATACGTCCGAGCTCGCCTAACTGCTCTTGAAGTTCAGAGAGTTTTTCACTCTTGGCAATGACATAAGGTGTCAGGATGACCAGAAGATTATCCTGCTGTTCTTTAATATCATTATGGGTAAAGAGTAGTCCAAGCAGCGGGATATCACCAAGCAGCGGAACTTTTGTTTCAACATCAGTGTCGTAGGTCTTGACCAGTCCTCCAATGATAACATTCTCACCATGTCCTAAAATAGCCTGTGTGGTCACCGTCTGTTTTGTTGTGATCGGCTGCTTGCTGTTTGGATCGACAGCGATTACATTCTCCAGAGTCGCCTCTACGTCAAGGGTGACTTTATCTAGCGAAGAGACACGCGGCTTGATCTTAAGTGTCAGCCCCACATCCACCCGCTGATAGGAGTTGGTTGTTCCACCCGCCGAGTTCGTTGCTTCACCGGTCTGGAACGAGAGAGTTTTCCCGACATAAATAGATGATTCCTGATTGTTGACACATAAGATAGAGGGATTAGAGACCGTTTGTGATGCACCATTAGTCTGTAAAAAATCCAAGGTGGCGCCAATGGCAAGGGCACTGTCAAGATCACCAAGGGAGTCTCCAAGTTTCTCTAAAATCAGTGGATTCATCGGAGCGATGGATGAACCTCCAAAGTTCCCTGCCAGTGTATAGAGGCCCGATGAGTTGGCGATACCGCCATCAAGCCCGTATTTCAAGCCCAGCTGTTCAGAGTTGTCTTTATTGATCTCTACGATCCTTGCCTGTACATAGACCTGGTACTTCTCTTTGTCAAGTTCATTAATGATACGCTTAAGACCTTTGATTACCATCGGATGGCCCACAACTATAACGGCGTTGATCTCCTCACTGGCCGAAATATTCGGCTTCATTGTCGGATCGGAAAAGGTCTGCTTATCAACGATCTCTTTTAGTGACGCCAACACATTTTTTGCATCAGAGTTTTTCAGATTAAATATCTGGACTTCCTCATTGAGGTTCTGCTCCCTGTCGAGTTTGGCAATCGTCTTGGTAAGCCTCTCTATATTTTTCTGTTTCCCAACCAGGACAAGTCCATTGACGTCCGTATTTAACAGGATCTTGACTTTGTCCGATTCCACCTTTTCATTGAAGAGACTTTTGGCAATCTCCGCTATCTGAGTATGTATCTCTTTGATCTTGGCATATTTGATCGGGATCACCTTCATAGCAACCTTGTTTTCCCGATCAATATCACCAATGACCCGTTTGATCGTCTCAATATTCTTCGGATAGTCTGTAATCAGCAGAATATTTGACTCTTTCATCGTCATCAGCTTGGCAGTTTTAGAGATGAGATAACGTACCTTTGCAGCAACCACGTCAACATTCTCACCTTTGACAGCAACAGCCTGTGTCACCATCATCGAACCTGACGCCTTCACTCCGGCACGCACAACACGTACATTATGCTTAGCTGCTTCTGCTGAACGCACCACTTCGTAGACTGATCCGTTTTGTACCAATGTAAAGCCCTTGGCTTCAAGAACCGAGATAAGGATGCCCATCACCTCATCATCATAGACCGGTGCAGAGGTTACGAGGTTGACGGTTCCGTTAATCTTATGGTTTACTAAAATATTTTTATCGCTAATCCTGGCTATCAGCTTTATAAAATCAGTGATCTGAAGATTTGAAAAATTGACATTAACCTGCTCTCTGGCCATAAGCAGCTGACTGCTCAGCAGCAGTAGTGTAAATAGTATTTTAATAGATCTCATATATTATCTCCTTCTCTTGATTATTTCTGAGCACTACAAGCTCCAGTGCCTGCATGGTGCCGATTTTTTTATAGATTGCCAATACATCGGCATAAGAGGTCAATGTTTTATTGTTTGCTTTGATGATCACATCCCCACGTCTGAGACCAAGCTCTGCCATAGGAGATGATGGTTTGATACGGGTCACTTTAAAGCCCGTGATCTTTTTTCCCTCTTTCAGCTCGGTAATACCGATATCTTTCCAGACCTTATCTATATCTTTGACATAGTAGTTGATATTACTACGGGAAACACTTCTGGGAACATCATCGCGTTCTGCCGCACCGGTCCCTTTTGATGATAAGCGAGCATCAACATTCTCCATCTGCAAAACATAACGCCTTCCACTACGTTCAAATATGGCACTTTGGGGATTGATCTGCACCAGTCTGTTTCCGCCAAACTGCTCCCCGACAGCTATCACTTCCGTTTTAGTCGGTGTTTTTTCCGGCGCAACGATCACAAACCCTTTTCTTTTGCTCCCGTAAAGACCTTTGAGCACAAGAGTCGATCTCATCTGTGTTGCCGATACCCTCTGGGCAGAAGCGGACCCGGCTTGACCCTTGTCCAACATGCTGTCCAATGTATATCGGTGATACTTCGCCTGCAAAGAGTGCTCAGGGTAATAGTCCACCCCTTCACTCGGTAAAAACCAGAGCAGACCCAGTACCATGGCTTTGACAACAATAACAATGATCACAATACGGGTCGACAGTGAGATCAGCCACTTCTTAAAAACGGGATTCATAGGTGTATCCTCCCGTGTCATCTTTTGTCAACTTGTTCATCGTTGAGCGGTAGCGTGTTTTCATCAGTTTTGAAGGCTCGACTCTCATTTTAAAGAGCCGCTCCCTCAATACGACTTCACCTTTTGCCGTACCAAAATCACCGACTGCCTCAATGGTAATATGTAACGGATCAAGTACAGAGTATTGAATATTCACCCGTTCCACTTCTGTCGGTACGAACTGCTCAAATGTTGATGAGAGCTTGATTTTTTCAATATCTATGCGGTTGTAGAGCAGAAACAGGAGTACTTCGGTTTTCTCCATCTTGACACTCTCTATCTCCTTGACATACAAGGTCGCATCTTTGATATCCAGTCTGAAACCTCTGTCGTCAAGTTTTTCATCACTCAGAATAACACCATAAGGCTCTATCAGGTGCTCAATCTGGTAATAAAGGTTGACCTTTGGTGTGAGCAGCATAATTGCGGCCACACCTATAGCCACCGCCATCAACTTATTGTCAGAGCTCACTATTTTCTGAAAAACCATTGGGACATGATCAAGATTATCTGCAGAACCCTCTTCACCTGATGCCGAAGCGGCCCCTCTTCGTTTAAACCATAGTGCTATGGCCAGGAATAAGATCAAAAGAACGATAAAGATATAGTAATAATTTACGCTAGACTCTTTATCCATTGATTCATCAGGTTTGGCTGTATCTGCTTTTTTAGCTATCTCTGCCTTTTTGGCTGTATCAGTCTTTTTGGCTATCTCTGTCTTTTTGACTGTATCAGTCTTTTTGGCTACCTCTGCCTTTTTGACTGTATCAGTCTTTTTGGCTACCTCTGCCTTTTTGGCTGTATCAGTCTTTTTGGTTATCTCTGCTTTTTTGGCTGTGGCAGTTTTCTTGGTTATCTCTGCCTTTTTGGCTGTGTCAGTCTTTTTGGCTATCTCTGCCTTTTTGGCTGTATCAGTCTTTTTGGCTACCTCTGCCTTTTTGGTTGTGTCAGTCTTTTTGGCTATCTCTGCTTTTTTGGCTGTGTCAGTCTTTTTGGCTATCTCTGCCTTTTTGGCTGTATCTGTTTTTACCGACTGTGCAGTAACCGGTGGTGGCACAACCTGCTTCGACTTCGAAAAGCGGAGACGCAGCTGACGTTTGTCGAGACTTTTTGCAGCCTGCAAAATGACAGATTTTCCAACCTCTACAATAATCTTTGTCCGCTTCTTATCCGGGGCGGTCATCAGTTTAAAGAGCAGTGGCGAAGTAATATTTTCGATTTTTTTGGATGTGATAGTAGCAGCAGTAAGTATAATCACCATTTTCGTGCGCTGCTGCTGCTTACGAATCTCCCCATAATAAGGCTTATCAAAAGTAACCATAACATCCACACGATCCGGGTAGTTATGCACATTATAGTTAAGGATTTTGGAAGCTAGCAGGAGTGATGGCAACAGCAACAGTAAAAAGAGTGCTCTTATCATAGTGTAATCTCCACTTCCAGAGATGCCGACTCACTGTCAAGCCGTTTGATCTTCATTGTTTTAATCACATAGGTGCCATTAAAGAGTTTGTTCAACAGATACTCAGCTGCTGTTGCATTGATCTTTTTGGCGGTGATCACCATACTGCCCTGCTGCTCTTTATACTCGATTTCCGCATTTCGCGATGTCTGCCGCAACAGACGGTTAAGAGACTTCCTTATCTGCTCATTCGCCTCCCAGCTTTTTTTGAGTGCTACGGTACGTTTGGCCATCAATTCGGTCTTTTCCAATTCGGCTATTGCCTCTTCCTGCAACCCTTTGACGCCGTCAAGCTTGGCCATCATAACAATTAAAACGACAACCAGGAAGAGTGCAATATAGAGTGGATTTATCTGCTTCATAACGCCACCTCTACCCGCAAGAGTCCCTCTTTGTAACTCTCTTTAATCTCAAGTTTGGTGCGTTTGAGCTGTGCAATGATCTTGTTGGCCCGGATCTCCTTGGCGATGGCATACTCTGCCACAACGCCTGAGGGCAGAAGATTCAGACGAACCATGTTCTCATCCTTGAGCAACTTTACGCCCAACAATGCACTATTTACCTGACGAATCTTCATCTGCTTGACATAACGCTGTTCAAGACGCTTCAATACCGCTTCATTTTGAAGCATGGTGGCTTTGAGATGATAGGTGCTGAGCAGCTCCGTGCGTTTTTCTTCGATCTGCACAGTTTTGTTGCCGGTAATAGCCCACTCAATAGCGACCAGAACGATCAATACTGCCATAAATGAGATAAACATAGTAAGACTTTTTTTATCGGCAATATGTGTAAAACGTGCCAATTCGATCTTATGAGACGAACATTCATGATCACTCACATCCAGTTTAATGGCAGTTTCACCAGCCAAAAAAAGCGGAAGTTTGACAATGACGCCTCCCTTTTGTATCATGACATCATCACCCTCCAGTTCAAGCGCTCCTTCCAGATCACTGAACTCGCTCTGTGCAAAATAGACATACCGTATCTGTGTCCCTTTAACCCCTTTTTCGCTCAATGCATCCAAAATGGCACGGTCGTCATAGGCAAATATCATAAAATCGTCGCCGTCGCGATAGGCCGTATAACTGTATTTGCCACTAGGCAGGATATCTTCAAACAGAGATGGCAGCAGCTTCTTCACTTCCCTTACATACTTCACCGGAAGTGTCACCCGCTTAACCCAGTAGTACGCCGGTGAGAGAATGATGTCAAGCATCTCCTCCTCTTCTATAAGCGGGCTCTGGGTATCAATGAAAACAATATGGGCTTTTGACTTAAAATTAAATACCATACGTAAACTCTTTTGCCTTTTTGGTGTTAACATCATACTCGAACGAGATCTCGGCACTGCTGTTATGCTCTTCTATCGTTACCTCTACATGGACTCTTGGCAGATAATAGGCAACATCAAAAGCGGAAATCTGCTCCAGCTCCTCGCCAGAGAGGCCAAGATCAGCCTCTTTTTCGTATTTCATTATACCACCAGTCGCCAGGCTTTGTGCTTTTTCACTGCTTATCTCCGGCAACATCAGCTGCCAGGCTTCTGCTGAGGCGTAGTTGGCATCTATCCCGCTGCTGTTGTTGTCACCAAACCGAAACACTCTATTCCAGGGCACGTCTCTGACACTCTTGTCATGTTGGGTAAGAACATAATAATCCACTATCTGTTCCAGATGCCTTTTCCCGGCAATCTTTTCACGATAGAACCACGGCCTCTCATCAAACAGATCTGTCAGGTAGACCTCTTTTTTACCACCCATGCAGTCACTTATAAGATCCATCAGATAGGAACTATTTTGTATATTATAGCGCAACAGAAACTCATCCAGTCTATTCTTAAATGTTTTTGAGCCGGCCAACGTATTGAGATTGATCTTTCCCCGGGCACTCTCAATCGCTATTTTCACCCTCAACTCTTCTGCTTCAAAGGGTATCAGTGCCGTACTGTCCAAAAAGGCGCTGAACGACTCGGCATCTTCAATCGGGGTGATCTTCAACGACGCTTCCAGCAGTGACAATACATCTTCTACTACGACACTGCTCTGTAAGTGAAATCGGCTCTCTTTCAACTGTATCTGCCCTGTTTGAAGCTGCGTCAGACTCAACCCGACAGCAACAGTAATCGCAATAATAAAAAAGAGGGTGATGAGTAAGGCTATCCCCCGTTTATTATAATACGTGGAAGGAGCAAAGCCCCTTCCACTACGATGACTCTGCGTCCACTTCAGCTGTGGGCTCACGTGCAGTATCACCGCACTATTTTTTTTTCCAACTACTCTCTCTATTTCCACTAACTAATACTCATACTGAAAATAGGCAGCAGCATCGCTGCGACAATAAAACCTATGACACCACCGACGATAAGCATCAGAAGTGGCTCAAGCAGGGTAAGCAGCAGGCCAACCTTATCCCGGTTCTCTTCAAAATAGAGTTCAGCGAGGTTGTTCAACACCGGTTCAACCTCTGAGGTCTCTTCTCCAAGTGCGATCGCCTGCACAAAGGCTGCATCAACGGCGATTTTCGACTCGTTCAGTGCCGTAGAGAGGCGTTTTCCTTCAACCACCTTCTGTGCCGCTTCACCAAAAATCTTTTTCAGTACCCTGTTATCAAGAATATTGGACGAAAGCTTGATCGTCTGCACAAACGGTATGCCTGAACGCACCAGCAAAGCTCCGATATAGGCGAATCGCCCCAGCTCACTTTTTATGACGATCGAACCAAAAATCGGCATCTTCATCATTACTCTGTCTGTCTTGTAACGGTACCCCTCATTATATCGGCGAAGCAGCGAGTTAAGTGAAATAACAGCTGTCACAAGAATCAGGATCACTATGTAGTTGTTGTTAAAAAACTCACCTGCTGCTATGACGAATGTTGTCACTCCCGGCAGTTCCTGATCCATATTGGCAAAGATATTTGTTATCTGGGGAACAACAAAAGTAAGCATGAAGCCCACCATCAACAGTGAAACGACAAGCATAAACAGCGGGTAGGCAAATGCGCTTCGCACCTCTTTATTGATGCTGTCTTGCTCCTTTAAAAATCGGGCCAGCTCCAGCAGCACCTCATCGAGTATCCCGCTGGACTCGCTTACCTTGATGGACTGAACATAGAACTCCGGCAGAACAACAATACTCTGCGATCTCAATGCGTTATAGAAGTTTTTACCCTCATCAAGATAGACGTTTAGCGTTTTCAAAAACAGGTGTAGCTTTTTATTGTGTGCATAATGGGACTGGGCGATCTTCAATGCACTTACAATCGTAATCCCTGAACGGATATAGGTTGCCAGTTCACGGCTTAACTGAGCAAGTTCTTTGGATGAGATATGATATCTGCGGGTGAAATGGATCCCCTCAAAGAGTGAGGGCCGCTCCTCTTTGATACTCTCATAGATGATCTGCTGTGCTTTAAGCTTGCTCTTGGCCTCCTCTAACGATGCCGCCTCGACCTTTTCATGGACTTTACTCCCTTTAAAGTCGATCCCTTTATAAGCATAGATCACTGTGTCACCTTTTCAATCACTGCACGCTTGCTCTCAAGAGCATCTTCGAGCGACTCATAACGTGCCACTTTTCCAAAATAACTTGGAAAGTCAATCACTTCATCACGATACTCCACCATCATTTCAGAAGCACTTCCGTCAGCAAAAATATCATAACGGAAACAGACCTCTTCTTCATGCCCGTCTTCAGAGTAGAGCGGTGTCCATGACACTTCACGTGTACCGATCCGCGTATCGAAGCGGTAAACCTCGGCCGAGTCATCAATAAAAGGTCCCAGACTTTTCACTGCGCTTCCTTCAACATAGAGATAACACTCTTTACAGCGGTCAATGCAGATCGCAGAGACATGATTGTTGTGATGAAAACCCTGTAAAAACTTTGGCAGTGTCCTCAGGGTCAGCAGTTCATGCCTCTTATCTGTATAACGTTCCATACTTCCGACCGCAAAACCATACACCAAGCCGATAACCAGAACCACCAGCATCAGCTCCATCAGCGTAAAAGCTGTACGCTTCATTAGTTGTTATTTAAAGCACCAAGGGTGCGAGGGCTTTCTGCCGAAGAAAACCCAGTGTTAACGTAGTCAAATGGACTTCGTTCATTTGGCGTCTAAAAACAATCAAAACTTACACTCACTGTAGCGGATATCGGCTGCATCATCACTGCCGCCCTCTTTTCGGTCAGCACCGAGCGAGATAAGATCGAAACCGCTGTCGGTCGTAATATAGACAAAACTGTTCTGCCAAGAATCTTTTGGCATCTTCCCTTCCTCAAAATAACCGGACCTGGCGTAGCCCGGGTATTTGCTTGCACTTGGGTTTTTCACCAAGGCATCCAGACCCTCTTCTGTCGTCGGGTACATTCCGTTGTCGATTTTGAACATCTTCAACGTCTCGCTGATATTTTTCATCTGAACACAAACCAGTTTCTGCTTTGCTTCATCAGCCTTGCCCATAATATTTGGCATCACCAATGAGGCCAACAGTCCCAAAATAACGATCACGATCATCAGTTCGATAAGTGAAAATCCTTTACGCATAAAAAAACCTTTTTGATTGGTAGTAGTGTATTATAGTGGTTTTTACCAAAAAAATTGTAAAACCCCCACTCTTAACCACGGTAATTCAAAACTTACCTCTGCTTAAGGTATACGCTCTGTGATTCCTGCGAAGGCGGGAATGACGAAAATGAAATATAACTTAAACTTGAATTACCGTGCATCCTGTCACCCTTCAATCTCATCTAGGTCACTTTAGTGTACAATTTCACACTTAAATCGGAGATCTCAATGGAAAACCTCACAGTTATCGATGCAATCAATCAGCGCTCTTCCAAACGCCGCTATCTTGACAAGGCTATCCCTAAAGAGACACTGACGAAGATTCTTGAAGCGGGCCAGATGACACCGAGTGGGGCGAACATGCAGTCATGGACGGTTTATGCCGTCAGCAACCAGGCTATCCTCGACAGAGTCACTGATGCCATCATTTCACATATCGAAGGCGGCGGTGATCTCGACCAGTTTATCCAGTACTATCCGTTAAAATGGATCAATCCCTACAAACTCCGTCGTATCAAAACCGGTGCCGGGCTTTACGAAAAGATGGGAGTCGACCGTAAAGACACCGAAACACGTACGCAACTCTGGTATGACAACTACCGCTGGTTCGGGGCCAAAAATGTCCTCTTTGTCTTCGTAGATAAAACCCTTATCGAAGGTGCTCAGGGACCGCTTATCGATTCAGGGGCTTACATGCAGACCGTTATGCTTGCCGCGCAGGGTTATGGCATTGACAGCTGTCCGCAAGGGTCAACGACAGAGTATGGCCGCATCATTGCCAAAGCACTCGAGGTGCCTGAGAACCTTGCCCTTCTTTACAGCATTGTCCTTGGCTACGAAGACAAAGAGGCGATCCAGAACAGCTACCAGCCCAAACGTGTTTCACTCGATGAGAACGTCACCTTTCTTGACTAAACCCATAAACTGACGTGACTACGATAAAACGCGTTGCATTCGGCAAACAGACCTCCGGCAAGAAAGATGCCGTCTTTCTTGCCATCTATGTCGAAGCGATCGCTCCATGGAAATATTTCAAAGATCAGATTATAGATGTCAAATGTCCGGCCGTTATAATGATCGACCGCTGGGACGGACGCATGGGTTTTCCAGGCGGTACACTCAATGAGGGCGAATCGATCATAGAGGCGCTGGTACGCGAGATCAAAGAGGAGGTCGGCATTACAGTCAAACCCGACAAGGTCCGCCCGATCGCCTCGCACGAGGGAAAGATCGCCACCCACTTTTACGGCTTGAGAGTCACCGAGATCGAGTTTTTGCATATCTATTATCACATTCTCAACAACTTTGCACGTTCGATCCTGCTGCATGCTTACGAAGAGGGTGACGAATCACACTTTATGTCAGAGATCACCGGCATAAAGATCGTTCCGCTGGTTGAACACGCCGGTAAGGGGATCAATCACTTTATCGGCAACCATTTTGCAGGCTCCTCCAGAGAGGATCTGCTGATCCTGATGGATGAAGCACTCGGAATGAATATCGACCAGTATCAAAACTGAAATTTAATTACTGCTACAATATCACAATTGAAAGGTTAATATGACACATTGCGAAGA
>JAYEMF010000087.1:0-5141 GCA_034717975.1 Campylobacterota bacterium
TTGTATACTCTTATTATGTCAGATTCATACCCGGATGCACAAGAGAAGAGACTGATCTTTACTGATCTTGACGGTACACTTCTTGATCACTACAACTACAGTTTTGAAGCGGCCCTGCCAATGCTTGACTATCTAAAGCAAAAAAAGCTACCCGTTATTATTGTCTCAAGCAAAACCCGGCCTGAAATCATTAAACTTCAAAAAGCGCTGGATATCAATGAACCGTTCATCGTTGAGAATGGCGCGGGTATCTTTATCCCGCCACACTCAAGCCTGAGTGGTGACGACACTCAATGTTGGCAGAGAATTGAACTGGGCAAAGAGTACCGTGATATGCGTACTTTTTTCACATCTGTGCAAGAAGCATTTTCTATTCGCGGCTTTGGCGATATGACAGCCGATGAAGTCATACGCTTGACGGGCTTGAGTGAGACCAATGCCAAAATGGCGATGCAGCGTGATTTTACCGAACCTTTTATCAGCAGTGATGAACAGCGCATCCCCGAACTCAAAGCACTGGCAAATCAATACGGTCTGGATATTGTCAAGGGAGGCCGATTCTACCATCTCATCACGCTAGGACAGGACAAGGCCAATGCCGTCGATCGCCTATGCAGACTCTACTCACTTCAATATGGAGGTCATCCTAAAACAATCGCTCTGGGTGACAGTGAGAACGACTTTACCATGCTCGACTACGCTGATCAGCCCATTCTCATACCAAAAGGTGATGGCACCTATGCCGACATAGCCCTACCATCGCTGATTAAAGCTCATTATCCTGGTCCAAAAGGCTGGAATCAGGCACTTTCGGAGTACTTACATGTCAGTTAGAGAAGATATTCGATCAATTTTCAACGAGGCCCTCGATGCCATACGCCCTGCCAACCTCATCCATAACAGCTGCCGTCTCGAAGGGGATACTCTTCATATCTTGGATCACTGCTATGATCTAAGCCGATACAAACGCATCTTTCTCTTTGGATCGGGCAAAGCGGCCTGGCCAATGGCGGAAGCAGTAGAAGCCCTTTTAGGAGATCGTATCGAAAATGGCCTCATCGTAGTTCCGGTCAATATAGGCAAACTGCAATACACTGAGGTGCTTGTAGGATCACACCCCATCCCCTCGCATCAAAGCCTTGAAGCCGCCCATCAACTCATCAATCGCCTGAGCCAATGCCAGGAAGAGGACCTCTTTATCTACCTGCTTTCAGGCGGTAGTTCTGCCCTGATCGAAGCGCCTATCACACCGATTACACTCGATGAACTCCAGACATTGACACAAGCGCTTCTAACCCATCACTATACTATTCAAGAGATCAACACCATACGCAAACACATCTCTGCCATCAAAGGCGGCCGAATGGGGGCTTTGTCGAAAGCCAAGGGAATCGTTCTCGTCGTCTCTGATGTTATCGGTGATGATCTTGAAGCGATCGGATCAGGCCCTCTATACTATGACACCACAACATTTGAAGAGGCAAAAGCACTACTGAGTGCCAAATCGCTCTTTAAGACCCTTCCTTCATCGGTTCAGAGTGTCATCAATCAAGGCTGTAACGGCATGATCAAAGAGTCTCCAAAAGAGCCTTCCAAGTATCTTGATCACCATATCATCGGTACAAACAGCACTGCACTGAAAGCAGCTGAAAAAAAGGCGAAGCAGCTTGGCTATCACACCCGCTTAAGCAGCAAGCTGTTGGAAGGCGATGCAGATAGTATCGGCAGAGAACTGATTCATCATATCCGTAATCAGCCAGATGATTCAGAATCACACTCTCTTATTTACGGCGGTGAGACAACCGTCGATGTCAAAGGGGATGGAAAAGGCGGTCGAAATCAGCAACTCTGCCTAAGTGCCCTTTCCCAACTTAATTCAGACGACACCATCACGCTCTTATCTGCAGGAACAGACGGTGTCGATGGTAATTCGGACGCAGCAGGGGCAATTATCGATAGACAGAGCCTGGAAAATACCAGAAAAGCCGGATTGTCAATCGATGATTACCTGAGCAACAACGATGCCTACCATTTTTTCAAACAGACCGGTGATCTTATCCTGACCGGACCAACCGGGACCAATGTCATGGACATCACAATCATAATCAAAGGAGGATAGATGGCAGACTTTTTTCAAAATGGGGTGATTACCACCCTGGCAAACATAGGTGAACGGTCGTTAACTGACATAGAAGCGGAGTTGAAAGAATTTGCAAAGCGCCGCAATATGGTACTCCTGCTGCCGGCACTCTACACAGAGTTTGAGACACCGGCGATGATGACCATCATCGAAGAGCTAAAAAAAGTCACCTACCTCTACAAGATCATTCTCGGACTCGACCAGGCGACCAGAGAGCAGTTTGAAGAGGTCAAAAAACTGATGTCCGTTCTCCCCTGCCATGTCGATGTGCTCTGGAATGACGGGGATCGGATCCAAAACTTGTACAAAGAGCTTACGAATAAAGGTTTTCCGGGCCTCGATACACCTGGAAAAGGGCGAAATGTCTGGACGATGCTTGGCTATGGTCTGGCCGATGATGAAGCATATGCTTTTGCCCTCCACGATTGCGACATTATCAATTACAACCGTGAAGTTGTCGCACGTCTCTTCTATCCGATTATTCATCCGGCACTCGATTTTGAATTTAACAAGGGTTATTACTCCCGTGTCACCAACAAGCTCCATGGACGTGTTACCCGTCTGCTTTACACGCCATTCATCCGTGCCCTGGAAAAAGTATTTGGTGCCAGCCATTATCTTGACTACATGGACAGCTTCCGTTATGCGTTGTCCGGTGAATTTGCATTTATCCGTTCTCTTGGCCGCGGTATTGCCATCTCACCAACATGGGGACTGGAAGTCTCCACCCTCAGTGAAGTCTATAAAAACACCTCAAACCGCAGAATCTGTCAGACCCAGATCATGGAGAGTTACGAGCATAAGCATCAACGGCTTGGCAACAAGAAAGAGGGCAACGGTATCTACAGAATGGCTGTCGATATCAGCAAGACGATCTTCCGTATGATGGCCCAGGAGGGTGTCATCTTTTCAGAACCGGCCTTTAAATCACTGCTGACCACCTACTTTAAAGAGTCACGCTTTGAGATCTCCAAATATAATGCATTAAGCAAGCTCAACGGTCTTGATTACACCCGTCAAAATGAGATCCATGCCGTAGAAATCTTCCAAAACGCCATCAATGAAGCAGCTAAACGCTATTATAAAGATCCGATGGGTGTGCCGTCACTTTCGCCATGGATTACGGTACGCTCGGTGCTGCCAGACTTCGCCGACAAATTTGCCGAAGCGGTAAGGCAAGATAACGAAATGTAAGGATAAAGCTATGAAACATATATCTGATCCAGACCATACAATCAATCAACGTATTCACAAACTCTATCCGCCGGAAATAGCTGAGCGGACCGTCAACTCAATCATCGATCTCGTCTTCAAATACAAACAGCGGATTCAGTCCGAGCCCTACCATCTTAGTGAAAAAGATATCATTCTGATCACATACGGTGATCAGGTCACCCGTCATCATGAAGCCTCTCTCGAAACGCTCTATCACTTTCTAGACGCCCATCTCGATGGCATTATCAACTCGGTCCACATCCTTCCCTTTTACCCCGCATCATCCGATGGCGGTTTCTCGGTTGTCAACTACAGTATGGTTGATCCGCGTATGGGCTCATGGCGTGAGATCTATATGATCAGCAGTAAATTCAGGCTGATGGTCGATGGTGTCATCAACCATGTTTCACAATTCTCCGACTGGTTCAAAGCCTTTCTGGCCGGTGACACCTATTTCCAGGATTTTTTTATCGAAATTGATCCAATGACCGATTTAAGCGGAGTTGTCCGACCAAGGACATCACCGATTTTGAGTGAGTTCACTGACAGTGAAGGAAAAATCAGAAATATCTGGACCACGTTCAGCAAAGACCAGGTTGATCTCAATTACAAAAACCATCGCGTGCTGCGCAATGTTCTCGATGCACTTTTCTACTATATCGAAAAAGGGGCACGGCTCATCCGGCTGGATGCTATCGCTTTTGTCTGGAAAGAGGTAGGTACCGATTGTGTCCACCTTTCACAAACCCACGAACTGATCCAGCTGATGCGCGAGGTGATCCATGAAGTCGCCCCTGAAGTGATCATCATCACCGAGACCAACGTGCCGCATCACGAAAATGTCTCCTACTTTGGCAGCGGCGATGACGAAGCGCAAATGGTCTACAATTTTGCCCTTCCTCCGCTTTTGCTGCACTCCATATTGCATGGCGATACCAAAACCCTCATATCATGGGCACAATCCCTCTCACTGCCAAGCGACAAAGTCTGCTTCTTTAACTTTACCGCCAGCCATGACGGGATAGGCATGCGCCCTGTTAAAGGATTACTGAGCGATGATGAGATCGACTACCTGGTTGAGACTACAAAAGAACATGGAGGGCTTGTTTCCTACCGTGATAAAGGTGACGGCACCCAGAGCCCCTATGAGCTCAACTGCAGCTACATCGACATTCTCACCCATCCGGATGAAACAGATGAAGTGCGCATCAAACGAATGCTGCTCTCCCAGGCCACGGTACTGGTCATGCCGGGTGTGCCGGGCATCTATTTCCACTCTCTCGTCGGTGCACAGAATTACCATGACGGGGTGAAACATAGCGGCATCAACCGCACGATCAATCGTGAAAAGTTCCATATTGACTGGCTGGAAGAGCAGCTCAAAACAGAAGGTTCCCTCCCAAAATCAATCTTGAAGAGCTACCGTCGGCTCATATCCATCCGTATCAACGAATCATCCTTCAATCCTTTTTCACCATTTGAGTTTTTTGACCTGGATAGACGCCTCTTTGCCATTCATCAAGTCTCTAACCAAAACAGTGAAAGTATTCTTGCAATCCACAATTTTTCCAATGAACCGGTCACCTGTACGATTCCAGAAAGTGTACCGATTCCACTCAAAGATCTCTTAAGCAGAGTAGAAGTTTCTGATAATCGGGAGATAACGCTTGAACCCTATCAGATTGTATGGTTAAAAGGATATCTCCCGTAAAGAAAATGTGAGTGACCTCACATTTTTAGGGAGTAAAATAATATCAATAGTATTCCATCTTCCCCGTAAAGAAAA
>JAYEMF010000087.1:5241-12767 GCA_034717975.1 Campylobacterota bacterium
CCCGTAAAGAAAATGTGAGTGACCTCACATTTTTAGGGAGTAAAATAATATCAATAGTATTCCATCTTCCCCGTAAAGAAAACGTGAGGTCACTCACGTTTTTAGGGAATAAAATACCATCAATAGTGTTCTATACCTTCGCTTTTAGGGGTTTTTCAAAAAGTACTGATCGATCCCATCGGCCATACCCTGGGCAAATCGCCTCTGATAATTACGACTGGCAAGCCGTTTTCCTTCCGTCGGGTGGGTGATAAATCCGACTTCGACCAAAACGGCAGGCATCTGTGCCCCTACCAAAATCCAAAACGGCCCTTCACGCACACCGGCATCCTTGACAACTTTATAATGTTTTCGAAGCTTGGCAAGAGTATTACGCTGGAGGTCATGCGCCAAACGCTCCGACTTGTGAATCTTTTCGCGATTTAAGATATTGATAAAATCTTTCTGACCATAAAAATTGACATCTTTCAGATCTTTGGAGTTCTCCATCTTTGCAACCCGCTTGGCACGTTCACTTCCCGCATCAACATTGTTTGATAAAAAATAGGTCTCTATTCCCTGCGCTTTTTTGGCATTGCGTTTAGGCACGGCATTGGCATGGATCGAGATAAAGAGGTCTGCTTTTTTACGATTGGCATATTTCGTTCTCGTCTGAAGTTTGATAAAAGTATCTTTGGTACGGGTAAGATAAACCCTGTAGCCCGCTTTTCTCAAGATCTTGGAGAGGTCACTGGCGATGTTCAGCACCACCCGTTTTTCCGGATATTTTCGATTTGAACCGGATGCACCGCCATCTTTTCCTCCATGCCCCGGATCGATCACGATCGTTTTACCTCTAATCTGTTTTGGAACTGGCTTGATAGCTTTAGGTGCCACGACAGTTTTCACACCGAGGTTGATCGTCAATCTATCCTTGTCAACTTTGAAACTGATGTTGAGCTTTTTATTGTTTTCAATAACGAGACGAAGCGTCTTCGGATCAAATTGGGCCAGTTTGATTCGACGAATTTCCTTATGACGAAGATTATGCCGTTTATCCTGCATGGAGGCATGAATATCAAAGATATAACGATAACGTTTGCTCTTTTTGTCATAAAGCCTAAAGTAGTTGAGCTGATTGGATTTAAGAGCCTTATCAAACTCAAGCAGCAGCCGTCCCTCTTGCCAGCGGACAGATTTAAGCTGATGCCGGGAGGTGATCATTACTTTTTTTTGCTTACTTGGCTTTTTTTGGCTTACCTTCTTTTTTTTAACGGCAGGCTGCTTCTTTTCAAGCCGAGTGTACTCTTGTTCATATTTCTTAATGTCAATGTGAAGTTTTTTACCTGATTTGACGATCCCATCAAGCGATTTATAACGCAAACGGTCATCGTTATTCATAACAGCACGAAGATAGAGGTTTTTATAGTCGTTATACGCTCGGAAAGTATCGGTCTTGCTGTCGCTTTTGAGAAGTTTTGAAGCGCGCTGAAGGGTTTCACTGTCGCTGCTTCCGGCAAACGACAATGCTACAGTAAGAAAAAGAAGGAAAAGTAGCCGAAGCATAGTCTGGTTATTCGCCTTCTGTCAGCTTTTGCAACAACTCTTTTACCGAGATAATCTCACTGAGGCGGTAACCGTTTGTACCGGAGAAGAAAAGACCAAATTCCAGATTACCGTTATAGGCATCACTCAGGCGGTCCGCAATACAGAAGCCGACCTCTTTGGCTTCAACACCACGGTTACATGGAGCGACACAGTTTGAGATACACTTGATAGCAGGTCCCGTACGTGTCTCAACCAGGCCGGTAAGGTTGGTACGCACCCCTTGTGCAGGATAACCAACCGGCGATTTCATCAAGATGATATCATCCTCTTTTGCGTCGAGCAGTACCTTTTTCATATTTTCATGGGCATCACACTCATGGGTACCGATAAAACGGGTCCCCATCTGTACGCCCTGAGCACCAAGCTCCATCATTGCTTCAATATCGGCCTTGTCCCAGATACCGCCAGCTGCAATAACCGGGATACCTCCCCATTTGGCAGCTTCTTCTACGACAGGTTTGACCAGGTTTTCAAGCTGGTACTCTTCCATCAGGCACTGATCATAGGTAAACCCCTGGTGACCACCGCTTTTAGGACCTTCAAGAACAACAGCATCCGGCAGACGGTTGTAACGTTTCTGCCAGCGCTTACAGATGATCGTCAGTGCCTTTGGCGATGAGACGATCGGCACAAGTGCGACATCTGGGTAGCCTTCTGTAAACTCAGGCATATTTGTCGGCAGGCCGGCACCGGTAATAATGATATCGATACCAGCTTCACACGCATCTTTGACCACCCGGCCATAGTCGTTGATCGCATAGAGAATATTTGCGGCAAGCGGTTTGTCCCCACAGATTTTACGGGCATTTTCAACTATTTTGTGAAATCCCGCTTTTGAATAGAAGTTCTCAGCTTCCAGAGGACGCTCAGCTACCAGTTTTTCACTATAGGCCTTATCTTCATAGTATCCGGTTCCAACTGAACTGATAACACCAAGACCTCCCTCTTTCGAGACAGTACCGGCAAGCTGATCCCAGCTGATTCCAACACCCATACCACCTTGAACAATAGGTTTTTCGATGGTATAGTTACCGATTTTGAGGGGTTTGAAACTCATTATTTTACCTTTGCACATGCAAATTTTCGTTTACCTACTTGAAGAATATATTCGCCGGCTTCAAGCTGTAACTGCTCATCAGAGACTTTTTGTTGGTCTATTTTAACAGCTCCTTGCTTAAGATCACGCCGTGCCTGCGATGTTGAGGCTTCAATACCGCAATCTACCAAAGCTTTGGCGATCCAGATCGGACCTTCCAATATAAATTCATCGATATCAGTCGGTATTTCACTTTTTGCATGAACTTTTTCAAACTCTGCTTTGGCTGCAGCTGCTGACGCTTCCGAATGGAAACGGGCTGTGATCTCCAGGGCCAATGCTTCTTTCACTTTTTTCGGATGTAATGAACCATCTTCCACACCGGCTTTAAGCGCATCGATCTCATCAAGAGTTTGACTGCTTAGCAGTTCATAATAGCGCCACATCAGATCATCAGAGATACTGAGTACCTTTCCAAACATATCGTTTGGCGCATCGGTCACACCGATGTAGTTGTTCAGACTCTTACTCATCTTCTGTACGCCGTCGAGTCCTTCAAGGATCGGCATCATCAATACGGCCTGCTCTTTACCGATCTCGTAAGCACGCTGAAGATGACGGCCCATCAGAAGGTTGAACTTCTGATCGGTTCCTCCAATCTCGACATCACTTTGAAGATGGACACTGTCATACCCCTGCAGCAGCGGATAGAGAAACTCACTGATCGAGATCGATGTTCCGCTTCTGTAACGCTTTTCAAAATCATCACGCTCCAGCATACGCGCGACATTGAACGTTGTCGTCAGCTCCAGCAGTCCGGCGGCACCGATCGGGTTGATCCAGTCTGCATTGAACACGACTTCCGTCTTCTCGGCATCAAGAATTTTAAAGACTTGGCTCTTATAGGATTTTGCATTCTCCTGAATTGCTTCTGGCAGCAGTTTTTTACGTGTTTCACTCTTCCCTGTCGGATCACCGATCTGCGCCGTAAAGTCACCGATAAGAAACTGGATCTTTGCACCATATTTTTGAAAAGTTGCCAGCTTCTGCAGTAAAACAGTGTGCCCCAGGTGAAGATCTGGAGCCGTCGGATCGAAACCGGCTTTGACCGTATAGGTCTCACCTGTCTCATAATAGTTTTTCAGCCGCTTCTCGATACCTTCCATATCGATAATTTCCGCTGTTCCGCGTTGAATCTCTCTGAGTGCTTCTTCTATCATATTTTCCTCTGTTTATAGTGTCCGGTACGCATCATCGGTACGGATAAATTGTATGATCTTAATTTTTTGCTCAATTCTAGCGCGCAGACGGTTAAGATCGCCTTCTGCACTTTGAAACTCGATCTCACAGAACTGGGTATGTTCCTCTTTCTCTTTACCAAGCTCAATACTGCTGATATCGATGCCGAGTTTAGCCAGATAGGTCAGGAAACCGGCCAGTGCCCCTTTGGCATTTTGCATGCTGATGATCAGATGGTAATGATAAATACTCTGCTGTTTCCATCGTATAAAGAGCATCGGTTCATGCGCCTCCATCTTCGACGCGGCATTCTGACACATCTTATGGTGGACATGTGCTTTGCCTTTATGTAAAAAGGCAATGATCTCATCACCTGATTTAGGATGGCAGCAGTAGTCAAAAACGACATCATTGATGCTATGGTTGGAGTAGACCTCAAGCGCACCAAACTGATATGACTTGAGTTTGAAACGGTGACGTGTCAGAAAACCTTTAAAACGGCTGTTCTGCCGTATCTCTTCCGTGTAGCGATGCAGTACCTCTTTGAGATTATCGATCTCACGCGGTATTTTGTGACACTGCATGTCACACTCCCGACCGCTGAACCACTCATCAATACGGCTATACTTCAGTCCCATAATGCTAGCAACAATATTAATACCGCTTAAACGATCGATAGTGCGTATACGGCTATTACAGTTAGCCCGCATATGACTTTTTGCACGGGATGTCTTGACGGCATCTAGCCAGCTGCAGCGTGTCACCACTTCATCATCCGTTACGATATTGACGATGTCTCCATTGTGCAGTTCGGTTAAAAGGCTGACTTTCTCTTTATTGACCTGGCACCCTTTCGCCAAGTCTCCAATCTCAGAGTGAACAGCATAGGCAAAATCAAGGACTACGGCTCCTCTTGGAAGCGTATAGGGCTTTCCTTTTGGCGAGAAGACACTGATATCCTCACTGTAAAGATCATTTTTGATCAGTTCATAAAAATCTTCGACCGATTCGTTTTGATACTGCAGGTTATTGAGCCAGTCCAGGTTGATCGAGTCGCCACCGGACTTGTATTTCCAGTGTGCGGCAACACCCAGTTCAGCCGTTTGGTGCATCTCATAGGTACGTATCTGAACTTCAAAGATCGCTGTATCGTTAAAAACCGTAGTATGAAGGGTCTGATAGCCGTTATCTTTGGCAATGGCGATATAATCTTTAAAACGGGAACTCAGCGGTTGAAAATGGAGGTGAATCAGACCCAGGACTTTGTAGCAGTCTATCGGGTTTTGAACCAGCACCCGAATAGCCAAAAGGTCAAGAATCTCATCAATACCGACCCCTTTACGCTGCATTTTCAGGTAGATCGAATAGCGGTGCTTGACACGACTCAAAATCTCAAAATCATCATTGGGAAAACCATTTTGAAGTAAAAGTTTATGGACGGTTTGCTTAAAAGCATTCAGACGAAGTGCCATGGCATGGTAGTTCTCATCCAGATAGGTCTCAATAACCCGCTTCTCCTCTTTGAAGAGGTATTGAAAACTCAGGTCTTCAAGCAGGTTTTTCAGGAATGAGATACCCAGTCGGTGGGCTACCGGAGAGTAAACGACCAGTGTCTCTTCAGCAATACGATGCTGCTTTAGTGGAGAGAGGGCATCGAGCGTCAGCATATTGTGCAGCCGGTCACACAATTTCACCACCAAAACCCTCACATCTTCGATCGATGCCAGAAGCATTTTACGAAATGAGAGTGCAGAGACCACCAGTTTTTCATCCGAATGTGAAGGTATCAGATGGGCATCCCGGATCATATCAATTTTGGTCAATCCCTCAACCAGATGTGCGACATCACTACCGTAATTTACTTTGATCTTCTCAATGGTCACTTCCGTATCTTCCACCACATCATGCAACAGTGCCGCAATCACCATTGAACTGTTTTCCGTGATCGAAGCCACAATCGAGGCAACAAGAATTGGATGAACCACATAAGGCTCACCGCTTTTACGGAACTGGGTTTTATGGGATTCAATCGAAAAATCAAGGGCATGCTGAAGCAGGTCGGTGTGAGGGATCACACTAAACAGGTAGGTGACTGCCACATCAACAGTGTGAATACTTTTGATCGTTTCGATATCTATTTTATACATGACTAAACTATTTGGGAGGCTTCCCGCTGAGAAAGAGAGTAGAAATACAGATAAATACTACGCTTTATCTGCGAAACCAGTGATCGTTATAACGCCTTCAGCAATTTCCATCAGAGCGAGGTCTGTCGATTTCATCGTTTTTGGGTCGTTGTTCAGTTTGGTTGTTGCACCATTATGCAGCTCTTCAGCACGTTTTGCCACAGCAAGTGCCAATTGATAGCGGTCGATTCCAGCTGTTTCAAGTGCTTTGGCGGTCATCTCTTCTAGTCTCATTCTATCTCCTGAATTAATAAAAGGTTTTTTTTAGTTTTAGTAAGAACTTTATTTTACGATCGAACAGTTCTCTGTATTGCCGTTAACGATATCCAGCAGGTTGCCTGCTTTAAACATGTCACAAACTACAATCGGCAGTTTGTTGTCTTTGGCCAATGCGATAGAGGTATCGTCCATTACTTTGATATGGTCATTGAGTGCCTGATCATACGACAGTGTTGCAAACTTCACGGCATTCTCAAACTTGTTTGGATCCTTGTCGTAAACACCATCGACTTTCGTCGCCTTAATGATCATCTCGGCATCGATCTCTACCGCACGAAGTGTTGCTGCTGTATCCGTTGTAAAAAATGGATTTCCCGTACCTGCTGCAAAAATAACAACACGGTTTTTTTCAAGGTGACGGACTGCACGGCGCTGGATATACGGTTCAGCAATCTGTTCCATCTTGATAGCCGTCTGAACGCGGACTTTCATCCCTGCATGTTCACAAGCCTCCTGCATCGCCACGGCATTGATCACTGTTGCCAGCATACCCATGTAGTCACCCGAAGTCCGACGGATAATCCCATCTTGTGCTGCTGTCACACCACGAATGATATTGCCACCACCGATAACGATACCGACTTCTATACCGCCATCAACCAGTGACTTGATCTCCTGGGCAATGTATTTTAGAATCTGAGTATCAATACCATGACCCTCATCGCCTGCCAACGCTTCACCGGAAAACTTCACTAAAACACGTTTACTGCCCATTGCGATCCCTTTAAATAATTTTCGAATTTTATTGAAATTTGCCTTTAAAAGGGCTTTTAAAACGTTTTCCGGTTTTTTAGCCGGATCGCTTTACTCTTTATCCTCCTGCTGCCAGCAACAGCTAAATTCATCATTCACTTCAAGGTCACCACACCCTTCTAGCATACCGTAAAGCTCGAGTTCACGGCCGGTCACATGACAAACTACTTTTCCTCTGTCGTCGATAAAAGCGAAAGTCTCATGTTTATGATCACCTTTTTTAATATATTTGGAAAAAACGACAAAGTCAGACTTCTGCAGATCAGTGATTTTTTCACTCAGTTTTTTAAATTTATCACATGATTTATCGATATGCTTAATTTCCAGAAACTCCGATTGTATTGAGTTCCGAAGAACATGTGTCAGTTCAGGAAAACGCTCATCAATGTTTTTGTATTTAGATGTACTCATCATCGCACTCTCCTTGCAAGTTTGGAAAATCTTTA
>JAYEMF010000088.1:0-12738 GCA_034717975.1 Campylobacterota bacterium
CAGTTTCTCTGCAGAAATGGTATTTGGCACAATAATGCCAACAGCGGTGAGCAGAAATAGCAGTTTACTTAACATGAAAAACTCCTCATTACTAATAATAATACTCCAATGTGATTGAAGAATTTATTAAAAATTAACAATTTTAAGCAAAAAACGTACCTTTTGTAATGTGATGACCATGGTAATTCAAAACTCACCTCAGTTTAAGGTGTACGCTCAGTCATTCCTGCGAAGGCAGGAATCCAAGCCTCAAATACTCAAGATTCCTGCCTTCGCAGGAATGACAGCATGCGCTATTTTATATAAATCTTAGTTTTGATTCACCATGTGTGATGACAGATTGACTATGCATACGTCTGTAATGCATGGTAAAATACTCCCATGAATGAAGCAATTTATAAAAACAGACGCGATACGCTCTTAGGTCAGATCGATGAAGGCATGGGGGTAGTGCTCTCCGCCCGTAACCAGATGCGCTCGAACGATACGGAACACCCATTTCGGCAGGATAGTAATTTTTACTATCTGAGCGGATTTGAAGAGGACAGGAGTGCGTTGCTGTTTGTCAATGGCGGCGGAGTTAGAAAAGTACTGCTCTTTGTCCAGCCAAAAGATGAGACGATGGAACTCTGGATGGGCAGGCGTACCGGCGTCGATGCCGCAAAAGAGTATTTTGATGTCGATGAGGTTCACAGTATCGATGAGTTTGAAAACGTTGTAAAAGAGGAGCTGAAAAACAGACGTCGGCTCTACTTCGATCTCTTTGGTGAAGATGAGCAGTACGGTGTCGTTAAAAAGCAGTGTGAACATCTCGTCCATGACCGCAGCAGCAAGGTGTCGCCGAGAATTTTTATCGATATTTCAGAGATGATCCAGACGATGCGGCTGATCAAAGACGAACATGAGATCACACTGATCAGAGAGGCTGTCAGCATTACAAAAGAGGCACACCATACCGCGATGCGTTCTGCCTCTCCGGGTATCCACGAGTTTACTCTGCAGGCGGATATTGAACATGTGTTCAGGCAGCACGGGGCACACAGTAACGCCTATATGACGATTGTTGCCGGCGGGAACAACGCCAATACGCTGCACTATATCAATAACAGGGAGAGGTTTGGCGAGGATGACCTTGTCCTGATCGATGCCGGATGCGAATTCGAAATGTATGCCAGTGATATTACCCGCACTTTTCCGGTAAGCGGAAAATTCACACCTCCGCAGCGCGATATTTATGAGATAGTCCTGGATGTTCAGCTGCGCATTATCGCCATAATCAGACCGGGTGTTACCAAACAGGTGCTGCAGGAGAAGAGTGAGCTCTGGCTGACAGAGGGACTTGTGCATCTTGGGGTGCTGGAGGGTATTGTTTCGGAATTGATCGAAGCCAAAAAGCATAAAACCTATTTTCCGCACGGTATCGGCCACTGGATGGGAATGGATGTGCACGATCCCTGTCCCTATGTGGATGAAAATGGCGACGAGCTGCCGTTTGAAGCGGGGATGGTGCTGACGATCGAACCGGGGATCTACATCCGTGAAGATGACGGTGAGGTACCGGAGATATACCGTGGCATCGGTATCCGTACGGAGGACAATATTTTAGTGACTGAGGATGGCTGTGAAAACCTCTCTGGAGGCATTGCCAAAACAGTTGATGAGATCGAGGCGATGTGCAATCTTCTATTGGACACGTAAAATGAGCAAAGCCCATTTCACTACGCTTGCCGCTGTGGCACTAAAGCTTGCCCCATTCGGGGCAGAGAATATCTTGTCAATTTATAATTATGAGTGATTACATTGTAAGATGCTTCAGATCGGAGCCGATGGTAGAGATCATACGATGGTTACGGGAAAATCTTGAAGGTGTAGCGGCCGGTGAGACGATTGGTTTTGAAGTCCTCGATCCCGATTGCGCCAAGGGTGTTTATGCCGGCGAAATAGTCAGCGTAGAAGGAGAGAAGTTCTGTTACCGCGGCTACAAGGCGTGGACCGATCTGGCCGAACTCCTCTTTTGCAGAATGCTCACCCCTGAAAAAAGAGGTGATGCGACAGTTCGATTGCGATTTGAAAAGCTGGACCTGACGGACTCTTTTCATCGATCCGGGGATGTGGAGAAAGCGGAAAAATATGGTGTCGATTCACCCTTTTTCGCTATCAATAAGAGTGAAGAACCTGCTTTTCTGGCTGCACATATTCAGGCTTTGGAAAGTGTCAAGATAGGAAGCAGGAAGCGGGTACTAAACCTTGGTGTCAATACCGGTGATGAGTTTGAACTGATCAAGACAGTTGCAGGTGAGCAGTTCGAAGAGATCAGCCTGGTCGGCATCGATCACTCCTCTTCAGCGATAGCCTATGCCAAAGAGCGGTTTCCCCAAACCAATGTAGAGTTCTATGCGCATGATATCAATAAACTTGATGACCTTGCCCTTGGCCGGTTCGATCTGATCGTCAGCATCGGAACCCTGCAAAGCCCCGGCATCGAATTCAAACCGCTGTTTATGTCCCTGGTTCAAAACTATCTCGAACCGAACGGATCTGTGATCTTGGGGTTTCCAAACTGCCGCTGGATGGGCGGTGAGATGATCTATGGGGCGAAAGCACCCAACTACGCCCACTCGGAGCAGTCACTGCTCTATAAAGATGTCCATTTTTGCAAGAAGTATCTGCAGCAGAAAAAGTTTCGGGTGACGTTGACAGGCAAACCCTACCTCTTTTTGACGGCAACACCTATTGGCGTTAAAAAAACCAACTAAGGACAGCATCTGCCTGCACGGTAAATCAAAACATAAGATTTATATAAAATAGCGCATGCCGTCATTCCTGCGAAGGCAGGAATCTTGAGTATTTGAGGCTTAGATTCCTGCCTTCGCAGGAATGACAGAGCGTACACCTTAAACAGAGGTGAGTTTTGAATTACCATGATCTGCCTGCCATTATCAGGAAAAATGAAAGTAAATAAGAGTAAGATTAGTTATTATCCGGGGTTAAAGGCTTTCTGTGCCGACAAAAAGACGGTTTCGTTACATATATTTTTCAGTGCTCCTTTTCTGGACAAGTATTGTTGGCGTGATGTATATCACAATGATCAATATGGAGCAGGAGAAAGCGGAAGAGATAGGGATCAACACTGCTCGTGCCGCTTTGACACAAGATAAGATTTTCCGTTTCTGGGCTACTTCGCACGGTGGCCTCTATGTTCCCGTTACCAAAAAAACCCCGCCTAACCCCGCTCTTGCACATCTTCCCCACCGTGATCTGAATGTGGCCGACAAAAATCTGACGCTGATGGATCCCGCTTATGCACTGCGACAGATGATGAATGAGTATGAGGGGCTTTACGGGTTGAAAGGACACATTACCAGTCTGAAACTGCTCAATCCGAACAATGCCCCCGATACATGGGAAAAAAGTGTACTTGAGGGTTTTGAAAATGGTATAAAGATAGAGGAAAAACATATTTATACGGAAAAAGGGACGGTCCCTGTTCTAAGGGTATTTGAGCCGCTGATAACGAAAAAAGGGTGTCTGAAGTGCCATGACTTTCAAGGGTATAAGGTTGGTGACGTCCGCGGCGGGGTATCGGTGACGCTGCCGATGACCGAAATTTACGACAAAAAAGAGCAGAACATTATGAAGCTGATGAGTTTGCACGCTTTGGTCTGGCTCTATGGAGTCCTTTTCATCAGCTATTTTTACCGTAAGACGTTACAAAGTAACACTGAACAGCAGCAGCTCAATGAAGAACTCGTAAAAAAAGAACATTTTCTACGGACACTGATCGATACGGACAGCAATCTTATTATCACCAATTTTCAGCGAAACATTCATCTGGCCAACCAGGCTGCACTCGATTTCACCGGCTATGCCACGCTTGAAGCGTTCAAGAAAGAACATAACTGCATCTGTGACCTTTTTGAAGAGAAAGAGAACTGCCTTCAAGAGCAGATGGGAGAGCTGTACTGGATCGAGTATGTATTGGCAACTCCGGAGCAGAGGCATCATGTCTGTATGAAAAAAGGGAAGCGTGAACATATCTTCAATATAGTGGTCAAGCAGATGGATATGGAGGGAGAGGAGCAGTATATTGTCGTCTTTAACGATATTTCCGAACTGCTGCACTCTCAGGAAAACCTGGCACTGGCACAGCATATTGCAAATGTCGGTCACTGGGAACTGGATCTGCAAAATAATGAACTCCATTGGTCGGATGAGGTTTACCGGATTTTCGGGGTTGACAAAGCGGAGTTCGATCTCAGCTATAAGGCGTTTATCGAGATGATCCATCCTGATGACCGGACGATGGTTGACGAAGCCTATCAGGACTCCCTCGAAAGCCAAGAGGAGTATCGTGTGATCCATCGCATCATACATCCGGATACGCATGAAGAGAAGATCGTCGAAGAGCGGTGTGAACACTACCATGACAGTGAAGGCAAGGTGATCCGTTCACTTGGTACTATACAGGATATTACCGAACGCAAAAGACTTGAAGAGCAGTTGCATGAGAAAGAGGAGATGATGCTCGCACAGTCGCGACACGCCGCGATGGGAGAGATGATCAGCATGATCGCCCATCAGTGGCGCCAGCCTATTACGGTGATCGCCATGGGGGCCAACAATCTGCTGGCCGATGTCGAACTCGAAGATGTACAGCCTGAAAGTGTCAGGCAGAGTGCGGCGTTGATGCTGGAGCAGACCCACCACCTCTCCAAGACGATCGACGATTTCAAAAACTTCTTCCGACCGAACAAAAAAACGGAGATGACTCTGGTCAATGATGTCCTGGAAGAGAACTTTTCCATTGTCGGCAAGAGTCTGGAAAATCATAATATCGCGGTAGAAAAAGAGTATAACAGTGTGACACCGATCCCCATCTTCTCCAGGGAGCTGCTGCAGGTCTTCATCAATATCCTCAAAAACGCCAAGGAGGCGCTGATAGAGAAGGAGATCAAAGAGCCGCTGATCTCGGTCGCTACCCGTGAAGATGAAGAGCATGTCTATATATCGATCTGCGACAACGGAAAAGGGATTGATCCGGCGATACTCGCAAAAATCTATGATCCCTACTTTTCGACAAAAGATGAGAAGATCGGTACCGGACTGGGACTTTATATGAGTAAAACTATCGTAGAAAAGCATTTGAAGGGTATAATAAAAGCAGAAAACCGCGAAGAGGGCGGTATCTGTTTTGAGATATCTCTACCTAAAAAAGGAGTGTCAGACAATGAGTAAGCTGCAGCAACTTCAAGAGAGCATGGGTGCTCTTAAAGTGTTATATGTTGAAGATGAAGAGGGTGTACGTGAGCAGACGCTTATATTTTTAAAGAAGATATTTAAAAATATTGACAGTGCATCGAACGGGGAAGAGGGGTTGGAACGCTTTAAAGAGAAAGCGTATGACCTTGTCATCAGCGATCTGAAAATGCCGAAAATGAACGGTCGTGAGATGCTGAGGCAGATTCATGAACTTGACAAAGATGCCGTTTTGATTGTTATGACGGCATCGGACAGCAATATGGACGCTTCGGAGACGGTGTCGGATGCCTATTTAAAAAAACCGGTCATGTTTATGGATTTTGTCGAAGTACTAGAATCCATGAAAGAGCGGCTGCAAAAAAGGTGAGGTGTCATGCAATATAATAGTTTGCGCAAATTAGCCGATAACGGGAACAGGAAGTCTTCATGGTAGATCTCATAACACTGCAGTCACTGACTGGACAATTGAGTGTGCTCTATGTGGAAGATGACGTCGGTATCCGCAAAGAAGTAGAACGGTATCTCGCAAAACTTTTTGCTTCCTTTGATAGTGCCGAAAATGGCCAGCTGGGATGGGAGAAGTATCAAAGCGGCCATTATGATATAGTCCTTTCCGACATATCGATGCCCGTGATGAATGGACTGGAGATGAGCAGAAAAATCCGTGAAGCCGATCAAAACCAGGAGATCATCATCGTTTCTGCCTATTCGAGCAGCAGCTATTTTGTCGAATCTATTCAGATCGGTGTCAGCGGCTACATTATCAAGCCAATAGACTACAATCAGATGAAAGAGTCCCTCTACCGAAGTGCCGTCAAAATCAATGCGTTGAAAGAGGCGGAAGATTTTAAACTTCATCTTATTGACAAGGTAGAAGAACGTACTGCCGAACTCAATCAGGCGATCGAGGCTGAACGTCAGCTGCAGTATGAACGCATAGATAATTATGAAAAAACCATCTTCTCGTTTATCGAGATGGTGGAACGCCGTGACACCTATACGGCCGGGCACTCCGAACGCGTTGCACGCTATTCAAAAATGATTGCCATAGCAATGGGGCATACGGCTGAAGAGTGCGAAAAACTTTATCAGGCAGCCATGCTGCATGATGTCGGAAAGGTGGCGACACCCGATTCGGTGCTGCTGAAGCCGGGAAAACTGAATGATCTGGAGTTTAAACTGATCCAGGAACATGTAAGTACCAGTTACGATCTTCTGAAACAGATACCTATGTATGAAGAGTTGGCCGAAATTGTCCATTTTCACCATGAACGACATGACGGGAGAGGGTATCCAACGGGGCTCAAAGGAGATGAGATTCCGCCGTTATCCAGGATCATGATCGTAGCCGATGCCTTTGATGCGATGACTACCAGCCGTATCTATAAAGGCCGGATGAGTCTGCAAAATGCGTTAAAAGAGATCGATGAGTTAAAGGGTATTCAATTCCATCCGGATGTGGCGGAGAGCGCCATAGCGGTCTTCAAAGAGATTGAACTGGATGAGGGGGTCAATCAGCTTCCGGCAACGGAACTTGAGGAGGAGCGGTTCGCTTACTTTTTCAAAGATCCGCTTACCGATGTCTACAGCAAGAGTTATCTTGAATTTGTCCTGCTCAGAAACCAGGAGCAGAAGCGTTATACCTATATGTTCGGTCTCTTTATCGGCCACTTTACACATTTTAACGCCACATACGGCTGGGAACGCGGAGACAAGCTACTGGCTGATGTTGCCGAATGGTTAAAAAAGAGCTATCCCGATACCCTGGTATTTCGCATTCATGGCGATGATTTTCTGCTTTTGAGCGATGTAGCGTTAGATATAGATACGACAGCACTACTGGCTATGGACGTTGCCCAGGGCAGCGACATTACCATGCAGACACAACAGTATAGGCTCGATGAGCTTGCCATCAATCATGTGGATGATCTGGAAAGTGTCCTGTTACGCTGAAAGAGAGAAACTGGAGTGAGAGAGATGCTCAAAACACAAAGAGCGATAGTAGCAGCAGTGTTGCTCTTTTATATTTTTCAGGCTTTTGGGTATGCTCATGAAGGTGGGGGAGAAGCAGGCTTTTCAAGCGGAATATTGCATCCGGTCATGGGATTTGACCATGTTGTCGTCATGCTTGGTGTCGGGTTCTGGGGATACCAGATCGGCAGACCCTCTCTCTGGATATTGCCGCTTGTCTTTTTAGCGGCGATGCTTTCGGGAGCGGTATTGGGCATTTTCGGTATGCCGCTGTACAGTGTAGAGATTGTCATTGCATTTTCCGGGATTGCCATGGGACTCTTTATAGCTATGGATGAGCGCTACCCATTATGGCTCTCGATACCGGTGGTCGCTATCTTCGCACTGTTCCATGGTTATGCCCATGGCGTTGAATTGCCGTCTGCTGCCCACCCTCTCATGTACATTACAGGTTTTTCCATCATGACATCTTTACTGATGGCTTTGGGCATCGGACTGGCCAATGTGTTAAAAAAACCTTCTTACAAAGGTGTGGGGACACGCATCGTCGGCATATTGATTACCATTATAGGCGGTCTCTTCCTGAGCAATATCCTGATGAGTTAGCGCTCTCTTTAGAGGTGCCCTTTAATTGTAGGAGTAGCTCCAGCCTGTAAGACTATCGCGTTTAGTCTGTTCAAAATCGCTCGAATCGCCAAGAAAATCGATAACGTGAAGCGGAACATGCGGGATGGTGCGTTGATCTTCCGGTTTTACGAGGTGCATCGGCATCGGTGTCTCCTGTCTGGTTTCAGCGAAGGCTACGGCTTGAAGTGCACTCATCACATGGGCGGTGTTGATGATGTTGTACTGTTCGCAAAACTTCTCAAATACGGCACCTTTTATCTCTTCAGGCAGTGCTTCGTGCGTATTTAAAAAGATGGTGAAATGGATCGGTGTCTCTTTGAAATGGTCGGGTGATGGTGCCGCCATAATGATGTACTCGACACCTGCTAGTTTGGCTTGAATCTCATCGGGGGTGAAATAGTGTTTGGTTTCCAGTGCTTCATGTTTTTGCATAAAATGGCCTGTTAATAATTTTTTTGCAATAGTAGCAAAATCAGTCGGCTTTATTCAAGAGGTCAAATAGATCAAAACTTGGTTTTCCCAGATAGTATCCCTGGACATAATCGATTTCCAGCTCTTTGACGGTCTCTAACTCCTGTTCCGTCTCAATCTGCTCCGCCACCGTGATGATATCCATCCGTTTGGCAAAGTCGTTGATGGTCTGAACAATATGGTAGGCGTTATCGTTCGTATCGATGTCACGGATCAGAGAACCGTCAATTTTAAGGATGTCGATACCAAGGTGCACCAGGTATTTGAAATTGGCGTAACCGCTTCCGAAATCATCCAGTGCAATTTTGACGCCGAGTGATTTCAGCAGATCGATACGCTGTCGAATAAGATCGAAGTTGGTGATCTCTGCCGTCTCCAAAATCTCAAAGGTGAGTCGGTTTGTCAGGTCGGAGTTTGACATCAGCAGCGATGTGATCATGGCCATGATGTCATTGTTGAAGACATCCTGCAGTGCCAGGTTGATACTCAGTTCTACCGGCTTCTCCTTAAGTGTCTGCAACGCAATGCTGAGGACACGCTCGGTTACTTTGATATAAGCCTGGGTGTTGGCAATGGCCGGCAGAAAGTCATCCGGTGTAACGACTGTACCGTCTTGTTCCAGAAGTCTGACAAGTACTTCAAACTTTTTCAAAGAGAGATCATCTGTTTTAAACATAGGCTGATAGACGCAGTGTATCCGCTCTTCGAGTATGGCGGTTTTGACATCCTGAATACGTTTGGTCGTATTGCTCTGCAAGGAGAGCTTTTCATCGTTAGAGATCTCTACTCTGTCGCGTCCGCTGGATTTTGCTCTGTAAAGCTGCTCATCGGCAATTTTGATGGCCTCATCGATATTTTTGGCGTATCCCGGGTAGGGGTTGATACCGATAGAGAGTGTCAGTGTGATGTTATGCTCATTGGCTTTGATAGGACGCTCTTTAATGCCTTCCTGGATACGGTCGGCGATGCTTTTACAGGTGACGACACTCTTCTCCTTGAGCAGGAGCAGAAACTCTTCGCCGCCGTAACGGATGAGAACATCCTGGTCACGGATCTGTGACTTGATCCTGCCGCTGGCTGCCTGGAGCACGATGTCGCCCACATCATGACCGTAGATATCATTGATCCGCTTGAAGTGGTCCAGGTCGATCAGAAGCATCTGGTACTGGTCGATGTTGTCATTATTGAGCAGCTCGGCAAGGTATTGGCGGTTGTAGGTTCTGGTCAATGGGTCGTGCAGGCTCCGTTTGCGGCTGAGATAGTACATGATGAACTGTACATAGGCGGTGACAAGCATGATTATCATAAAGATCGATATATAGAAATAGAGGTTTTTCAGCGGAATGACGGCTTCATCGATATATCTGCTTTCATCATTGGAAAAGTCCGCTCCCAGCAGAGCGACAATTTTCCCGTTTACGATGATGGGCAGTGCATAGGTTATCCAGAGCGTATCGACTTCCTGCTGCTCTACCTGCGGTTGCCTGGTTATGCGTGCAACTTCCCAGATATCAGTCTGCGGGTCAAACTTTTGACCGTATTCGGCCCGCTCCTCTTCATCCTGGGAACTGTCGAGAAGATAGCGCAGTTTTTTATCTTCGTAGTCATAATAGAGCATATAGAGATATTTGAGTTCCCTGGTAATGAGCAGAGACATTTCATTTTCGTAGTGGTGACGCAGGTCAGGATTTTTTTGCAGCATTAAAACCATCTCGTCACCAAGCTCTTTATGTATGTGCTCTGAGAAGTTTTGAAACAGTTTCGCTTTTTTTTCAAGGAGATCATTATAGATTATCTGATGGATCTCATCGGTTGTCTGCTGATACTCCTGGTAAAGATAGATCGATATCCCTGTCAAGATCGGCAGGATCAGCAGCAGCATAAGAAAAGGTTTCCCAAACTTTGACGTCAACTGCATGGTCACTCTATATATTTATTGAACGATGGATGCAGCGTGAGGTTATGCTCTTTCAGGCTCAGTGCATCGAAAATAATATTGGGACGCCCTTTTTGCCAGAAAAAAGCACCAAAGACTTCGGGATGTTTTTTAAACACTTTGTATCGTGTGGCAAAGAGCAGCTTTCCGCGACAGGAGTCGGGCAGGTTTTGTATGGTGCTTGCAATAACGAAGTCCGCTTCTTCACACTTCAGGGTTGTTGTTATAGTGCTATTGTGGCGCAGCTCCTTAATATCTCCGTGCAGGTAGATTTTCGGATTTTGTTTTTTGGTACACTCTTTGGCAATAGAGAGGTGGATTTTCGCTGCCAGCTCCGCATCTGAGGCAAAGAGATTAAAGCCGATCAGCAGGGTAAGGAGCAGCTTTTTCAAAACAGGTACTCCATCCCCGCCCAGAATCGGCGCTCGATGACAGGGACATTTATACTGTTTCCGGGGGCAATGTAGTAGTCCCACATCAGACCGTCATCAAAGATGTTTTCCCCTTTGACATTGAACTGAAGATCATCGCTGGCATGATAGATGATACCGGCACTGTAGTCATGCCCATTTGACTGATCGTGATACCCCTCCTGTATCAGCAGTTCATTGAAAAGATCAAACCTGCCAAAGGTGTTGAGCATCCTGATCACCCCGGTATGGTGGCGGAGATCATGGTTACCTTCATAAGGGGACTCAAGAAAATAGCTCCAGGCCTGCAGCTCGAGTTTGTCTTTCTCACGGAAGAAAAAGGTTTGCTCGATAGCTGCGGAGTGGCCGTAAATACTTTTATCGCTATTTTGCATAGTGAATGTTGCCGGATCGAGGATCGGTATATCCCGGTTTTTACCGTATCCCAAAACAAGTTTGGTCAGTGATATATCTGTTTGATAACTGACCTCCTGGAAGATAGATTGATAACTCTCTTTGTTCAGATCTTCGTTACCGTAGTGCGGGGAGATGGTCATATAGGGTTCTGACGCAAATTCCTGATGGGAGAGAAAGGTTTTAGCTACCCAGTTGTCATTAGCATAGATATAGCCCAGACGACGTTGAAAGGTGTCCTGATCGTCAACACTGCTGTGCTTTCGATGGTAATGCTGATACATTAGTGAGAGGGTCAGCATCTGATTTTCGTCGATGCTGTAGTTGTCTTGTAAAAAAGCGGAATAGACATCTTCAGAGTAGTAGGCCTGTGAAATAGGTGGCAAGGCACCTATGGCAGGTGAGGTGAGTGTAAGGTCGGTCAGGTCAAAATGTTTGTGACGAAATTTAATACCGCCGGTCAGGGTGTGCTTATCTAAAGACCACTTTTTTTTCAATCCGGCTGTATAACTGTCTTCTCTGAGTTCTTGTTTGTGCTGGGTGATGGGAATCAAAGGCAAGGAAGGGCTTGTTGCGGGATCGGAGTTGACAATAAGTGCCGGATCGGTTGCCTGCCAGCCAATGTCAAAGTCACTGATATTTTGCAGGAAGATGAGGTTGAACGTGAGGCTTTTATCCTGAAAGGTTGAGTGCAAAGAGGCACTGAAATAGCGATTTTTCAGTTCAGACTCTTCTGCAGTTGCTCCCACTATGCCACCAATGAATCCATCACCTTTTTGATGGGATCCATGCAGTTCGATCTGATGGTTATCGGTAGCAAGTGATGCATAAACACGTTCTGTCCGTTTATTTCTTTTGGCATCTCTGCCGTCATGCGTGAACTCTTCACGTTGATTGTCTCGCCTGCTGGCATAGGTGAAATAGTTGAAGTCCTCAAGCTGATCGGCATAATACCCACTGAGAGTGTTGGACCCATAAGAACCATACAGGGCTTTGATCTTTCCGCCGGTATCATGTTCTGCTGTTTTACTGTAGAGACGAATGACAACCGTAGCCGGTTCCGTACCAAAATCAAACGAGGGAAAGCCCTCATAGATCTCGATATGGTCGATAAAGTCAAGTTCCATATCGCCAAAAACGAAAAATCCGCTTCCGGCCAAAGGATTGAAGAGTTCATGATCGTTGAGGTAGGTGCGTATTGACTTGCTGTAGTTGCTGAGGGGGTCCTGATTGAGTATGTCCGGCTGTCCAAAGCGGTTTTCGGCATACTGAAAAAAGCGAAGTGATTTTACGATATCTTTGAGGGTCTGAACTTGCATCCGCTCCAGGTCGTCACGTGTGTAGACAATGAGATTCCCGGCTGCTTCATCTTTGGTTTTGTGGGAGAGTTCCGAGGCTTTTTCATAGGCTCCAAGCAGCTGGTCGATCTCTTGCGCTTGAAGGGGAGTAAAGAGTATAAATAGCAGTAAAAGTAAAACAGTTTTGAGCATATCTATTTACCTTATCGATAATCTATAGTAACTTTATATAACTTTCATAAATATAAAAATTAAAACAGGTACTCCACCCCAGCCCAGAATCGGCGCTCGATGACAGGGACTATGACACGGTTGCCAGGGGTGACCATATAATCCCACTCCAGTCCGTCGT
>JAYEMF010000089.1:0-39630 GCA_034717975.1 Campylobacterota bacterium
CATACATGTCCGTGAGTCTGCGTTAGAACCTTGCCACCGTAGCCCTGCTACGCTGACAAGAACCTGCCTTGATCACGAAAATGTATGTAACGCTGATGATATCCAGGGTTTTTAGAGGTGCCCTTAACCACTTTTGGTTATTATGCGCCTATGGAAAAGAGAAAACAGCAACTAATACACGATATTGAAAACCTGCTAAACAGCTATGAGGGTGGTTCGGTAACGACCATTGATGCGAATATGCTGGAGTTTATGGACGAAGCATCACTCAAGAGCATCATCGACTCCCTGCTCCGCCAGAAAGAGAAAACGGTCGAGTCCAATTCAGATTGGCTCGAACAGTTTAAGAAGTATGACTAGCGTGCATCCTTGATCGCTTCGATTGCCGCTTCATAATTAGGCTCATCAGTTACTTCAGGAACGATCTCTTTGTAAACGACTTCTCCGTTTCTATCAATGACAAAAACTGCTCTTGCACTCAGTCCTTTGAGTTTGTTATCTACCATTAAAACACCGTAGGCTTTACTGACTGCTTTATCGATATAATCAGATACAACAGTCAGATTGGCGATCCCTTCCGTTGAACAAAATCGGTCTGATGCAAATGGCAGGTCCATAGAGATGACAGTTGTTTCACAAATATCGAGATTATTGACCTCCACATTGAAGCGCCGTGTTTCAGCAGCACAGGTAGCGGTATCGAGTGATGGTACCATGACAAGGAGCTGAATGCTGTCTTTTGCGCCCCCTACTTCCACATCGCTCAGATCAGTACCAGTGGCAATGACTTCCGGCGCTTTATCTCCTACATTGAGATCATTTCCTTCGAGATTGACGACTGTGCCTTTAAAATTCGTTGTTCCCATATAACTCTCCCTTTTTTTATCTAAATAATATACCTTAGATGGGCAAAAAAATCTCTTATTGTGCATCCCTAACACTTCTCCAACACACTACCGTTACAATAATTATCAAAAAGGAGTCCAAAATGAGATTAGTAATGATAATAGCGAGTTTATTGATGTTAGGCATGCATGCTAATGCAGCGGCTTTTGAAAAGAGTGTATCAGGACGCTCTGGCAGTGCGGTTATCACAACTGAAAAGCAGATAATCGTGGGTGTCAATACACTCAGAGTTCATCTAGAGCAGCAAGGAAAAGCTGTTGAGGGTGAAGTGATGGTCAAGGTATTTATGCCGGCAATGCCCCTACTATTATAGAAGAGAAGGCCGTTGCCAAAGCATTGGGCAAAGGTTGACCTTCATTCAAGTGAGCAGAAGGGAACAACATTGCACTTTGATTTGAAGAAGTAGTCAAATATTGTCAAAAATAATCACATTAATTAACGTTGTTATCTAAGGTTACTGTAAAGCTTGTTTATTTATAATGTCACAGATATTAACAAACATATAAAAATGGTTTATTTTACAAAATATTATTGTTTTGAATTATTAATCGTTAACTACATATAAGGAATTTAAAAATGGCGAATATCGATCTTGTTAACCTGACAGAACAGACAAAAAAACTGACTGCAATGGTAGTTGAAGATGAGGCAGTAGCAAACGAACTGCTCAGCTCTACATTTAAAAACTTCTTTAGTGATGTATCATCTGCATTCAACGGTAAAGAAGCATTGGACCTTTACGAAGAGAAAAAACCTGACATTATCTTTGTAGATATCATCATGCCAGAGATGGATGGGATTGAACTCTCCCGTAAGATCCGTGAGATGAATCCAAATCAGATCATTATCGTTATTTCAGCAAGCAACGATATCCAGAAGATCTCAGAATCTATCGAAATCGGTGTTAACAGCTTCATCCAGAAGCCAATCGATACAAAAAAGATCATTGAACTCTTGACTAATGTTACAGCTATGATCTCGAAAAAGAAAAAAGTAGAAACTAAAACTTTCTCTATCTCTCTACCACTTGACCTCTATGAGTCTGTAGATGAGAATGCTAAATCAGAAAGCATCTCTAAGAATGCAGTGATTATCCGCGCACTACGCGATTTCTACGTTGACTAACTCCTTCTCCTTTCGGGAGAAGACTCTCTTTTTTTCAAAAAACAGTACTTTTCAATAATTTTTAAGTGTTGAAAACATATAATTTCGGCTCAAGAAAGCCATTTCTTACAAATGGCCCCATCATCTAATGGTTAGGATTCAAGGTTTTCATCCTTGCCATAGGGGTTCGAATCCCCTTGGGGTCACCAATTTTTACTCACAACACCCCTCTTCTTTACATGAATTTCAAATGATCTAGCTACTATTAATTACTATAGTCATAGAATGTCACTATTCATCCAAAGGAAACATAATGAAAAAACTCTTTTTACTACTACTATTTGCAGCAAGTCTTATGGCTGGCGACTTAGGAAAAGCACTTGAAGCAGCCAAAAAAGGTGATTATGAAACTGCAGTTTCATTATGGAAACCATTGGCTGAGCAAGGTGAGGCAGGTGCACAGTACAATCTTGCAGTATCATACTGTCTTGGCAATGGTGTTGAAAAGGACCTGAAGGAATGTGCTTACTGGGCTAAAAAAGCGTACCAAAACGGAAGAGACACTTCAAGGCTTTGGAATGATTTTGACCTTAAGAGTCATCAATAGACTTTGTTCGATAGATGATTAAAAATTAATCACTCTCAATCTGATAACGATTAAAAATTATTATACAATTTTGATGTCGATATCGAATAAGGCTGCCTGATGGTCCTTTTTCATTCATTTCTACATTCAGGTTCTTCTCCTCAAGATCAAATCTTACCTTATTGATATTGACCAAAGAAGTCTGCAGATTCTCCTTATCACTTAGCCCACCATATCCGTAGATACAGGCCGATCGCAGAGGTATACCCTACTTCGGTAAATGCGAGGTTGCCTTCACTGTCATAGATGAAAGTTGTTGGATAGGCAGCTACAGAAAACCTATCAGATAAACCCATCTCGTCATTCAACACTTTAAATGTCAGGTCGCGCTCTTTCATGTAGGTTGAAAGCTGAGTATTAGAACCTGATTTAACGGCTATACTGAGGACGGAGAAATGGTTGGCTACCCAGTCAATATTGCCGGCTTCAGTTTTACAGGTTGGACACCAGGTGGCCCAAAAATGGATCATCAAAGGCTCTCCTTTTACAGAAGCAGTTGTAAAAGCTCTGTTATCGATAAGCGTTGCTTCGATTTCAGGAAGTGTTTGTGATGGAAGTTCCGGCCGCTTAAGGTAGCTGATGACATTTGCCATGACAATGATGATGACGAGTAGCTTTAACGTTTCAATCGAATAACGTTTAAGCTTGCTTATTAGTTTTTCTTTCATATTTGACTCGATTTGTCACTCATCGCTCTATTGTCTTCCATGCATCACACTCATCTTGAATCGATATCAAGGAGTAGAAGTTTGAGAAGAATATTGTAGGTAAAACAACAGATGCAAGTGACATTTTCCTAGATTTTCGTGATTTTTACCGGCCATGATTCCTGGATAGCCTCTAAAATAAACAGTTTACCCTATGTTCTATAATAACTGATTTGATAAAATGCGGTTCTTAATACACTTTCAGCATCAAAAGGTTCATAATAATGAGTGAGCACAAAGATTTTTTACGTACAACAGTTGATCAGGACTTGAAATCAGGTAAATATAAAGAGGTGGTCACAAGATTTCCTCCGGAGCCTAATGGATTCCCACACATTGGACACGCCAAATCTATCATAATCAATTTTGGTATCGCCAGTGACTTCAATGGTCACTGTTACCTTAGAATGGATGATACAAATCCAACTACTGAAGACACGAGATATGTAGAGGCTCTTAAAGATGCTGTACAGTGGCTTGGATTTGACTGGGGAGATAATGTACATTTTACTTCCAACTATTTCCCTGAACTATACGATTATGCCATTGAACTTATTAAAATGGGCAAGGCATACGTTGATAGTCTGGACGAAGATGAGATACGTGAATATAGAGGGACTGTTACAGAGCCCGGAAAACGCAGTAAATATGCCCAACGCAGTGTTGAAGAGAACCTGGACCTTTTTGAAAGAATGAAAAATGGTGAGTTTAAAGACGGTGAACATGTGCTAAGAGCCAAGATCGATATGTCTGCTGCCAATATGAAAATGAGGGATCCGCTTCTGTATCGCATCAGACACGCCCACCATTATAGAGCGGGGGACGAGTGGAATGTTTACCCGATGTATGACTTTGCTCACTGTTTGTCTGACTATCTTGAAGGGATTTCCCACTCTCTTTGTACCCTGGAGTTTGAAAACAACCGTGAGATTTATGACTGGGTACTTGACACGCTTGGGCTTGAAATGCCACGCCCTTACCAGTATGAGTTTGCGAGACTGGGTATTAACTATACGGTTATGAGTAAAAGAAAGCTTTTAGAATTGGTAGAAGGTGGACAAGTCAGTGGCTGGGATGATCCTCGTTTGCCTACGATTGCCGGATACAGACGAAGAGGTTATACGCCGGAATCTATTTTAAACTTTTGCGATCAGATAGGGATAGCAAAAGCAAACTCAATGGTTGATGTTTCACAACTTGAATTTTGTATCAGAGATGATCTGAATAAAAAAGTACCGCGTGTGCTGGCGGTGCTTGACCCGCTAAAAGTAACTATCGAAAATTATGAAGGTCACGAAGAGATTGATGCTCCATACTACCCCCATGATGTACCTAAAGAGGGTTCAAGAAAGATACCTTTCTCAAAAGAGATATATATTGAGCGTGATGACTTTATGGAGAATCCTCCAAAAGGTTACTACCGTCTTACCCCTGAACAGCCGGTAAGACTTAGACATGGTTACATTATCACTTGTAAGGAAGTCATTAAAGATGCTAGCGGCAATATCGTAGAGATAAAAGCGCAATATCACCCTGACTCTAAAAGTGGCTCAGACAGTAGCGGTATCAAAGTAAAAAGTGCTATTCAGTGGGTGAGTGCTAAAGAGGCTAAAACGGTAGAAGTAAGACTGTATGACAGACTATACTCCTCAGAGACTCCGGAAGGGTTGGAGGACTTAAACCCTCACTCTCTACAAGTTATTAAAAATGCCCTTATTGAACCTGCTGTAATAACCGAGAAACCTGATGAGAGATTCCAGTTTGAAAGACAGGGGTATTTTTATACTGACCCTATTGACTACACTGATGAAAAACCTGTATTTAATAAAATTGTCGGTCTTAAAGACTCTTGGGGAAAAAAGAAAAAAGCACCCAAGAGCGAACCTAAGCCTCAAGCTAAAAAAGTACAAGTAGATGGTGAAGTAGCACCTATGAGTGATCACGAACAAACACTATTTGACAAGTACACTGGTGAGCTTGGACTAAACAGCGAAGTAGCTAATACGCTAGCGCGTGATGAGAAACTGTCTTCTTTTTATGAAGAGGCACAATCAGTTCTTAATAGTCCTGTAGGTCTAGCTAACATTGTGGCAAATGAAGTAGCTAGAGAACTAAAAGAAAAACAATCAGATGAACTGAAATTTAATGCTGCGCAGATAGCTGAGCTAGTTAAAATGGTTGATGATGGGACTATTTCAAGCAAGATTGCCAAACAAGTATTTGAAGAGATGACTAAAACAGGAGAAAATCCAATACAAATAGTTGAAGATAAAGGGCTTGTACAGATAAGTGACCCTGCTGAAATTTCACCTATTATCGATGAAATAATTGCAAAAAATCCAGACAATGTTGATAAGTTTAAAGCAGGTAACACCAAGCTTTTAGGCTTCTTTGTGGGGCAAGTACTAAAAACCACAGGGGGCAAAGCAAACCCGAAGGTCGTGAATGAGCTTGTAGCTGAGAAGTTATCTTCACTCGGTTTTTAGTTCCAAACTGGTAAAATCGCGAAAAAACTATGGAGCTGCAATGTTGCGTTTCGCACCTTCCCCCACCGGTGATATGAATATCGGGAGCCTCCGTGTCGCCATCTTCAACTCACTGATATCGAAACAGCGAAATGAACCGATGATCGTTCGCATCGAAGATACTGATACCGAGCGTAATATTGAAGGCAAAGATAAAGAGATCCTTGACCTTCTTGGACTGTTCAACATCGAATACACGGATGTAATCCATCAGAGCAATCATCTTCGTTATCATCGAACCATGGCCATTCAACTGTTACACGAGAAACAGGCTTTTAACTGCTTTTGTACACCGGCAGAGCTTGATAAAAAACGTGAACTGGCCAAAGCCGACAAGGTCGCGTTCCGATATGATGACGCCTGCCGCCATCTTACTCCGGAAGAGACGATCGATAATGAGAACCCGTTTACCATTCGTCTTGTCAAGCCTGCAAATGCTGTTGTCGTTAACGATAAAGTAAAAGGCGAGATCAGTTTTGATCCTGACGACATCGACAGTTTTATCATTATGGGTGCCGAAAAACACCCGACATACAACTTTGCCTGTGCTGTAGATGATATGATCAGTGATATATCACTTGTTATCCGGGATGAAGACCATATGAGCAACACGCCTAAGCAGATTACAGTACGTGATGCGCTGGGGTATGACAAAAAGATTGAATATGCCCACTTGCCGACCATCCTTAATGATGAGGGAAAAAAGATGAGCATGAGTGACGATGCGTCAAACGTCAAGTGGCTGCTTGAGGAGGGTTACCTGCCTGAAGCGATTGCCAACTACCTGATTCTGATCGGGAATAAACCACCGCAGGAGATCTTCACAGTGGAAGAAGCGGTGTCGTGGTTTGATCTTGAAAGTATTTCAAAGGCCCCTGCCCGTTTCGACACGGATAAACTGAAGTTCATCAACCGTGAGCACCTCAAACGTATGGATGTCAAAGAGCTGTCACGTTATGTCGGTTTTGCTGATGACGACATCGGTCAGATCGCCCGTATCTATCTTGAAGAGGCGGATACGCTTAAGGAGCTGCGTTCTAAAATCGAGCCGATCTTTGCCGAAAAGCAGGTTCCCGAAGCCTTTAATGAAGCTGCTGAAAAACTGAAAACCGCAATGCAGTCGGCTCCGTTCTTTGAAGAGTTTGATGACTTTAAAAACTATCTTATCAAAGAGACCGGTCTAAAGGGGGAATTCTTTTCTAAACCGGTTCGTCTTCTACTGACAGGTACTGAACATGGTCCTGAGCTGGCAGACATTTACAAATATCTTAAAAACTATCTTGGGGAGATCGTCAAATGAGTACGCTAGGGAGCATTGTTTTAGGATTAGGTGGAATTATTCATTCATTGATTACGATCTATATCTGGGTGCTGATCATCGCCGCGGTGATCAGCTGGGTCCGTCCTGATCCATATAACCCTATCGTGCAGATACTCGCACGCTTGACAGAGCCTGTCTATGCCCTGCTTCGTCAGCGTGTCTCTACTGTCTTTAACGGCATTGATCTTGCACCGATCATCATTATTATCGGCCTTCAGATCATCGATGTTATTTTTGTCAATCTTATTAACGGACTTGCTGCATCATTATGATTCGCTTTTTAGCACCTCTGCTTGCTATTACCGTGCTTCATGGGTCAGTCACCCTTGAAGAGATCAATGAGAAGCCATCTGGTCACTTTAAAAATTTTCTTATATGGCAGTACCTTAAGCAGGATATTACACCGCAGCAAGCCGATCAGGCCTTTTATCAGGTCCGTCATGTAAACAAAAGATTTTTTAAAGCCTATGCTGAGAAAACGGATGATGAAAGTGTGAAATACACACTGGATTGCTGGAACCAAACCGCGCAACAGCTGTTCGATAACAGTAATGACGACTGTAGCAAACTTGCCCTCTCCCCCAATACAGCCGTGCAGTTGAGTATTGAAGAACGGCACACCCTCAGCAGGCGTTTTGCCGATACGACAGATGCCAAATGGCTCGCGATGCTCAGTGATACCAACATGTCACAGAACCTTGAGTCTTTTGATGCTAAAACATTTTTAAAAGTCGCTAACGGCGCCGGCTCGCAATTTCGTTTAGAACATTTCAATCAGAGACTCTCTCCTGAGTTTACGGCAAAGCTGGAAGCGGCACCTGGGTTTTCAACCTTTGTGCGCCTGGTCATTATGGATGACAAGCTAAACCAGCTGCAGCGTGCCCTGCTGGATGCACTCAGTATGAAAGCCAATGCGCAGACAAGCTTTTTTCTGGCGCTCAACCAGATCCGCTTCCATCAAAAACATGAAGCACTGCTGCTGCTTGAGAAGGTCTATGAAACAGCTTATTTTCGTATGGACAGAGACAAGGCGCTTTTCTGGAAATATCTGATCACTGATGATGTTGGCGTGCTCGAGAAGTTGAGTGAAAGCAGTGACCTGAATATCTACTCCATCTATGCCAAAGAGCTGTTGAAAAAACCCATCGACAACTATTTTACAAAACTTAAAACCAGTGACGAAAAAACAGATCAGGACATTACCGACCCGCTAGTGTGGAAAAGTATCCTGGATGAGATCAGATCAACTCCGAAGGATGATCTTTTTAACCTTGCGACAAAGTATCAGAACAGCTCGCTGATCGGCGTTCAGGGCTTTATCCTCGAGCGGGCTTCGGGCTATAGGATGCACAACTACATTATGCCGTATGAAAAATCGATGTCAGGCTTGAGCAGTGACGACAAGGCAGTGATGCTCTCACTGATGCGTCAGGAGAGCCATTTTATCCCCTCGGCACTTTCACGCTCCTATGCGCTTGGGCTTATGCAGCTGATGCCATTTCTTGTCGAGCACCTCGATAAAGAGTTTACGCAGGAACGAACATCGTTTAATGAGATGTTTGCCCCGGAAAGAAATATCGCGTATGCCACCAAACATCTGTCGTGGCTGCAAGACCGTCTCTACCATCCGCTTTTTATAGCCTATGCATACAATGGCGGCATAGGGTTTACCAAAAAACATCTGCTTAAAGGAACGTTTCGTCCAGGCAGGTATGAACCATTTCTGAGTATGGAGATGATGAGTAATTCCGAGAGTCGTGAGTATGGAAAAAAAGTATTGGCAAATTATGTGATCTATAAAAAGATTTTAGGCCATAGTGTCTCTATTGTTCATCTTTTCGATACGTTAACTCAGCCAAACCATACAGACCGCTTTCGAAAGTAAGCGAGAGCGTCTCTTTTTCATCGACAAGGTATGTGGCCAGATAGTAGTGATTCCACTCATTGTTAATCGGCATCAGTGACCGGAGGCTGTCTTCCTTGTCTACCTCATGAATGGTGAGTGGCGGGTATGCGTTCATCGTCAGATTTATACTCTCCGTTGTCAGGTTACTGTCATTTTTCTGGTATAAGGCGACTAAAAAGTATTCACCATTCTCATCTTTATAGGATTCGGGCATCGTTCTGTTCAGGTAGATCGCCGAGATAATAACTTTTGCTTCGCTATTTTTCACGATAGTTGCTGTACGCATATTGTTGACGGCGCGCTCATGTACATCATCCATTTTGAAGGGATCAAATGCCGTGCTTTTTGAGCAGCCTGTCATGATGAAAAGTGATGTTAAAAAAATAAAAAAAATATGCATAAAAATCTCTCTTTTGAACGCCAAATGAGCAAAGCCCATTTGACTACGCTGGCCGCTATGGCACTAAAGGCGATCTTGAGTCTCTTTCATAAAAAGGTTATGAAAGAAGGCTATCGTAAATGTTTTGGGAATTATACCAGAGTAACGTTGCCTCACCGGCTATTAAACATCTTTTTACCCATTCTTCACTATAATCAATTAAATTTTATACAGATGGAAAGATATGGCAGAGAAACGATTGGCCGTCGCATTTACCGGCCCCTCAAACAGCGGTAAGACTACGCTTATTTTGAAAGTCGCACGTAAATTGATCCATGACTATGGCAAAGAGGTCGCCATCATCAAAAATGATCCAAAAGATAAAGCGCGTTTTGACGTACCGGGAAAAGACAGTTATAAATTTTCCGATACCGGTGCCGAAGTGGCTGTCACCTCACCAACACGTACTACATTTTTCTCCCACCGTCATAAAGAGCTTGACGAGATGGTGGAGATGTTTGGATATTTTGACATTTTACTGGTAGAAGGCCTTAAAAACCTTCCGCTTCCGCGTATCAGTATCTTCCGTGACAAAATCGATGAGGAGTACTTTCCCTATATGAATGCATTGGCTATCGATGACTCCATCGATGTGAATGCCTACGACCTTCCCGACAATGTAGCCCTGCTCGATCTTAACGATGAAGCAGAGGTCATTGAGTGGATATTAAACAATGCAAAGGAGATCTAGTGACTTTAGAACCAATTTTTAATGCAATCGAAACATCAGCCATGCGCATCCGCGAGGCGATTACCAATGAGGATTTTGACTACTCTGAGAATCTGAATGAATCGGGTGAGATGCAGCTCAAGCTTGACATTCAATGTGATCTGATCATCGCAGAAGAGCTGTCAAAACTTGAAATTATAAAAGCAATCGCCAGTGAAGAGAAAGAGGAAGAGGAGGTCTTCAACCCGGATGGCAAGTTGCTGATCGCCTACGATCCGCTCGACGGCTCAAGTCTGATCGACGTTGATCTCAGTGTCGGAACGATTTATGGTATCTATGAAGGTGAGTGGGATGCCAGCCATATGATCGCATCGGTCTATATTGTCTATGGCCCGCGAACCGAGATGGTAACGGCTTACAAGAATCAGGTTCGCCACTATATCTTCCGTCATGGCCGTTTTAAAGAGCAGGAGGTTTTAAAACTCGGAGAGAAAGGGAAGCTCATGGGACCAGGCGGTACACAGCAGTACTGGCCTTCATACCATAAAGAGATGATAGACGGTTTCTTCAAAGAGGGGTATCGTTTACGCTACTCCGGCGGGATGGTTCCTGATCTTCATCAGCTTCTTATCAAAGGTGGTGGACTTTTCAGCTATCCGAGTACAGATGACAAGCCTGATGGCAAGCTCCGCAAGCTTTTTGAAGTCTTTCCATTTGCCTTTATCTACGAGATGGCCGGTGGTGAAGCAACGGATGGGCACACTCGTCTTATGGAGTTGCCATGTAATGACCCGCATGAGACAACCCCATGCTTTTTCGGATCGAAATATGAGATGCAGCGGGTGAAAGATGTCTACGGAAGCAACTGAGCGTTTTGAACAGCGTCTCGATACGACGATGCAGAGTATGCAGTCGTGTCAGAAAGAGAAAAATGTCACCAGCTGCAGCGAATGTGACGAGTTTATCGGCTGCAGTGTACGTAAAGAGTATGTCCAGTCTGTTTATGACAGCATGTCCAAAGGTGAGACCGGCGGATTTGAATTTTAATGCCCTGCAGCAACAGTATCCTGAATCCAGTTCAGGTATAGACCGTACACATTCTATATGACGATTAACTGATCTAAAATTTACAAAAGAAGAGAAACACCTATATGAGCACCTACATTACTACCCCTATTTATTATGTCAATGGTGAAGCCCACATCGGTCATGCCTATACAACGTTTATAGCAGATATGATGGCCCGTTTTGCACGTTTGCGCGGTGAAGATACCTATTTTTTGACCGGCACGGATGAGCATGGTCAGAAGATCGAAGAGTCTGCCGAGAAACATGGCAAATCACCGCAAGACTTTGCTGATGAGATCTCTGCCCTGTTTAAAAACCTCTGGGATGAGTTTGGCATAAGTTATGATCAGTTTATCCGTACGACCGATGCGGAGCATAAACAGGGTGTTCAAAAGGCATTTGAGAAGATGTTTGCCAAAGGCGACATCTACAAAGGCCATTACGAAGGTCACTACTGCGTCAGCTGTGAAACATTCTTCCCGGAGATTCAGCTGATTGACGGCGAGTTCTGTCCGGACTGCGGTCGTGCGACGAGCACGGTCAAAGAGGAGAGCTACTTTTTCAAACTCTCCGATTATGAACAGAAACTGCTTGATTATTATGAGGAGCATCAAGACTTTATCTTGCCGAAATCACGCCGTAACGAGGTGATCAACTTTGTCAAAGGCGGACTGAACGATCTTTCTGTAACCCGTACCAGCTTTACCTGGGGTGTCAAAGTTCCGGAATCACTGGATGATGAGAAGCACGTTATGTACGTCTGGCTCGATGCCCTGCTCAACTATGTCACTGCCCTTGGTTATGGCGGCGATGAAGCAAACATGAATTACTGGCCGGCCACTGTGCATCTTGTCGGAAAAGATATTTTACGTTTTCATGCAATCTACTGGCCGGCATTTTTGATGAGCCTAGATCTGCCACTGCCTAAACATATCGGTGCGCACGGATGGTGGACACGCGACGGCGAGAAGATGAGCAAGTCCAAAGGCAATGTAGTTTCACCAAGAGAGGTTGCTGATGCTTACGGACTCGAAAACTTTCGCTACTTTATGATGCGTGAAGTACCGTTTGGGCAGGATGGCGACTTTTCTCAGCGTGCGTTCATTGACCGTATCAACTCTGATCTCAGTAATGACCTGGGCAACCTGCTAAACCGTATTATCGGGATGAGTGGCAAATACAGTGATTTTCATATCGACAGTAAAGATGTAGCCCGCCTGCACGCCAAAGAGATCGCAGAGATGGACAGCATCCTCGACGGTCTTGAGCGTTTTATGGATGAAGTTCAGACGCACCGCTACCTTGAGGAGCTGTGGCGCCTCTTTACGATTGGCAACAAGGCGATTGAAGAGCATGCACCATGGGTCAAGATCAAAGAGGGAAAAGCAGATGAAGCCCTGGCCACGGTGGCACTCGTTGCCAATATCCTTGCAAAAGCTTCGGTTATGCTGCATCCGTTTATGCCAGATACGACGGCAACCATTGCCGATGCGCTTGGATTTGAGATCAATACGGCCAGTTATCAGAAACTGGTAAAAGAAAAAGCACTGATTGATCCATTTACGATCAAAAAAATACCGCCGCTCTTTCCTCGTGTGGATGAGCCGTTGATGGCCGAAGCTCCTGCAGCACAGCCCAATATCAAAGAGGATCAGCCTCCCAAAGAGGAGAGCGCAGAAGAACCGGATAACCTGATCACCTTTGACAGGTTCTTTGAGACAACCTTGAAGATCGGTACCGTGGTGGAAGCCGAAGAGGTGCCAAAAAGTAAAAAACTACTTAAACTTCAGGTTGACCTTGGCGAAGAGAAACCGCGTCAGATCGTTGCCGGTATCAAAGACTTTTACACAGCCGAATCACTTATGAATACGCAGGTGTGTGTTGTAGCCAACCTTAAACCGGCCAAACTGATGGGTATCTTGTCTGAGGGAATGCTTCTTGCCGCCAAAGATGAAAACGGTCTCTCTCTTGTCAGACCGGAACATCAGCGAAAAGCGGGCAGCACCATTGGATGAGACTTGAGAATGTTCTTGCACTTACACAGGGGTCACTGACTAACGATCCCTCTGTCACCTCCTTTGACGGCATCACTTTTAATGCCAAGAAAGTGAAGAGGGGCAATCTTTTTATAGCCTATGAGCCCTCCTCTATCGAAGAGGCTGTCTTGAACGGTGCTTATGGCATTATCTTCGACCGGCCTACCCAGATCAGTGACAGCGAGATCGCCTGGATCAAAGTGACATCGGTTGAAGATGCCATGATGCGCCTGCTCCGATTTCATCTGCTTGAGAAAGAACTTGAAGTTTATCAATGTGACCCCATCACCCTGAAGCTTGCCCAGCAGATAATGACTCCTTACAATTTTCTGGTACTCGACGGAAATACGACTGACGTCTTTAAAGAGCTGTGGTACTGTGACGATGGTATCACTGTTTTGTTTTCACCGGAATTGACAGACACGGACATTTTCACAACTATCAATGCCATCCCTGAGTTAGTCACATCATCCATTACTATTATTGAACAGACACTTTTTGAAACCTCTTTTATTTTTGATGATATATTTTACGAACGTCAGGTACTTTCACCTTTTTTCATTCCTTTTTTGGAGCGTCTGCTCGATTTCATGAAAAAGAAACAGATTGATTTCAGGCTGCGTTCTTTTCATGCCATCCCACATTTTGAGCCGGTCTTTACCAATGCCCGATTTGAACCGCAGGACTTTGGTGAAAGTGACAAAGTGCTGATATTCGAACCGAGCATTGCTCTCGTAGAGTCCCAGATACACTTTTTGCAGCAGCAGGCACTCTGGGCAAACCTTATCTATATCCTGCCTGCGAATGCTTCTTTTTCCATGCACGACAATGCCAATGCCTACTACTACAGCAGTGAGGAAGAAGTGTTCGATCTATTACGCAGCCACTTCTTTCATTTTGCCTTGATTGCCGGTCTTGACAGATCCTTTTTAGAAAACAGCGTACCAAATGTGCCTCAGCAGCTGACACTTGGTATTTAAAACCTGCCCCGATGGAGTAAAAGATGTATGAAAAAATAGAGACATTGGTCAAAAGCCAAAAATTTCAAAATTTTATTATTATCCTGATAATATTGAATGGTATCACGATGGGGCTGGCAACCTCAAAAGAGATTATGTCAAATATCGGATCATTGTTAGAGCTGTTTGATGTCATCGTCATAACCATATTTGCCATTGAGATCATTCTTCGCATTTATGTTTTTCGACTCTCTTTTTTTAAAGACCCGTGGAGTTTGTTTGACTTTGTCATCGTATCGATCTCTCTGGTGCCGGTTACTCATGGTTTCGAGGTGTTCCGAACGCTGAGAGTATTAAGGCTGTTCAGAATCATCACCGTCGTACCGCAGATGCGAAAGATCATCTTGGCACTGGCCAGCGTTATTCCTGGCATGGGGGCTATTGCCGGGCTTTTGGTGATCTTTTTTTATGTCTTTGCCGTTATGGCTACACAGCTCTATGCAGAGAGTTTCCCTCAATGGTTCGGCAGTCTTGGAGAATCATTTTACACCCTTTTCCAGATCATGACACTTGAATCATGGTCGATGGGAATAGTCAGACCTGTGATGGAGACTCATCCATATGCATGGATGTTCTTTGTTCCATTTATCTTTATTGTGACGTTCATCATGATCAACCTTATTGTAGCCGTTGTCGTCGATGCCATGAATGAGTTAAATACCGAAAACACTAGTGAGATTGAAAGAGAGATACACATTAGTGAGGATGCAAGAAAGCTTGAGTTTCAAAAACTTTCAGATGAGATACAGGAACTTAAAGAGTTGATTAAGTCGAAATAAGGTCAGTTTAGTCTATTATGTATAAAATCAAAAAGGAGATTGCATGTCATTCGCTGATGATGATAAACTTGTCAGTTATGATGTTGATTACCTGACAGGTTTGGAGAATCGTTTTGGGCTTATGGACTATCTCAAAGTCGAGACAAGCCGGACAAATATATTTCTTTTAAACCTGGATAACTTCTCCAGTCTTAACAAGGCCTACGGGTTCAATATGGGTGACAAAATCCTGATAGAAGCGGCTCGCCTTTTAAAGTTGCTCAAGCCGCAAAATGCCCGTCTGTTCAGGTTTGATGGTGATGAGTTTGTCTTTGTCATAACAGACTTTATGAATTTCAGGCAACTGCAGGAGTTTGCTGCATCCATTATCTCGTTTTTCAATCAGAGTGTAGTAGAGATAGAAAAAATAGACCTGGAACTCAAACTCTCTTTTAGCGTAGGCATTGCCATGGGTAACGGCCTCAGTGCACTCAAACATGCAAAGATGGCTATAAGCGACGTCAGAGCACACGCCAAAGGATCCTATAAGATCTACAGCGAGCGTTCGGATCATCTTGCCCATGAAGAGGAAGTTCTCTTCTGGGTCAATAAAATCAAACATGCCCTTGAAAATGAGAGTCTGACACCATTTTTTCAACCGATCGTAGACAACAAAACAGGTGAAACAGTAAAGTTCGAGTGTTTGGCGAGAATACAGGAGGGCAATGCCATTATCTCTCCGGGCATATTCATGGAGGCATCAAAGATAACCGGAACACTTTCGCTTGTCACGAAGATCATTATTAAAGAGAGTTTTAAAAAGTTTGCCGACAATGACTTCACATTTTCAATCAATATCACCGAAAGCGACCTTCATCTGGGATATCTGGAAAACTACCTGCTTGAAAATTCCGAAAAGTACGGGATCGATCCTTCTCGTGTTGCCCTTGAGATACTCGAAGATATCACTACACTGGACGAGTCGGATATTTTGGCACAGATAGCTTCTGTCAGAAAACGCGGTTTTAAGGTATCTGTCGATGATTTTGGAGCAGAGAGCTCAAATCTCTCAAGGCTTTTGGAGTTCAACCCTGATTTTCTCAAAATTGACGGCTCGTTTATCAAAGATATCCTGACCGATAATCAGAGTCAGATCATTGTCGAAGCAATTATAGACATCTGTCACAAAAGTGACATTAAAGTCATTGCCGAGTATGTTCACTCCCAAGCTGTTCTTGACAAGGTTGTTGAAATGGGTGTTGATTATTCTCAGGGCTACTTTCTTGGTGCTCCGCAAGGAGAGCTTCCTTAAATGAATAGACGAACATTTCTTGGTACAGCTGCAGTGACCTCTGCTGCAGCAGTGATGACAGGGTGCAACGAAAGCAACCGTCAGGCGATCGACTACTCCAAGCATCCTAAAAAAAGCAGTGATGATGTAAAGAGCGTCAATATCAACCGAAATAAAAAAGTCACTTTGAAGCTGGCGACAAGCTGGCCGGCTCACTTTCCGATTATGGGAATCGGGGTTGAACGTTTTGCCGATCGTGTCAAAGCGGCCAGCGGCGGAACGCTTGAGATCAAACTCTATCCGAAGAACACCCTTATCCCTGCCCTTGCCGTCTTTGATGCTGCCAGCAGTGGACAGATCGATGCTTTTCACTCCGGTCCCTACTACTGGAAAGGAAAAAACAGCGCATTCTCTCTTTTTAGCGGGGTACCGTTCGGTTTTACCGCCGAAGAGATCAACTCCTGGATGACTTTTGGCAATGGCCTTACCATGTGGCGCGAGCTCTACGCGAAGTACAATCTCTACCCATTCCTCGGCGGTAATACCAATATCCAAATGGGGGGCTGGTTTCGGAAGCCAATTAACTCCCTGGAAGATATGAAGGGACTCAAGATGCGTGTGCCGGGTCTTGGAGGCGAAGTCTTTGCCAAGCTTGGTGTCAATCCGATCTTGCTGCCCGCTGGCGAGATATACACCTCGCTGGAGCGTGGTGTAATCGATGCAACCGAATGGGTTGGGCCGGCGTTAGATATCAAGATGGGATTTTACAAAGTGGCCCCCTACTACTACTCAGGCTGGCATGAACCGGGCTCTGTCCTTGAACTGACCTTCAACAAGCACTCATGGGAGAAACTTTCCAGTGAACATCAGGCCATTATCGAAGCTGCATCGAGTGAGATGAACTCCAATATGACGCATGAATTCCATGCCGAGAATATTAAAGCACTTGAAGAACTAAGCAGTCACGGCGTCACACTTTCAAAATTCCCTGAGGATGTAATGGATGCCGCCAAAACAGCACTTCTCAATGTTGTTGATGAGCAGAGTGCACTTAGTGAAGACTTTGCCCGTGTTTATGGGGATATTGAAGCTTATATGCAAAAGAGCCGAAAATGGAGTGATGTGAGTCTGGGGTATTTTTTAAATCAACGCTAAATCCCAACTTTTGGGTAGAGAGTTACCATTATCATACTTTTTTTGTATCTATCATATAAAGTTCAAATTTCAAGATAATTGAAGTAAAATACAAGAGTAAAAAGTGTATTGTTTAATATCAATTTTTGTGAGTAAAACAACAGATAGATTGGAATACTTTTATGCAAAAACTTTTAACTCTATTTCTTTTTTTCATAACAACGGCTCTATTATTACAGGCATCACCTACTTATCAGAGAAAAATAGTTGTCAGCTCCTTTGCAACTCAGGCAGATGCTGAACGGGCATTGAACAGACTTGAAAAACATCTTCAACGGGATGCCCATATCATGGAGCTTCATGATCAATGGAAATTTGAGTCTATTACCAAAGAATCCGACAACTATTTTATTGTATTGGTTGAACCTTTCTTTGATCGAGAGGTACTGCAAGATGTTATAGATCATGTTCGGATCCTGTACCAGGATGCCTATGTCAAACGCATCCCCCTGAAGCAGAGTGTTCCAAAGACAGTTGAGCTTGATCAGACTGTCGTCCAAATCCCTGAAAAGCAGCTCGTTGCCGCTCAGCCAATAGAAAAAACCGATACGACCGCCATAGAAGCTGAGCCTGTTACAACACTTGTAGAAGCCGAAGCTGTTGCAACAGCCATAGAAGCTAAACCCGTACAGCCAAGCAGTGCTGATATCGCACCCAAATCAAGCACAAAACCGCTAACAAAACATGTCGTGAGCAGAGACAAACCTGTTGCTCCTACAGCTGATTCGCCTGACTTTTTCTGGCCTTTTTCAGGAACGCTTCTCGCATTGATAATAGCCCTGATCATCATCTTCCGAAGCAGGCAGAAAAATAGAGAACTTTCTCGGCGTTATATGCTAGAGAGTGAAGCCTGTATGAAATCTGAAAATCTAATGAATCAGAAAGATATGTTTTTTGCCAAGATCAGTCATGAACTCCGCACCCCGATGAATGCGATCATTGGTTTAAGCCATATTGTTTTACAGAGCAAGCTTAGCCAAACACAAAGTGAAAATGTCAGTAAAATAAAATACTCGGGTGAATTACTGCTGGAGATCATCAATGATATTTTAGATATCTCCAAGATCAGCGCAGGAGAGTTGAAGGTTGAAAAGGTTGAGTTCAATATTAACGATGTGCTTGATCATGTCTCAAATGTGGCTTCACTTGGTGCCCATGAAAAAAATCTTGAATTGATTTTTTCTGTTGAACAGGGAGTACCTTCCAAGTTTGTTGGTGATCCGCTTCGTTTGGGACAAATTTTGATCAACCTCCTTTCCAATGCAGTAAAATTCACCAAGGCCGGTGAAATCAATCTACGTGTCCATAAGTCTTCTCAAAGTGACAACACCATAAACCTGGGATTTAAAGTCAGTGATACCGGCATTGGAATGACATCGGCCCAGATGGAAAAGCTTTTTAAGTCATTTTCACAGGTCGATGACTCTACAAGTCGTCTTTATGGTGGTACGGGGCTTGGCCTATCTATCTCAAAACAGCTTGTAGAGATAATGGGCGGAACCATCGATGTTGAGAGCAAGTTTGGCAAGGGGAGCAGCTTTATCTTTAATCTGGCCTTTGAACTTACGGACCAGACCAATAAACGTCACTATCGCTTGCCAAACAAAACATTGATGCAAAAACGTGTACTTATTGTTGATACCAATAGTAAAACAGTTGACTTATTGACTAAGATGCTGACATATTTTCACTACGAAGTACGGCACTTTCCTATTCTTGAAGAAGCCGAATCTTTGCTTTTAGATACGCCTTTGGATATTGTGTTCATAGATGAAAACTGTATTACAGAATATACTGCCGACAAGATCAAAGCCATCAAAGAACAAGCAGCGATCAAAGTGGTGGTTATCAAGGAACTTTACCACCAAAACGGTACAGACCTTGTTGAGCTGAACGATGTTGACCACTATCTTCTTAAGCCCTTTAATCAGCAAAGTATTTTTAATACTATTTTGGACCTTTATGGTGAAGAAAGAGCAAAATACAGTAAGCAGACAGAATTAACTGCGAACGATCTTAAAGTCTTAAGTGGCAGAAAGATCCTGGTAGCGGAAGACAACGATATCAATCAGCGTGTACTTTCAGGGCTCCTTCAAGGAAGCGGCTTGGAGCTCATTTTCGCAGAGAACGGTAGAGTAGCCATTGACAAGCTGCATAGTGAAGACAGTATAGATCTTGTTTTAATGGATATCAGTATGCCAGTGATGGATGGATATGAAGCGACTACGCTCATCAGAGAAGAGCATATATATGATGAGATACCTATTGTTGCACTGACAGCAAATACCATGACAGATGAGTTGGATCATGCTGTAGCATGCGGCATGCAAGGTTATATTGCAAAGCCTTTGGATGTGCAGCTCCTTTATGGGAAACTTCTTGAGCTCATACCAGTATCAACTGCAGAGCAAGCACTGCCTATAGAAGGTGCCAAATCAATAGATAATCTCTCTACGAAACCTAAAAGCACTCCAGATATTCAAAACAGTGAAGTATTAATGATGTCAGAAGGTCTTGAGAGATGTGGCGGGGACAGAACATTATTTGAAGAACTTCTTCAGGATTTCAGCAATATGTATAAAGATTCAGTAAGCAAACTTGAATCGATCTGCACTGAAAAACGCCATAAAGACGGTAAAAAGTTTGCTCATGAGATCAAGGGAGTATCTGCCAATATTGGCGCCGATGCACTTTCTCGCTCGGCAGTTGACCTGGAAGAAGCCTTTAAACGGGAAAATCAGAGCAACTACCCGCTGCTCATAAAAAACTATGATGAAAAACTGAAGCGTTTACTACAGGAAATTGCAACGCTAGCCTCAAGTGGGCAGTAGAGTATATAAAGGGCACCTCTAAATAGGAAAAACTCTTTTATGGGCACCTCTAAAAACCCTGGATATCATCAGAGGGCAAAGAAGGTGCAAGATTTCGTTTTAAAATTTTGAAGGACTACCCATAGGTAATTCAAGAGATTTTAGGACGGAAGATTGTGCCTTATTTGCCCTCCCGAAGGGCGTTACATACATGTCCGTGAGTCTGCGTTAGAACCTTGCCACCGTAGCCCTGCTACGCTGACAAGAACCTGCCTTGATCACGAAAATGTATGTAACGCTGATGATATCCAGGGTTTTTAGAGGTGCCCTTATACTACTTTAATGTGCCAGGGCTCAAAACGGACACCGAACGGATTGTTTTTGGTGTAGCGGATTTTGATGTATCCGGTGTCGATCAGCTTTTTATATTCATCGGTCTTGGAAAAGTCTGACGTGAAGTTACGATAGCCGAAACCGACTTTGCCTACATCGAAATCCCCGATACTGTGGTAGGAGTATCCTGCCGGAGCAAGTGAACGTGAGGCTACGGAGATATTACCGCGACTTCGGACGACTTTTCGCAAAAAAAGATCCATCTGCTTGACATTGCTGCGTACACCGGAAGTAAGAATGATACTTTTCCCCACCTCTTTATGGATCTTTTCATACATGGCAAGGGGTTTGCCTTTATAGAGATAGTGTCCGGTATAAGGGACCTTAACCGTCTCTTTTTTGTTGATCTCATCAGTGAGTGATGTCAGGACTTTCTCACCGTAAAATCCATATTGTGATGCTTTTTCATAAAAGAGCGACTCCAGCAGATCCATTTCCGATTTGCTGAATTCACCTACTTTTGAGTGGTGTCTGCCCACACGAAGCATCTCATCGATACCAAGCAGGTTAAAATTGCCAAAACCTACTGTTTTACGCGTCATAGAAAGTTTATGGGAGAGGTGTGCAACGGAGCTTAACTCTTTCGATGTGAGCACAATCTCTTTTTTCTTTGAGAAGTACTCATTTTTGAAAGTTTTGCAGGCAAGATAGCTCAGTTTTTCCATAGGAAGGACGGCAGGTGACGCCGAAGCCATTGATGCTGTTCCCAATAAGCCTAAAAATCCTCTTCTATCCACGTATGATCCACTAATTGTATTATTTATTGGAATTATATCAAAAGAAGTTTTATAGGTGACCTTAATTTCGTTATAATTGCGCCTAAAATAACTAGGCACCCCTGAATACTTCATGCAAAACTATCAAGAGAAATTATCTGAACATCTTAAAAAGACGAGTATCGCTTCGCTTTCACCGGAGGAACAAAGTTTTCTGATCCGTCAGGCAAGCACATTTCGCTTCTCTTATCAGGAGTTGAAACAGCTTGTCGATATGGCACTTGACTTTCGCATGTGGGGTGAGGCATCGCTTACAGAACTCTGGCAGGATTTCCCTAGTAGGAAAGCGGCCTTCAATGCCATTCGTGACCAGTGGAACCACCTTAAAGACACACCCAACAGTTATAGCCGTTTTGATCCGAAAAGTTACAAAATCGACCATAAGTTCACCTTTGTCGAAAGCTCAAAAGAGAGTCTCGGACTCGGTATGTGCCCGGTGGCTTCTCCGAAAACACGCTGCTGTAACTTAATGACACTCGATGTTGTCGAGAGCTGTGGATTTGACTGCAGTTACTGTTCGATCCAGTCATTTTATAACGATAATCAGATCGGCCTGGACACTGATTTGGCTGCAAAACTGGAGAGACTGGAACTTGATCCAGACAGAACTTACCATATTGGTACCGGCCAGTCATCTGACTCTCTGCTCTGGGGTAACCGCGGAGGCATCCTTGACGCCCTCTTCACCTTTGCCAGAAACAATCCCAATGTCATTCTTGAGTTCAAGACCAAGTCAGACAATATCAGCTATTTTATTGAAAACAGTGTGCCAAAAAACATCATCTGCACCTGGTCGCTCAATACCCCTACGATTATCGATAATGAAGAGCACTTGACAGCTTCACTTGATAAACGTATAGAGAGTGCCCGGAAAGTTGCCGACAGGGGTGTAAAAGTCGGTTTTCACTTTCACCCGATCGTAGAGTATGAAAACTATCTCAAAGAGTATGGCGAACTCTTTCTACAACTGTTGGATACCTTTGAGGCGGATGAAGTCGTATTGGTCTCATTGGGGACACTGACATTTATCAAGCCCGTTATCAAACAGCTTCGCGGTCGTGATTTTAAAAGCAAGATCCTTCAGATGCCACTGATCGATGCCGGAGGGAAACAGTCTTACCCTCTGGAGACAAAACTCACGATGTTCAAGCATGCGTATGAAAGTCTGAAGCCATGGCATGATAAAGTCTTTTTTTATATGTGCATGGAAGATCACAGCCTCTGGAAGGATGTGTTCGGGTATGAGTATGCGACAAATGAAGATTTTGAACGGGCGATGGTCTCGTCATACGCCAATAAAACAGGAGTGAAGTATGCCTATTGAACTGATGGAGCAGGTAAAAGAGATCTTTGGAGCCGAAGAACGTCTTTTTGACAAGTTGAATAAAGTCGGTCACGACTATACCGCTATTGATTTTGATGAAAGCGGTCTCTATGAAGAGGAGGAGGAGCGTGCTTTTCGCCACTGGAAAACATTAACGACGAAGCTTGCCAAAGCTCTTCACAGCGGCCTTGAATCACAGCAGGTCACTGTTGGAAAATGCAACGATCCCGCTGACTATCACGTTACTTTCACCATCACGCTTCAAGATGAAGATGCCAGCGTTGTTGCGTTTGACGTCAATTATGCCAATAAAGGTGAGATCGCAATCGTACAGGTATAGCCAAGCATTTATATTGCCCCGCTATAATTCCGTAATTATTATTTACGGAATTTTTTTTGATTAAATTTTTACTACTTTTTCCCGCTCTTCTGTTCGGTGCCTACTCCGGACAAATTATCAACAAATCAAACTGTGCCAGTGTGGCAGGTGCCGTTGTCAGCGATGCCCATCAAAGTGTTACAACAGATGAGTCAGGAAACTTTTCGATAGATACCAGCGCCACCCATCTGAATGTCAAAGCGTATGGATTCCGTCCCGAACGTATCGAGGTGCTTCCCTATTTTTCGAAGCATGCTGTCCGACCGATTGATGTCAAAGCCCTTTATCTCTCATTTTGGGGGGCACGCATAAACAGCAAGACCCTTGAGCGCATTATGAAGATCATTGATGAGACGGAGATCAATGCTATTGTCGTTGATGTGAAAAACGAGTTTGGACTGACCTCGTATAAAACAGATGTGCATACGGCCAACCGTCACGGAATCTGGTACCAGCGTACCATCAAAGATATAGAAAAATTCATGGAACTGATGAACTCCAAAGATATCTATATGATAGCACGTGTGGTTGTATTCAAGGATGAACTGCAGGCTGAAAACCACCCTGAACGTGCTTTAAAACTGGAAGATGGCGAGATCTGGCGCAATCGCGAGAAGATGGCATGGGTAGATCCTTACGATCAGAAGAGTCACGATTACACCTTGGCGATCGCCGAGGATGCGGCAAAAGTCGGTTTTGACGAGATCAATTTTGACTATATCCGTTTTCCTGCCAAATCCGATCTCTCTTACTCCAAAGAGAATAACCAGAGCAACCGTATTGAAGCGATCGGCAGTTTTCTTTCCAGTGCCCAGGATCTCCTGCGTCCTTACGGTACCTTTATCTCGGTTGATACTTACGGTTATGTATGCTGGAACAAAAATGACACCAATATAGGCCATACGGTTGCCAGTCTGGCCAAGCATGCGGATTATCTGGCTCCGATGCTCTACCCTTCCGGCTTTAATGTCGGTGCACTCGGACACGATGACCCGACACAGCACTCTTATGATATTGTTGCCCGCAGTATCTTACGGATGCACAAAAATATTGATCCGATTCGTGTTCGTCCGTGGCTTCAATCTTTTAAAGATTATGCACACAGCCGAAAACACTATACGGAAAAGCGGATTGCCGAGCAGATACAGGCAGCCCAAGAGAGTGCAACAAGCGGCTGGATGCTCTGGAACCCCTCAAGCCGCTACAAGTATGTCAATGAAAAACTTTTTGAAAAACATCTGCCGGCAGAAAATATTCGCCTGCTTCCAAAAGAGAATCCGCTCTTTGAGGAGCATACCGAGCCCAGTGAACTTGAAGAGCTGAGCTATAAAGCCGGTTAAAAATCCAAAATAAATTTTTTCATCGCTTTTTGCCGATGCTTATAGTCCGGCAATACACTCTCAACCACGGCATAAAACGCTTTGGAGTGGTTCATCTCTTTGAGGTGGGCAAGCTCATGTACAACGACATAATCAATCAGCGCTTCGGGCAGCTGGATAAGATGGCTGTTGAAGGTAATTACACCACTGCTTGAGCAGCTACCCCAACGCCTTTTCATCTTTCTGATCTGCATCATGCCGGCACTCAGCTCCATCATCTTTTCATAACTGTCAAGCCGCTCTGCGAGATGATCGTATGCGCGTCTTTTATAAAAGCTGTCGTAGCAGCGCTGCAGTGAAGTATCACTCAGTTTACGAATGGCGGCAATGGATGCGATCAGGTCATCAAACTCTGCATTCGATTCAAGGCTCTGTTTCTCTCCCAGATAGAACACTTCACTGCCCATACGGCACTGCAGGGGTTGGCGCATTGTCTGCTCGGCAAGTTTTCTGTGGATCCATTGACGTTTATCTTCCAGAATCTGGCGGGCATAACGTTCACTGATCGGTGGGCTTTTCAGGATAACACGCTCATGTTCAATGGCAATATAACTGTGCTTCATCCTTCTGTTAATACGATGCTCGATCTTCAACGTGTCAAAATCAATCAGCTTCAAGCCTCTCCTTGATGACCTCATAAGCTTTAAGTTTTGCATCAAACTTCAAGATGGCATATGCCGGTGATGTTGAAGGCAGCAGTGTAACAGTAAGAGCCAAATCAGGAAAAAACTTTTTGATTCCCTCATATGACTTCTTTCCGGTACAGAAAACGGATTTTATCGACGGATACTTTTTTAAAAGTGCAGGAATGTCATTGGGCTGCAGATTGGCCAGGTTGGCATCGCTGGAGTTGCCTTGCGTACGTTCAAGTGCACCATAGGTGTCCCACATGGCGATACCTTTATCTAACGCAAAGTTATGCCTGGCTTCATTGTCTGGAAGTGTCACATCAAAGAGTTTTTCCACAATCGGCCAGAACTGGTTACGCGGATGTGCATAGTAGAAATTGAGCTCAAATGATTTCAGACTGGGAAAAGAGCCGAGGATCAACACCTTTGAGCGGGCATTGACGATAGGATCAAAGGGATGGGTCTGCTGCATAGGGAACAGGATCTTTAATGCCGGCGATCTCAAAACCTTTCAGACGCAGTCTGCAGCTGTCACAGACACCGCATGCCTCATCTTCACTCTGATAACAACTCCAGGTGAGGTGAAGCGGAACATTGTACTTGATCGCTTCTTTGACGATCTGCTCCTTTTTCAGACGTACCAGTGGCATGGCTATGGTGAGGTCAGTACTCTCTTTTGTTCCAAGGTTGATGCTGCGCTGCATACTCTCTATGTACTCTTCACGACAGTCCGGATAACCGCTGCTATCCTCTTCTACAACGCCGATACTGATCGCCTCGGCCTCCTCTTTTTCAGCAATGGCTGCAGCAATACTCAAAAATATACCGTTGCGAAACGGCACATAGGTGACAGGTACACCCTCTTCTATACCAGCGGTAGGAACATCGATGGTGTGATCAGTGAGGGCTGATGCTCCGATCTGTTTAAAAAAGTCCAGATCGATCTCATAATGACTCACAACACCAAGATCATCAATAATCTTTTTGTAGGCATCAAGCTCTTTGGTTTCTGTACGCTGATCGTAATTGAAGTGTACGGCAATGATCTCATAGCCTTGCGATTTCATCATATAAGCAGCCAGCGTAGAGTCCATTCCGCCGCTCATAATACAGAGTGCCTTCTTAGCCATTTTGATCCTTTATTTTGAAAGCAGATTTTAGCACATCATAGGCCTCTTTGATGGCTAAAAAGCGTTCATTGTTCCCGGTAACAGGGTTGTCAGGGTGAAATTTCCTGCTCAATAGTTTATACCGCTGCTTAACGGTCTCAAAATCACTCTCATAATCAAGTTTAAGCGTGTCTAGCGCCCTTCTGGCTTTTGCATCGAGATCGTATCGCCCTTCATAATAAGCTTTAAGACTCTCTTTTGCGACACTGTTTACGGCGCTCTTAAATTTGTCAAACATCGTTTTTCAGCCTTTCAAGGATGATATCGGCAACCCGAAAGGCATTGGCGTAGATCGTCCAGGTATATGGTACACTCCCGCCCGTCGGCATAAAACTGGCATCGCTCACATAAAGGTTATCAACTTCATGGGCCTTGCAGTTACGGTCAAGCACGGAGTGCTTTGGATCATCACCGAAACGGCATCCGCCTGCCACCAGGTTTGGCGGAGGTGACTCGCTGATGGCGTAACTGATCTCGTCTGCTCCCATCTGTTTTAGAACCTTTACAGCTTTTTGTGCCAGGTACTCTCCGGTACTCAGGTCCTGTGGGTGGGAATAGAGTCGTATGGTACCGACCGGCACGCCCCATCTGTCTTTTACCTCTCTGTCTACACTTGCAAAGCAGTTGTCCGTTGGGTGCCAGTCATTAAAGACTTCAAAGGTAAAGATACGTGATTGTGTAAACGCATAGTGAAGCTTCTTCTGCAAAGCTTTGCCCCAGACAAGGTCGCCCTTGACATCATAGAGCTCGCGCATGGCTCTGGATGTCGGATTGGCATGCTCATAAAGAAAGTCGATGGTTCCGCCTTTTATCTGTTTTCCATCCTTTTCATATTCGTACCAGTCCTGCAGTGATCGGTTTACAAAGGCTCCCCGTGTAAAAAGTCCATCTCGTTCAGCTTCCGACAGCTTTGATCTATGGATACGCCCCTGACCGCTTCCGCCGGCGGAGAAGATCAGATTCTTTCCAACCTGGCCGCTGTTGTTGGCCAGACCATTTGGAAAAGATGGAGCTATCGAGTTAAGAAGCAGTCTTGCGCTCTCTATCGCCTGTGTCGCAACGACAAAAAGTTTTGCTTCGATCTTCTTCGGTTTGCCATATCGGTCATAATAACAGGCATGGCTGACACTTTTTTTCTTATCGCTTTGAAGGTGATAGACAAAAGCGTGGGGAATGATCGTGCAGTTACCGCTCTTGAGTGCCTTATCCAGCAGTGCAGAACGCGCATTCCCCTTTGCCCCGGTTGCGCAGCCGTAACTTCCACAGAAGTTGGAGTAGGAGCAGCCTCGCCTCCCTAAAGTATCATGAGGAAGGATAGCTCTTGGTGTAGGAAGTGAGTGGTATCCGAGCTCTTCACAGGCCTGATCAAACCAGTTTGAAACAGGCTGCTCCCAGGTTGGTTCATACGGAAAGTTCGCGGTTGAACGCGGTTCCAGAAACGGATGTTTTACGACCCTGCCCGAAATGCCGACAATACGCTCGACAAGTTCATAGTAAGGCTCAAGTTCATCATAATCAATCGGCCAGTCGACTACATTGGCGCCATCAACTTCACCAAAAGCAGATATCAGTTTAAAATCATTGGGCTTCATACGATGAAAATAGCCGCTCATCAGATTGGACGAACCGCCAACCATGGAGCCATTCCAGAAACTCCAGTTCGACTCACGCCCCTCCTTCCTGACAAGATCACCGTTATTATTGTAGTATTCAATGATATGCTGCTCGTCATCAAGTGATGGTGTATAGAGAGAGCGTCGACTCACAGCTATCTCATCTTTGCTGAAATCCTCTTCAGTGAGCCATGGCCCTTTCTCCAGTACAGCGACACTGTACCCCTGAGGTGAAAGTGTATAGGCTACCGGTGCAGCTCCTGCCCCGCTGCCCACAATGCATACGTCAAATTGCTTCATGATAAAGCTCGTGAAGGACGGGGATAGCCAGGCTCGAGATTAAGCCATCTCCACCCTTTTTGATCAATATTAGCACCATAAACGGGATCACAAAACATCGATTCAAAAAAATATTCCATCAGAAAATAGAGCCAGCTCTCTCCCCAATACTCTTTTGAGATCGAGTCAAGAATTGCACTGCGCTGATCAGAGTGAAGATTGAAGTACTTTTTACCGTAGCCAGTGATACTTTCCTCATCCAGCCATTTGACGCCATTAAAGAGATAGGTTTTCCGCTCCTGCGGTATGCGCTCGTCTTGTAGTACACCACGCATGTAAGCGATAGTGTTTAGTTCGCGTGCACCGGGAGTATTATTGGAAGGGGGAAAGAGATCATCGTAAAGAAGTGCCATCGTTTGATAAGGCTCACGTAAAATCTTCACACTTCTGGCATATGATTGTGCCTGAAGCGGTAAAGAGAGTGAACTGCACAAAAGCAGTGAGTGATGTATAAAACGACGACGTGAATTCATGCTTTGCATTCTAGCATAGTATAAACATATTTGGTACAATACGCGCATGATTGAACTAGACAACCGGACGTCGCACGATGTCGACCTTGATTCCCTGGAAAAGATCGCTGACACGCTCACTGAAGAGATGATCGAACTGATAATAACGGATGACAAAGAGATTCAACGCTACAACAAAGAGTTTCGCCAGATCGATAAGGCTACGGATGTATTGAGCTTTCCGTATGAGCCGATGCCGATGTCGCCGCTTGGCAGCATCATCATCTCATATGAGCATGCCATGACCGTATCCAAACGCCTTGGGCATTCGCCTGATGATGAGATGGCTCTGCTTTTTATTCATGGTATTCTGCATCTGTTGGGATATGATCACGAAGTGGACAGCGGTGAAATGCGCCAGAGGGAACGTGAACTGATCGAACAGTTTTCGCTTCCGGTGAGTTTGATTGTCAGAACTGAAGGAAGTTAATGGATTTTATTATTTTTATTGCGGCAATGGCCGCTCTGATATATGGAGCAGATTTCATCATCAAAGAGTCGGAGCGTATCGCTTTACATTTCAACATCTCTCACTTTGTGATCGGAGCCACTCTTATTGCATTCGGCACATCTCTGCCGGAGATGGCAGCTTCGATGATGGCAAGTGCTGATGGCAAGAGCGATATGGCGGTTGCCAATGTGATCGGAAGTGTCACTTTCAATATCACGCTTGTACTCGGTTCCGTCTTTATGATTGCCCGCTTTATGAGTCCGGAACGCAACCTTTTTGCAAAAGACAGTGCATGGATACTGCTGCCGGTAATTGTTTTTATGTTGATGATCCATGACGGCCAGATCAGCCGCTTCGATGGGTTTCTATTTCTCTTTTTGATGGTGGCCTATCTTCTGTTTCTCTTTACCGATGCCAAAGAAGAGATTGAAGGTGAGCTGGATGAAGATCTTGAGAAAGAGAAGTTTTTATGGATGAAAACGATTCTTCTGCTTGGGGCAGGTTTTGTCTTTACCATAGGCGGCGCACACTTCGTCATCGAGAGCGGTTCAAGTATAGCCCGTACATTTGGTGTAAGCGAGTGGATCATAGGTCTTTTTATGATCTCTTTGGGAACATCGTTACCGGAACTTGTTGTCTCTTTGGTCGCCATTAAAAAGGGAAATGCCGATATGAGTATCGGTAATATCATCGGGTCCAATGTAGCGAATTTTTCGATGGTTTTGGGTGCTGCTTCTCTCATCGCCCCACTTTCAATTAATGCCCAGGCCAACTGGTACGATATAATGATAATGATAGCCGCATCACTTGCCCTGCTTCTGATCCTGGCTAACAAGCTTTACAATAAAGCGGGAGCTATCTTCCTGTTCGTACTGCTGGCACTCTTCATTCAGAACAGCTTACAGACGCTTTAGGAGAGCTCTAAAAAGGATTTGCAATCGATACCGCACTTTATGATGCCTTGCGATTGTCACTTTCTGAGCAGCTTCCAGCTGACATGTATGTGCTGGACTTTACCAAAGAGCATTATGATGCCCTGCTTAAAAGCCTGGAAACAGAGTTCTCCCCCGAGCTTCTCCGCCAGAAAAAAGGAACGATAAAACAAGCCATAACAGAACATTTTGCCCAAACTTTTCAGGAGATCATCCTCTCTGTTTATGAGGAGCATATAGAGGTAAACAAGACACTTATAGACCCCTCAAAAGACGCTGCATTTGACAGGTGTCTTGTTCAATGCGATCTTAAACTGCTGGAGATCAAAAACAATCCGGAACGCTACCAGCCAGTTGATATCCTCTGGGCGATACCGCATGAGAGACGTGTTGAACTCTTCAGTTATTTCAACACGGCTTTGAGTAATGAAGAGATCAAAGAACAGATTCGGGATCGCTTATCAGTGCTGTTTGAGCTAGATGAAGATGAGATCATCCTTTTTTTACGAAACAATATCTACATACGTAAAAATGTTGCTGCGCAGAAGAAGCGTGAAGCCCAGGAGCGCCGTTTTGCCGGAAAATCGCCTGAAGAGATGAAAGAGCTTTGTACAGACTATTTTCCTGATGGCATATGGCCAGGTATTGAAGCACTTCTGCCCGATACCATTGAAGACCGACTGAACTTTTCGACCATAAGCAATCGAAAGTTTATTAAAACCTTTATACCGGTATTCCGCTCCATGGTAGAGATCATGTTGCTTGAAAAGATAAAAGATTTAGGCAGAGACGACCTGATCGCTTTTTCCGGATTTACATTACGTAATAATTTTGACGCTATTTTAACGGTTACCGCTAAAAACCTATTGGAACATATTGAAAAACGCGATAAAAATGCAGAAACTTTCATCAAATACTACGATGGCAGTGTCATTATCGATGATGAGGGTAAAAAAGTCGTACAGCATGCCATTTTAGATGTGCATAATCAAAAATGGAACTACAGCTCCATTCTTTCCATACTGATGCAGTGGAAAGAGGCAAAGGTGCGTGCGGCCACTTACGAAGAGAAACTGAAACAACTGCTTGAACGTCAGCATACGGCTGAGGAGGCTGTAGAGAAGCTTGAACCGGCCAACAAAGGTGCTGTTCACGAAATTGATCTCTTCAAAGAGAAGGTAAACAACAATCGTAAAGCTTTCAAGGCACTCAAAACGGAGTGTGAACGCTCTTCAAAAATTATGCAGGCAAAACGGCCTGAGCTTATCAAGCTGCGTGACCTTGACCGTGATCTGGTAAATCAGCTAAAAAAGATCTATGAAAAGCATGATAAAGTACTAAAACAGTATAGCAATCGTGAAAAAGAGTTTCAGAACTGGCACAGACAAGCATCAGACCATGCAAAACAGTTTAAAGAGGTGTTGGCGCAAAAGAAGGTAATCAAGGGAAACTATGACGGAATTATCCGTGCCCTGATCACTGTTTTTGCAAAACGCTAACTATTTTCTTCTTTTGATGTAGCCAAGCTCATAAAGCTTGTTATAGATTTTTGAAACGATGCCACCGGCGGCCTCGCCTCCGTGTCCGCCATGCTCGACCATGACGGTTACAATGTATTTGGGATGATTCATCGGCCCATAGGTGCTGAACCATGCGTGCGAACGTGTATAGTAAGCCATTTCATGCTCTTTGATACGATCTTTGGTTTCCTGCAGAATACCGACAACCTGAGCGGTACCTGTTTTACCGGCAATACGCACTTTAGATGAGAGATACTGAGTGGCCGTACCCTTTGGATGGTTACACACTTCGCGCATGGCACGCTGAATAATCGGAAGTTTGGCTTTTTGCTCCTTGGTTAAGACATCTTCTTTTTCTGATAGATAAGGTTCGTCATTCAATGCCATGGCCAAATGAGGTTTGGGAAGTTTTCCTGTCGCCATCAGAGCAGTAAACTGTGCCATCTGAAGCGGCGTGACAAGAAAGTCGCCCTGCCCGATAGAGGTATTGAGTGTTTCGCCGCGATACCATGGCTGATTGTGTCGCTGACGTTTCCAGATACGACTGGGTACAGTGCCGATGAACTCATTCGAAAGATCAATACCGGTTTTTTTGCCCAGTCCCATCCCCCTAAGGCCTTCACTCATAGTGGCGATCCCGACTTTCAGACTCCCTTTATAGAAGTAGTCATCACAACTTTCGCGGATGGCCTTATTGACATCTGTCTCTTTATGTCCCTTTGTCTTCCAGCAGCGAAAGTTTCGATTACCGAGTTTCATAGAGCCCGAACAGTACACCTTCCACCACTGACTGATACCGCTTGTGATATAGACCAGGCCCAGGCCTGTTTTAATCGTTGAGCCGGGGGGATAAAGACCGTTGATGATCTTATTTGTAAATGGCACATCAAGATTATTGATAAGGCTGTTCCATTTTTTGGTACTGATCCCGGATACAAAGGCATTAATATCATATTCCGGATAACTTCCTGCAGCCAAGATGGCACCGTCTGTATCCATCACGATGGCTGCCCCGGCCTTTCCTTTAAAAAGTTCCGACATAAGAGTTTGCAAACGCATGTCGATGGTGAGAAGGAGCTTGGAGTTCTCTATGGGTTTAACAATCCCAAGTTCACGGATCTCTTCATTATGGGCGGTTACTTTGATCTTGCGCTCACCGGGTGTGCCTTGCAGGAATTGATTATAGTACTTTTCAACACCACTCTTTCCTACCGTACCGACAAGATTGACGATGGGGTCACTGTCACTCTCTTTTTTATTGGCCTTCGATACATAACCAATCACATGCGCGGCTGTTTTGCGATTTGGATAGTAGCGTTTTGGTGCAGGAACGACTTTAAGGCTCTCTCGAAGTGTTAAAATTGAATATACAGGCATGATATCTTCGTATGAGATAAAGTCGACGATCTCAATAAAATGGTGGTTGTAATAGGAGTCTTGCTTTAGATAGTTTTTCAGCAGTTTGTCACGGTCAAGAAAAGGGAGTTTTCCTACAATGACATTGATCTCTTCCTCAAGAAGCGGGCGATTTTTTTTACCGCTCAAATGGGGACGAAGCTTGATCCTGAAACCGAGTTTATTGATCGCGATAGGCATTTTATTGCGGTCAAGAATCTCACCGCGTACGGGTGCAATCATCTCGTTCTTGATTGTATTTTTATTTGAGAGTGCCTCATAATAGTCGTTGGATTTAATCGAAAGGTAAAAGATGCGTACCAGTAGTCCCAACCAGACAATGATAAAGACCCCAATAATAATTCTACTTCTCACAGCGTACTCACGATCAGAAACTCAATAACTATATAGTAAACAATATACCAGTCAATTGATGGCAGAGGCATCCAGAAAACCTGGTGTATCAACCAGGAGAAAAGAAGGTAACCCAGATAAAGCAGTGCTACATAGATGAAATTCAGACACCCGCGACAATTAATATACTGCTGAAGTTTTGGGACGACAATATACTGGAAGAGTCCCAGGTAGACCACCGAAGAGAAAAGTAAAAACCCCTTCTCCACCTCAAGTATCAGCAGCATGGCTACTATCATTAGAAGATAGCTGAAGTTTTGTTGTCGCAACGCTTTTCGGTAGTGCCAGAACAGGACACCCAGAAGTGGCGGCAAGAAGAGGTAGATACTGCTCATACTGATATAGATCAGATAGGCAATAACGTAAGACAGCCCTAAAAGAGCTGTTTGATAAGTGAGATTTCGTTGCATACCGGAAAGTGTTTGCATTTAATACAATCTGCCCATATTTTATGTTCTGGGAGTGACTCTTTTGGAATCTCTTCAAAGCCCATCTTCTCAAAGAACTCACGGTGGTAGGTCAAGGCAAGTATCTCTTTCAATCCCAGGGCTTTTGCTTCAGTAAGCGCATGCTTAACAAGTGCAGAACCAATAGCTTTGGAGCGATAATCCAGATCTATGATCAGTGAACGGACTTCGGCTAACTGAGGTGTATGAATATGCAGTGCAACAAACCCGATCAGCTTTTCATCGTCCACTGCAAGATGATAGGAGCGGATATTGGTAGCTATCTCATTGTCACTGCGCATCAGGATCACTCCGGACTCCACTTCGGGTGCAACAAGCTGTTGCATAGCCGGGATATCTGCCAGTAAAGCTTTACGGTACTTAATGGCCATCATTTTCCTCAAAGACAACGTTATAGATATATGAAGTAAGTTTGTCGATACCCCGTTTTTTCGTATTGGAGATCATCATGGCACCAGGATAGTCTCTCTTAAGAGCACCCAGCTCTTTTTGATTGAGCTTGTCAATTTTTGTAAAGATACGCAAGATGACCTGGTCCGGCGTGCAGACCTGCTCCAGATACTCATCGACAGACCGGTCAATCTCCAGGTTGGGATGACGTGCATCGATAAGGTGAACAAAGAGCTTGATCTGCTTGCGCTCGGCGATAAATGTCGTTAAGTTCTTCTCCCAATCTGATTTGATGGATTTGGAGACTCTGGCATATCCAAACCCCGGAAGGTCAACAAGCTGGAGTGAAGACTTCTCATTGGTCTCTCGATTGAGGAACAGAGCGTTAAAATAGTTTATTAACCGTGTCTTTCCGGGCGTTGCAGAGACCTTGGCCAGTCCTTTACGGTTTGTCAACGCATTGAGCAGCGAGCTTTTTCCAACGTTTGACCTGGCCATAAAGACTACTTCATTTTGAAGCTCATTGGGCGGAGAAAGCTTGATATTTGGTGCCGATGTTAGAAAAGAGGCATCGATGATATCTATCATTTTGACTCGTTCTTATCGGGTATATCGAAAATCATAATGACAGGTTTTCGTTCAGCACCTTTGGCAAAAGCTTTCCCTTTGATCGTATCAATAATCACTTCATCCCCGGTGATATCTTTTTTCTGGTTGATCTGCTGAAGATGGACATCGGTATAGAACTTATATATCTTCTTAATCGGCAGCAGAACCGCTTTCTGGGATGTGCCGCGATAGGTATCATCTGTCTCTGTTTTAATATAAAAAGAGACATCGCCTTCAACTACCATCTTCTTAGGCTTTTGGTCTGCATCTGTATAGACAGTCACCTTCGATGCATTCAGTTCGTCACTTCCCTTTTTAATTTTGACATTTCCGATAAAAATTGAAGTCCTTTTTTTCTCATCGGCCTTGAAACTGTCAGCGACAATTTTCAGCTGTTCAGCATTGAGAGATGCGAGAAGCAGTGCAAAGATTATAATAGAGTGTCGTATCAATGGTTATCCTTTTTGGTTTTTAAAGTATAGTATCCGGTAACCTTCTTGGCTTTGACTATGCCCTTCTTGCTATTGTAATACAGAGCAGTACCATCAATTTTATCCTGGTTCTGAACAACGGTAAAAGGACCCTTTGTTTTGGCTACCCCTTTTTTTTGATTATAAAATGCTTCATCGCTCATAAAGCTCAATCCATCTGCACGCGCATAGTGGACATTTCTTTCAAGGTAGACTTTTTCACCTTGATAGCGGGCAAAATCCGAGACCATGTTCTGGAGATAGGCATGTGAGTTGTCCGTAAAGTTGGCATCATATACTTCATAACGGTTGTCATAACGCTCACCGGAAGAGCCCTTCATGACACTCTGCAATCCACTCTGTTTCAGTTCATAGACCGTAAATTTTTTTAAATCCAGCAGAGCAATCTCCTTTTTTTCCTGTTTTTCAATGACCATTGGACGAAACAGCATAAAAACAGCTATCAAGCCAAGTGTAAGGATGGAAAAAAAGTAATTGACATTCATTGCCAAAATGCCAAAAAGTCGGTCTCACGGTCACTCTCGCGCACAATCTGCTCGATCATCTCACGCACAGAAGCTTCTCCGCCATTTTGCTGCAGTACAGTATCAGATACTGCTTTGAGATAATGCGATGCATTGTTGGGCACAAAAGCGTGACCGACAAATTTCAGCATCTTGTAGTCATTAAGATCATCACCGATAGCTGCGATCTGTGATGCATCGATATTCAGTTCATCTGCCAACTGTGCAAGGACTTCAGACTTGTTGCTGACGCCCTGATAGAGATGGACGATACCAAGCTCGTCGGCACGGCGTTTGACAATGGCTGACTTTCTGCCTGTAATAATAGCCACTTCATTGCCCATACGCATCCATGTCTTGATGGCGAGACCATCTTTGACATTGAACGATTTGATCTCATCACCTTCCGCGGTATAGGTGATCTTCCCATCGGTCAGACAGCCGTCTACATCGAGTACGATCAGTTTGATCACAGCACACCCTTGGTACTTGGTACGGCTACACGGTCATTTTTGGCCAAAGCACGACGCAGTGCAACGGCCAGTGCTTTAAAAGCGCCCTCAACAATATGGTGCTTGTTTCTGCCCCGTTCCATGACAATGTGTGCTGTAATGCCTGCATTGAAGATAAAGGCGCGGAAAAACTCTTCGGCCAGCTCTGCATCAAACGTGCCGATCTTCCCGGATACCGGTACATCATAGACGAGGAATGGACGATTGCTCAGGTCAAGGTCACAACGTAAAAGTGCCTCATCCATAACGATACCGGCAGATCCGAAACGTTCTACTTTCTCAATAGGATACATGGCTTCATTTAACACTTGACCCAGAACAATACCCACATCTTCTACGCTATGGTGGTCATCTATATGCGTGTCACCCTTGCAGCTGACCTCGAGATCGATCAGTGAGTGCTTGGAAAAGCTCTCCAGCATATGGTCAAAAAACCCTACTCCGGTCTCAACAGTGCTCTTTCCCGTTCCGTCAAGATCGAGTTTTATCGTGATATCGGTCTCTTTTGTTTTTCGGCTTTTTTCTATAATCATAATTATTCCCTTACTATAAATGCGTATTCAAAGAGGCCTGAGTCTTTAAAGTCGCGCGCCTCATCTTCACTTTTAAAGCCTGTCATCCATACCCTGAAAAGCCGTTCACTGCCATTGCCGGTATCTTTGATAATGGAACGGTAACCCTCTGTGTTGTCATATTTCTCTTGAGTGGTTATCGCACCTTCGATGCGTGAGAATGAGCCGATCTGCACAGAATAAGAAGAGATGACTTTTAAAGCCGGACCTTTTTTCAGTGTTTTAATATCAGATATCTTTGTAGCACCGTCACGTTCAAAGCCCAGTATCTCCAGCTCTACTGAAGCAGTTCCTGTGCCAACCATATCTATTTTTCTGGCAGCTGCATTAGAGAGGTCAATGATCCGTGTTCCGACAAATGGTCCCCGGTCGTTGATGCGGACGATTGCAACGCGTCCATTGCCTCGGTGTGTCACTTTAACGATGGTATTCATTGGCAGCGTTTTATGCGCAGCGGTCATCTCGTACATATCATACGTTTCGCCATTGGATGTTTTTTTACCGTTAAAGTTCGGCCCGTACCAGCTGGCTTTGCCATAAAACTTTTCACCACTTTGCACCACTGTCGGATAGTAACGCTTGCCAAAAACCGTATAGGGACGCATGGTCGCTTTATTGTAACGCTTCTTTGAGCTCTTTTTATAGGTTGATTTACCTGAAGAGTATGAAGATGTTTTTCTTGTGCTGCACCCTGTCATGAATAAGAGTGCAGTAATTAGTACGAAAATTTTAATCATGTATTGTTAATGCCTCGCCAATTCTAATAATATCGGATGTCATATGATTCATCTGCTTGATCTGTCGCACACTGACATGAAACTGTTTTGCTATCGACAAGAGCGAATCCCCCCTCTTGACAACATAGTTACGATGTGTTTTCGGCGGTATCTTTCGTGTCGGTATGATAAGTTTTTGATTAAGACTCAGCATAGAGGTTTTTAGATTATTGAAGTCTTTGATCATCTTGTACGGGACGTTGTATTTTTTGCCAAGGTAGGAGAGATTGTCACCGGATTTAACTTTGTGCACAACGTAGATTTGACCCAATGGTGCCGGTTTATACTTCTGTTTAAATTCAGTCAGTTTGACAAAAGGGATATAAACATCATAGCCCTTCTCATACGGTGGCATAAAATCATATTTCAGATGACTGTTGAGCTTTTTGAGATCCTTGAATGGCATATCGAGGAGCTTTGCAACACGTGAAAGTTTTTCACCCCTGGCAAGTTTGACAGTCGCCAGGGAGTAGGCATTGGCACGATTTAGAAGATAATCATATTCGGCATCGATCATGTAGGATTCGTCACTGCCAAGCAGAGCCAGTGCTACGATCTTACGGATATAAAAACGGCTCTCTCTCGGAATATACTTTCGTTTTGGATCGAGCAGAACAGCGAGGTCATCGCTGCCGGCTTTTTTGATTGCGCGAGAGAGCCTCCCCTCTCCACAGTTGTAGGCAAGGGCAGCCAGATACCATTTCCCGAATTTTTTGTGCAGATAGGAGAGATATTTTACGGCTGCATCGGTTGATTTGATGAGATCTCGTCGTTCATCGACGTATTCATCGATTTTGAGCCCATACATCTTTCCGGTTCCAGGCATAAACTGCCACAGTCCTGAAGCGCTCTTTTTTGAATAGGCTTTCAGTGAAAAGTTGGACTCTGCCATCGCAAGAAAAAGAAATTCGGCAGGCATGCCTGAATCAGTCAGGATCTGCTTGACAGTCGGAATAAAGAGGTAAGCTTCATCCATCGCTTTGAAAAAGTGCTGTTTCTGATATTTGGTCTCTTTTTGTGCTTTCATACGAATCAAGACAGGATCATTAAGGAAATAGGGATTGATATCGAAAGATTTTAGAAGGGCGACCTCTTTGTTGTGATTGCTATCAAATGTGAGTGCACCAAAGAGCATAGCGGGCATCAATAACAGTGTAAAAATGAGTTGTTTCATCAGCTCTCCTGAAAAAAGTTATCTATTTTACCAAAAAAGTTGTTATAAGCGATTAAAGCGCCCCTTTCCGTCAGTTCAATATGATGGGAAGAAGACTGATATTAGGGCACCTCTAAAAACCCTGGATATCATCAGCGTTACATACATTTTCGTGATCAAGGCAGGTTCTTGTCAGCGTAGCAGGGCTACGGTGGCAAGGTTCTAACGCAGACTCACGGACATGTATGTAACGCCCTTCGGGAGGGCAAATAAGGCACAATCTTCCGTCCTAAAATCTCTTGCACCCAAGGGCAGGCTTCGCACATTTACCTATGGGTAGTCCTTCAAGATTTTAAAACGAAATCTTGCACCTTCTTTGCCCTCTGATGATATCCAGGGTTTTTAGAGGTGCCCTTTATAAAATATCAAACAGTTTTTTAGCATTGCCGGTTGTTAGAGTTGAGATGGATTGCAGGTCGCTATCAAGGAGTTCAGCCATCTTTTCAGCTATAAGGACGGTATATAGCGGTTC
>JAYEMF010000090.1:0-12572 GCA_034717975.1 Campylobacterota bacterium
CTACGGTGGCAAGGTTCTAACGATATCTCGAATGAGAAATATGCCAGTGGCATATTTTCATCGAGTAAAGTTGCTTAATGTATGTAACGCCCTTCGGGAGGGCAAATAAGGCACAATCTTCCGTCCTGAAATCTCTTGCACCCAAGGGCAGGCTTCGCACATTTACCTATGGGTAGTCCTTCAAGATTTTAAAACGAAATCTTGCACCTTCTTTGCCCTCTGATGATATCCAGGGTTTTTAGAGGTGCCCGTATACCGTTTTCTGCATTTTTTCTCCATTCTTTCTCTCTATACTATGGTAATAAATTCCAGTAAAAGTACCAACAGCTATAGAGAAAGGAGAACGGGCTTGAATCAGATAGCAGAACTCAAAGAAAAAACAAAGACGTTAACTCTTCTGTATGTCGAAGATGACCCCGCTTCAAGAGAACAGATAAGTGTGATTTTGGAAATGTTCTTTGGTACGCTTACGGTTGCCGAGGATGGGTGTGAGGGGTGGGAGTGTTACCAGAAAAGTGATTTTGACCTGGTGATCACCGACATCAATATGCCGTGCATGAGCGGAATCGAGCTGACGCAAAAAATCAAATCACTCAATCCTCTGCAAAAAGTGGTGATCGTCTCCGCTCACGACAGTGGGGATTATCTTCTCTCGGCTATCCGTGCGGGTGTAGACAACTTCATTTTGAAGCCGGTCGAGATGGAGCAGTTTGAAGGGGTGATAAAGAAAGTGGCTACGGCCATTCATAATGAGAAGCTTCATCAACATTATCAGAATGAGCTTGAGCGCGAAGTGACCAGCAAGACACAGGAGCTGATGCAACAGGCGGTGACAGATGATCTCACAGGCCTCTATAACCGTAAAATGCTGACGATGAAGCTTGAGAAGTACGGAGTAAAAGTATTGATGCTGTTAAACATCGATAATTTTGACAATATCAATGCGACATACGGCTATGGCAATGGCGATCTTATTATGCAGAAGATTGCCCATTTTCTAAAAGCACACCTCCATCCGTCTGCTACACTCTTCAGGCTGGGACATGACGAGTTCGCATTTCTGTTTACGACTGTCAAACTTGGTGAAGCCGAAGCCTATGCGAGAGAACTTCAGCATCTGATCTCACAGAAGCCGATTACGCATGAAGCGATCACCGTAAAGTTTACAGCGACCGTTGTCCTTGCCGAGGGGGAAAAAGATCTTCTCAAAGATGTACATATCGCCTTTAAGGAAGCGCGAGCAATTGGAAAAAACCGTATCGGTGTCTATCGTCATGACTCTGGCCTGGAACGTCGTCAAAAAGAGATACAGCAGTCGATGCATATACTCATTGATGCACTGGAAAAACGTATGGTGGTTCCCTATTTTCAGCCCATTATCAACAACCAGACCAGAAGAGTAGAAAAATATGAGTGCCTGGCACGAATCATTCATGATGGCAAAGTCCTTACTCCCGGTTTTTTTATAGAGACGGCAGAACTTACAGGGGTATTGCCCGAGATAACACGTCTTATGATCGAAAAGAGTTTTGAGTACTTTAAAAACAGAACAGAAGAGTTCTCCATCAATATCAGTGAACATGACCTCAATGACAGCTATCTCGATGCCTTTCTCGAAGAGAACATTGTCAGGTACGGTATCGACCCCTCCCGTGTAGTACTTGAAGTGCTCGAAGGTCTCAGTGCCCATGGAGCAGAGAAAAGCTTTGATCAGCTTTCGGCCTTCAAAGCGCGCGGTTTTCAGCTGGCCATAGATGATTTCGGTGCCCAAAACTCCAACTTTGAGCGGGTCCACCGTCTGAAAGTCGACTACATCAAGATCGACGGAAGTTTCATCAAGCAGATCGATCAGGATCTCAACAGCTATCGAGTGGCGAAGACGATCACGGATTTTTCAAAGAGTATCGGAGCAAAAGTGGTTGCTGAGTATGTACACAGTGAGGCGGTGCTGCAGAAGGTTGTTGAACTGGGTATTGACTACTCGCAAGGGTTCTACTTTGCCGAACCATCCGCCGAGATTGAAGGAGAAGAGTTATGAGTGCCATACAAGGGTTGCAAGAGATCAAAGAACTGACAGAAGAACTGGTTGTACTGTATGTTGAAGACGAAGAGGATATCCGCATCAATATGCTTGAGATTCTAAACCTTTTTTTTAAAGAGGTGCACACGGCGGTTGACGGCGTCGAGGGCGTTGAAAAGCTTGGAAAACATGCATTCGATCTGCTTATTACCGATATCCAGATGCCGCGGATGAACGGTCTTGAACTGGTTGAACAGAGTAAGCGGCTCTATCCGGATATGCCCGTTATCATTACGACTGCCTTCAGTGATCAGGACTATTTTATCCGCTCGATCGATCTGAAGGTAGATAAATACCTGCTCAAACCGATCGAACAGGAGCGCGCCAAGGAGGTCTTTTTCACTGTTGCCAAAATGATCGATGACCGGCGAAAGGCGAAAGAACTGGAGATTCGTATCAGGCAGGAGCGGATCAACCGTATGTCTGAAAACATTGTCGAACAGATCACCAATAGCTATCAGAGCCCCTGCATTGTCTATACGAAGGGTAAAGTGCGCTATGTCAACGATGCTTTCTGCTCGCTCTTTGATGCAGAGTTGTCTGAACAGTTCCTTGGCGATGCGGTGGCATTGGAAACGCTTTTTGATCAGAGAGTGGATTTCATGGGTGCGCTCGATCTGTATACTGATGAAGATCCGGCAAAAAACCGTGTCTCCATCTCAAAAAGGCAGGGACGAAAGATTTACCGTGTCGTACGCAAAGAGATCACCATCGATGAAAATGATACGCCAAGCCTTATCTATTTCTTTAACGATATTACGCTGGAAGAGTATCAGAAGATCAAGATTAAAGCCTATAGCGAGATACTTGAAGAGATGGTATTCGATACACGGTACAGAAAGAGCAGAAAGCCGGCAGAGAAGCCGGTGCCTGAAACAGCGGCGCCACCGGAAGAGAAACCGGCAGTTAAAGAAGCCCCGCCGGTTCTCAAAGAGGTTGAGCCGGTAGAAGAAGCAGAACCGGAGATTCCCGCAGATGAGGGACCGAAGCTGGTAATAAATGAAGAGGAGAATGAGCTCCTGCGACGCTCCCATATGCATAAGACAATGGCAGCCGATTATGTCGCTGAACTCGATGACGAGATCCTTCAGGAGCTTCAGGAGCTCGACGAGCTGGAGAAAGATTTTACAGAATCGATCCTGATGCTGCAAGAAGATGCCAATGTCGAGGGGCTTCGGGAGATGTCCGGGCAGCTCGAGCGTTATGCCCATGAGATCAGTCTGCTCTTCGAGTTTGAAGACCTGGCCTATGCCATCCGTTCCTTGGCGGGACTGGTGGCATCGGTGGATGGGGAAAAACTGGATGAGAAAATGATGAGGAAAACCCTGATCATTCTGGACGGGATCAAGTCTGACCTGGCCGACTGGCGCCGCTTTATCTTTATAGAGCAGAGTGCAAAAGATATCCACTACCTGGACAGTTCGCTCTACAGTGCCTGCTTGCAGATCGAACTGATGCTCTCCGAGGAGATCAAAGAGATGGAGTCCGAAGAGGACGACCTGATCCTATTTTAGAAGGATGATGCGATGATGAGCCAGTTACAGCGCCATCAGAAATACTTTACAGTTTTTTTTCTCTTGCAGCTTCTGATCTTATTACTGATATATGTCATCTATTCCAATCGTCAGCAGTGGCTCCTGCAAAATGATCAGCAGCGATTTGAATCACATTATAAATCACTTCTCTCCTTTCAGGAAAACAGTGCCAAACTTGTTTTCAATATGATGAATACACCCGAAATCATTCTCCCGTTCTCTCAGGCATATGCTGCAGACAAAGAGGGGCGTGCAGCTATCCGAAAAGAGATACATGAAATACTTAAGGAGCGTTACAGGCTGCTGACACACAACCATATTCGTCAGTTTCAATTTCATCTTCCCAATGGGGATAGTTTTCTACGTCTGCACCGGCCCGAAAAATTTGGTGACAACCTGCTGGGTATCCGTGAGTCCATTCGGCGTGTTATCGAGGAGAAAAAAGCAGTTCATGGCTACGAGATAGGTTACCTTTACGATGGGTTTCGTAATGTTTTTCCACTTTTTGATCAGCATAAAAAGTACATTGGAAGTGTCGAAGTCTCTTTTTCACCGGGGTCGTTGCTGAGCTATATGGCTGCCGGTATCTCGGCCCATATAGAACTTTACGAGAAGAAGGAGATCATCGATCAAAAAGTGATGGATGAAGTACGCCGTAACATTTATAAAGAGTCATTTATAAGCGGATACCAGCAAGAGAAGATCTCTCTTTGTTATATTGATGATTCGTGCACAGACATTCAATCGATAAAGCACTACTTTGCCAAAAACAGTATGCAGAAGCTGCTCTCTGAGAACGGGTATGCTGACTTGATAGCTGTCAATAATACTCACTACTCCGTCTTTCTTCATCCCATAGAAAATATCAGTTCCGATAAAACAGCGGCGATCATGATGGTATATATGGAAAATACAACCATGGTTCGTCTGATTAATTTCATATGGCTTCTTTCCACTCTATTGACACTTCTCAATATACTGTTAATGATCTTTATTGCGCGTTCATCCAAAACGAAGGTGAAAATGGAGCGGAAGAACAGGATTATCGAGATGCTCGCCGAATCGATTAAAACGCTTGTTGTCTCGGAAAACATCTCTGATGTGATTGAGCTTAATCTTAAACGCTTTGTGGAGACGTTTCGTGTTGACCGTGCCTACATCTTTCAAAACAGTACCGAGTCAGGAGAGGTGTGCCTGTCGCAGTGCTATGAAGTGGTTTCTAATGGCACGGAAGCAGAGATCGACAATCCGGAGCTGCAGCGGCTTCCCTATAAGAGCGGCTATGGCCGTTGGCTGAGTGAGTTTGAATCCGGCAGGATGATCGAGGGTATGGTGCGAACCTTTCCGGAGGGTGAGCGTGCAATGCTTCAGAACCAATCCATCCTCAGCATTATCTGTGTACCGATTTTTATGGAAAAGAGAGTGTGGGGGTTTATCGGGCTCGATGATTGTCATAACGAACATAGATGGAGATCCGAAGATAAACACTCGCTTGAGATGTTTGCATTGATACTTTCGGCCGTTATGCTGCGTATGGAAAAAAACAGCTCTTTGGAGCAACTTACACAAACTCTTCAGACGCGCATTGAAGAGGAGAGTGAAAAGAACAGAAAAAAAGACCGGTTGATGTTTGAGCAGGCACGTTCAGCCCAGATGGGCGAGATGATCAGTATGATCGCCCATCAGTGGCGCCAGCCGCTCAATGCCATCAGTGCCTCTGCTATCAAACTCAACTTAAAGCATACTCTCGATGGCCTCAGTGATCAGGATGTGGAAGAGGTAAGCTCTTTTATCCAGAAAAGAGCACAGGAGATGTCCCAAATTATCAATGATTTTATGAACTTCTTTAAGTCTGATTCAAAAAAAGTCTGTTTTGGACTGAAAGCAGTACTTGACGAGGTGGAGAAGATCACCACTCCGCAGTTGGAGAGCCAGGGTATAGTGTATGATAAAAAGGTAGATAACCATATAGAGATCTTTGGCCACGAAAAAGAGTTTGTACATATTTTGCTTAACCTGATCGGCAATGCCAGAGATTCACTCAATGAATGCAGCATAGAAGCAAAGGGTATTACTGTTGAAGCATCGCATGATAAAGAGAAGGTTGTTATCAGTGTCAGTGACAACGGTGCCGGTATCGATGATGCTGTTATTGGCAGGGTCTTTGACCCCTACTTCACGACCAAAGAGCAGGGTAAGGGAACCGGTATCGGACTCTATATGGTTAAAGAGATGATTACCCATGACTTCTATGGTACGGTCACTGCTGAAAATTTAGAGACGGGTGGTGCCCGTTTTACGATCACAATACCGTTAGCAGACGTATCTTGTCCGAAAGAGATGTGAAATATAATGAAAAAAAGTATAAGCTATGGCCAAGAAGCATCCAGGAGTGAAAATCTGTTATTTAGGGGAGAGTGTAGATGTACTCATTAAATCACCAATATCAAAATGAAGAAGTGCTGAAAAATTGGCTGAATGAACATCAACTGACTTCAAAACCACACTGCCTGGTACAGTTTTTTTGCGGCATTCCCATAAAAAGTATGATGGATAAGATCGCTTCAATGTTAACCGAACAACTTCCAAAGGCTCACATTATCGGTACGACGACAGATGGCGAGATTATTTCAGATGAGGTTACCACCCAGGAGATCATCATCAGTTGCAGTATTTTTGAAAAGAGTGTGATTGACTCATGTGGACTTGCCTATGAAGAGAGCTCATTTTCGCTTGGCCGTGATCTTGCCAGAGAACTCGATGGTGACGATGTCCGCGCGATGATCCTCTTTTCAACAGGGTTGACCATTGACGGGGAAAAACTGCTTGATGGCGTACAGAGTGTGGCAGAGGGGAAATACATTATTGCCGGGGGAATGGCCGGTGATAATGCCAGTTTCAAGCACACCTATGTGAGTCATCAAAAAACCATTCTCTCCAATGGAGTAGCAGGTGTAGCGCTAAGAGGGGAAGCGTTACGGGTACAAAATGACTATCGGTTTGGCTGGCAGGCGGTAGGGCTGCCGCTGCGCGTCACAAAAGCGGATGGAAACAGAGTTTTTGAGATTGAAGGGGAGTCAGCTGTTTCCATTTATGAAAAATACCTGGGTAAACAGATCGCCGACAGGTTACCTAAAACCGCCATTGAACTGCCGTTTATCGTAGAACGCAATGGCGTACAAATCGGCCGTGCCTGTCAAAAAAAGCTCGATGACGGCTCACTGATATTTGCCGGTGATATTTTTGAAGGCGAGTATGTCCATTTCGGTATCGGTGATGTCGATATGATCCTGAAAGAGGACCGCTCGCTATATAGAGATACCGAAGCACAGTTTCATCCGGAATCGATCTTCGTCTACTCCTGTATGGCCAGAAGACGCCTGTTGAAAAGTGACAGCTCTTTTGAACTGAAACGGTTTGCCAAACATTGTACCGTAGGCGGTTTTTATACTTATGGTGAGTTCTTCTCCAATCAACACGACAGCTATCTGCTCAATGAGACGATGACCATCCTGGCCCTGAGTGAATCCACTGCACTCAATGACACTCCTCTTATCACTTCGAATGATGAGGATAACGAAAAGCTCAATGCCAATGATATGGTCTTCGCGTTGACACATCTGACAAACATGATTGCCAGCGAGTGGCAGGAGCGGCTCGATGAAGAGATCGCCAAGAATCATGAGCAGGAGCAGCATAGTTTCCAACAGAACAAGCTGGCACAGATGGGCGAGATGGTGAGTATGATCGCCCATCAGTGGCGTCAGCCGCTTAATGCGCTCAGTGCATCGGCGATCAGCCTCTCTCTGCTTTCAAGTATGGATAAACTTGATACGAAAAAAGTCGAAGAGAGCAGCCGTTTCATCCAGGATCAGTGCCAGAAGATGTCGCATACGATCGATACCTTTATGAACTTTGTCAAACCAGACAGGCTGAGTAAACCTTTCAAGCTTGCACATACTGTCAATGTGATTATGCAGATCATGGGAACACAGCTGGTCAACAACAATATAGAGGTCTCTATCGGCGCCACCGATGAAAATATCTCAGTCGTTGGATATGAGGACCTTCTTGAGCAGGTTATTTTAAATATCCTTTCCAATGCAAGAGATGCCTTTGAAGAACTGGACATTCCCGGGAAACGTATTGATATTACTATCTATATGCAGGGAAACTCACCTGTACTTGCCATCAAAGATAACGCCGGGGGTATTCCTGAACTCTTCAGAGAGAAGATATTTAACCCTTACTTCACTACGAAAGAACAGGACAAAGGAACCGGAATCGGGCTCTATATGAGCCTGGATATTATGCGTAAGAGCTTTAAGGGTGACCTTCGCTACATCCCAATAGAAAATGGCAGCCGGTTTGACCTGGTCTGTGGGAGGGGGTAGCCATGAAGACAACGCTGCTGAACCTGACACTGCTCTATGTCGAAGATGATACCGATACAAGAAAACAGCTCTCCAATGTATTGAGGTATAAAGTGGATAAGCTCTATGTGGCCAAAGATGGCAAAGAGGCCCTGGAGCTTTTTAAATCGCATCAGATCCACGCTGTTTTAAGTGACTTCCAGATGCCGCATATGGATGGTAACGAGCTATGCCAGGCTATTAAGGGCATAAAGCCTTTTATACCGTTTATTTTGCTGACCGCCTATAACGATTCGAAATTGCTGATCGATGCGATCAATGCAGGTGTAGACAAGTTTTTAACGAAACCGATAGACGGGGATAAACTCTTTGCACTGCTTGATCACATTGGTCATGAAGTGATGCAGAAGTTTCAGCTGGAGCGGACAAATACCTGCTTGCAGGAGGCAGAGAAGGTTGCTCACCTGGCGTACTGGGATGTCAATCTTCTGACGCGCAAGATCAGCTTCTCCGAAGAGGCGGCAGAACTGTTTGAGATAGAGCAGCACATAGGCTATGAAACGTTTGCCAAAATGGTATACGATGAAGACAGGCCCCTGTTCCTGGATATCTTTGAAAAGAGAATTTTTGAAGAGGATGAGATCGATGAACTACTGGCCATTAAGACAGCCAAGAGTGAGATCCTCTATATGCGGATTGCGGCTAAGCGATGGGAGAGTTCGGTATGCGGCCGTTCCCATGCGATAGGCCTGTTTCAGGATGTCAGTCGGTATGAGCTTGAGCGGTTGAGGCTGCTTCGGGAGAGCCAGTCTGACCCCATACTCAAAATTGCCAATAAAAATGTTCTCACCCTGGAACTGACCAACCTGATCAAGCGGTCCAAACGGTACGGAGATCCGCTTACGGTGCTCTTTTTTGACATTGACAACTTCAAGGGCATCAATGACAATTATGGACATCTTACGGGAGACAGTGTACTGCAGCAACTCACTTCTATTGTAAAAGAGCATATCCGTGAAAGTGACCATTTTGGACGATGGGGTGGTGATGAGTTCGTGATTGTTCCCAACAATACCAATCTTAAATCAGCCAATAAACTTGGTCAAAAGCTTGTGGATGTAGTTGCCGCTTTCGCTTGGCCTGACGACATGAGCGTCACGATCAGTGTCGGTGTCGCCAGTTACGAAGCGGGTGACAATGTATCGTCACTGCTCTGTAAAGCTGACAAGATGATGCTTAAAGCAAAAAAATGTGGTAAGAACAGGACGCTCTCAACTATGGGAAAAGGGGATGAGGATGAGTAAAACACATCAGGAACTAAAAGGTATTGCTTCAGGCCTCTCTCTCTTATATGCAGAAGACGATCAAACAACAAGAGAACAGTATGAGACTATTTTCAGGTTACTGTTCAGGGAAGTTGTCGCAGTAGAAGATGGTCAAGTAGCCCTCGAACTGTTTCAAAACAGAAAATTCGACCTGTTGATCACGGACCTGACGATGCCCCGAATAGACGGCATCACGTTGATAGGCGAAATTCTTACTCTCAACCCCAGTCAGCATATCCTGGTCATGACGGCACATAACACAAGCGAAAACCTGCGTGATTCTATTGAGTTCCAGGTAGATGGTATTTTAATAAAACCGGTCATGATGGACAAACTGTTTCAACTGCTATATAAAGTATGTATGCCAATCCACCTGGAGCAGATAGAGGAGCAGAAAAATTTGCTGAACAGGGGTGATGAAAAGATAATCCATCTGTTGGAAAATGGCGACCATGCCATCTGCCTGGCCGTTATTGACAATTTTGATACCATCGTAAAACAGTTTGGTACCAGGACAAAAGTACCTATCTTCAATGCTGCCCGGGAGCATCTCTCACATTTTGGGATGGAAGATGAAAACAGCCTGCAGCTGTATGATGACACTCTTGCATTCAGTGTAGAAAAAAGCTATATGGAGCGGATGCTGCACTCTTTGCAGAGTTTTTCAGAGAACAACAGTGTATTGACGGTCCCGGTTGATGATGCAATCCTCTATATCACCCTCTCTTACGGTGTAATATCTATCAAACCCGATCGAAGCATTATCAACAAAAAGAAAGCATTTCTGGAACATATCAGCTCTATCGCTGAGTCTATCAGAAACGACAGTAAAAGTACGTTTGTAGTCAAGATGGACGTTGATCTGGAAGATGCCCAACAGCGTAGTGCGCTCAGCTGGCTCGGTACGACGCTTGAAGCGGTAAAGCAGGAGACGATCGTACCGGTTTTTCAGCCTATTGCAGCGATAGATACAATGGAAGTAAGTGCCTACGAGGTATTTGCCAGGATTAAACAGGGCGAAGAGTATATTTTGCCGAAATTCTTTATTGATCTAAGTGAAAAAGCCGGAATACTGGAAGATATCTCGGAAATTGTTTTCAAAAAAAGTTTTGAAAAATTCAGTAAAACCACGTTTCCGTTCCATATCAATATTACCGATTCGGAATGGAAAGACAATGCACTCGAAGAGTATCTCGCCTATCTCAATGTTCACTATAAGATTGATTACAGCAGAGTGGTGCTGGGTATCACCAGTTATGACTCCTTTCAACCCGATGGCAAGATAGTCAAGCGCCTGCTCAGACTCAAAAAGATGGGCTACAAAATAGCGCTTAAAGAGTTTGGCAAAGGGAACATCAATATTGAAATACTCTCTATCCTGCAACCCGATTATCTCAAGATCGACCAGATACTGATACAGAAATCCCTCTCCGACCCACATCTGAAAGCTATTGTCTCTTCGCTGTTTAATTATGTGATCGATACAGATATAAAAACTGTTTTGTCCGGTGTTGAAAGCGAAGAGATCTTAAATGCAGGAAAAGCGTTGGGTATCGGTTATGCCCAGGGTTACTACATTAAACGCCCTTCGGAAGAGTTGTAGTCAACAGTTTCGGAAACCAACTTAGAGGTGCCCTTGGGCTTGGCCTGTTTTTCTGCATAGTTTCACCACTCTTTTTCTTTATAATCAGTGGATGACTTGAACAAGGATTTGGCTACGGCTGATATGACATTGGAAGTTCTTGTCACTGATGGGACGATCATATTGATGACCTGTCTCAACACGGCAGAACTTCAAGATACAGAACAATATTTAAAGGTTTTTAATGTTTGGTCAAAACGGTAAAGCACTTCAATCAGAGAATCAGGAACTAAAGAGAAAAATAGAATCTTTAGAGCATGAGATCCATCAGTTAAAAGATGAAAACAGCAGCTATGCCGCAGAGAAGGAGAAGGTAGAAGATATTGTCGAAGAGAACAAGCTGAAAAATGCGTTGACGCAGAATCTTACCGATGGCTGTATCGACAATATAAAATTTGTCCAAAACGAGATAGAGGGCAATATGGAGAAGCAAGAGGAGATCAATGCCTTAAACAGCGAAGGGGCCAAGATCATCACGGAAGTCGAAGAGAATGTGGACAATATCTTCAACACCGAATCGATCATACAGATGGCCAATGAACTCAGAAGCAATGCCGAGGGCCTGAACAACAGTGTTGTCGCCATATCGGAAGTGATCGGCCTGATCAAAGACATCTCGGACCAGACAAACCTATTGGCACTGAATGCCGCTATTGAAGCTGCCCGTGCCGGTGAGCATGGACGCGGGTTTGCCGTCGTTGCCGATGAAGTCAGAAAACTGGCCGAGCGGACGCAAAAAGCGACCGTAGAGGTGGAGATCAACATCAGTACCCTGAAGCAGAACGCTTCGAGTATGCATGAAGACAGTGAAAGACTGGAGATCGAAGCGAATGGTTCCAGCGCCAACCTTGATGAGTTCAAAGGGACGCTGCAAAAACTGATAGTCAATTCAGAGGTCATAGGAAAAGACAATCAGCATACGACCTATGAACTCTTTGCCACGCTGGCAAAACTGGACCATATCCTTTTTAAAGTCAACGCCTACAACGGCGTCTTTAACAACAAGGGCATCGAGCTGTCAAACCACCATAGCTGCCGTTTCGGACGGTGGTACCAGGATGAGGGCAGAAGACTTTTCTCCCATACGTCGAGTTACTCGCAGATCGACAAGCCGCACGCTACTGTCCACGACAGTGCCGCGGCAGCGCTTGAGTGTGTAAAAACCGGTGTCTGCCTGCAGGATATCAACGTAGTTATAGAGCACTTCAATCAGGCGGAAAAGGCAAGTAAAGAGCTCTTTGTCATCATTGACAACATGATGGGCGAAGCTAAACGGTAAATCAAAACCAAGTTTCAAACGCTCTCCTCCCCCTCAGCTTGACCGGGGATCTAGTACCAGGCCATACAAACCAGACTCCCAGTCAAGAGATAGCCTTAAATAATTGTATGTAAAAAACGGCAATATCCAAAAATGTTATATTTCCCATATATTGTAATGCTAGACTTTTCAAAAATTTATGAGGAGTAGTGATGCAGCGACCAAGAGCAACCGAGAAAGAGCTCTTCTTTGAAGGTGGCAGTATGATTACGGAAACCGATCTGCAGGGACGTATCACTTATGCCAATCGAAAATTTTTGCAGATGACTGGCTATGGGCACTCTGAATTGATAGGGAAA
>JAYEMF010000091.1:0-7228 GCA_034717975.1 Campylobacterota bacterium
CATACATGTCCGTGAGTCTGCGTTAGAACCTTGCCACCGTAGCCCTGCTACGCTGACAAGAACCTGCCTTGATCACGAAAATGTATGTAACGCTGATGATATCCAGGGTTTTTAGAGGTGCCCTAAAGTGAGCAATGCGTGATCACAGAAGAAGATGTCCAGCACTACATAGAACGCATCCCTCCCTCACCGGCAATTTTAAAACAGACGCTATCTTTTGTCAACGAAGGCGAGCTAACCAAAGCGGCATCCGAAGCTGAAGGAGACATGGCACTTCAGGCCTATCTAAAAAAACTGGTTAACCGTCCCATTTATGGCTTTAGAACCGAAGTATCCGATATCCATCAGATCTTTGGCATTCTTGGCATCAATGGTGCGCAGCAGGTTCTCTATAATTACATGCTTTCACTGCTCAGTCCTTCCAAATGGGAACTCTTTCACCTCGATGCTGTCTCTTTTCAGGACCTCCAGGCTCATCTGAGTCGAAAGTGGCATAAAATTCTAACCCATTTATCTATCGATAACAAAGATATTGAAAGTGCGATCACCCTGCTTCCGGCGAGTATCATCATCTGCGAAGCACTCTTTAAAAGTAAACAGGACGAAGTCAATCTCCTTCGTACGACTTCGTCGCTCGATTACAACACTATTCTCAAACGCCTCAGCGGTAAAGACCTTTTTGAAATCTGTGAAACAATTGCTCTCACCTGGGAGATGCCGCCAGTTGTCATCAACATTATCCATTCCGCTTCAGGACTCCATCCAGACGAGGACCCGGCCATAGACAGTTTAGGACAATGGATGCACCTGCTTCTCTTTTATGAACTTTCCAACAGCACTTCTATCGAAGCGGGTCTAAACGACTTTATCGATTTTCAGGTGGAGTATGTTGCTGATATCTATGAACCGTTTATGGCATTGATGGAGATTGAATGAGAGCGACGGTAAGCAAGCGTATCGGTATTTTCCATCCACAGGGTTTTATCGACGGTAACAATGCTCCGACTTTTCTGACGCTCGATGATCTGCATGCCACTGAAAATCTCAATGTCGACATGGTCCTGATCTCACTTAAAAAAGTGATCTTCTTCAACCGAAATGGCCTTGACATCTTCGTCAAGGCACTCACCGGACTTCGCAGCAAGATGCATATTGTCGTCGGATTTTGTGACTACGACAGTAAAAAGTACCAGGCGATCTTGAAGTTTTATGGCAATAATCTCAATTTTTCACTCTTTCGCACGCAAAAGATCGCTGAACTCTTTGCCTCCAGCAACAAAGAGGGAAAAAAGACCGTCCTCCTCTATCATGAAGACCCCTCACAGCGTTCTGCTATGGCTATCGAGCTGTTTGACTATGGTCATAATGCGATCGTTGCCCAAAGCCAGAGTGAGTTCAATGAAAAAAAGCAGAACAAAGATGCCTTTGATGTCATTGTCGATGAAACTTATCTGGGTATGATTGGACAGAAAGTGGCCACACGTGTTACCGGAAACGCCATTATCTATACCGTCAGTAACTTTCTCGATGCTGAAATAACTGATAACTTTAACATCTCCTACCATAACAACTCACTTAATGTCGGCTTCCGTCTCTTTATCTTCGATGCCTACAAAGTCATCTCCATGAACATTCATGCCCTGAACTTTTTTGCGCGTCTTTCCGCATCGGCGGCGGAGTATAATGCCACTATCTGCTTTGTCGGGCTTACCTTTGAGAAGACACCCGAATCTTTTAAAAATGATCTTGAAGATGCAGGGATCATGTTCTTTGAACAGATGGATGACATCCTTAAAGACAAGGAGCTTCTCGCAGAGCTTGGAGCAAGCAGTGCCGCTGCGATCAAAAGCAAACGCTCTCTCAATAAAGTCATAGTCAATGAGTTGCCGCGTTTCATCGATGCTACGGTCAATACCATTGAGATGATGACCAATGCCAAAGCAACCAAAGAGGCAGCCAGCGTTCAGCCGCTGACACTCGCGAACAAGGAAAATCAGGTAGCCAGCTCGATCGGTTTTTATGGTGATCTTGACGGGATGGTCATCCTCGTTTTTCCCCAGGCTATCGCGAAAAAAACCTGTGAGATCCTGATCGGTGAAGAAGCTGAAGATGATGAGGCTATCCTCGATGCCATGGCTGAATTCGTCAATATTATCGGCGGTCGTGTCAAAGCGCTGCTCAGCGAGTATAAGATCAGTGTCGATATTACCCTGCCGCGAACCTACCAGAGTGTTGATGATCTATTCGAAGTAGTACAGGACAAACGCGGAGTCCAGGTCGATCTCAAGTTCGATGAAGATAAGTTCATCTTCTTTTTAACCCGATAAAGCTAGAATACAAAAAAAATTTCAAGGCCTTTAATGTTAGTAGCTCCCAGCGTACTCTCTGCCGATTTCGGCAACCTCGCACGCGATGTCCAAGCAATTTGCGATGCCAGATGTGATCTTGTGCATGTCGATGTAATGGATGGCCATTTTGTGCCAAATATGACTATCGGACCGGTTGTTGTCTCTGCCATTGCCAAAGCTGCCACCAAACCGCTCGATATCCATCTGATGGTACAGAACAACACCTTTTTTGTAGAGCTCTTCGCCCCGCTTAAACCTGAATATATCTCTTTTCATATTGAAGAGGAGAAGCATCCACACCGTCTGATCCAGAAGATCCGTTCTCTAGGGATTAAACCGGCCATTGTTCTCACCCCTCATACCCCGCCTGAGTTTATCGAATACCTGCTTCCCGATCTTGATATGGTCCTGGTGATGAGTGTCAATCCGGGCTTTGGCGGTCAGAGTTTTATACCGACAGCCATCGACAAGATAAAACGGTTGAAAAAACTACGGGATCAGATCAACCCCGACTGTCTCATAGAGATTGATGGCGGTGTCAATGACAAAAATATCGAAGAGCTTCGTGATGCCGGTGTCGATGTCTGCGTCGCCGGAAGCTATGTCTTTAAGCACGCCTCTTTAAATGAAGCGATCGAAAGTCTAAAAGTCTAAGATGCGAACGAAGATCTGCGGTATCACCTCCTTCGACGATGCCATGCAGGCAATTGATGCCGGTGCTGATGCACTCGGTTTTGTCTTTTATGAACCATCTCCCCGCTATATCAGACCGGAAGATGCGGCTGAGATCATTGCCAAACTTCCTCCATTTATCGAAAAAGTCGCCCTCTTTGTCAATGAAGGTGCAGAAACGATCAATGCACTATGCAGACAATCAGGTGCTACGTTGGCCCAGATCCACTTCGATGCGGGTCAGGAGCTTCTTGATCGACTTGACGTTCCCTATCTTCGTGTGATCCGCGCCCAGTCTCCTGATGATCTTCAATGCTATGGTGATGAGTATCGTCTGGTCGACGCTTATTGTGAAAGTTATGGCGGAGCAGGCAAACGGTTGAACATCGAATGGTTTGACGAAGTGGATTGTTCCAAGATCATTCTTGCAGGTGGACTCGATCCAGAAAACGTAGGAACTCTCTCCTCGTATGGATTTTATGGTGTGGATGTCAGCAGCGGTGTTGAAGCTTCCAAAGGGATTAAAGACCCTGAAAAAGTACGTGCCTTTATCGCCAATGCGTCCTCCATATGCAGTTGACCCCAAAACTGGTCAAACAGCTGACCAAGACAGGAGTGACCCCCTATGAACTGCAGCAGTTCATGGGTGAGAGCGCTGATCTGGCCATTGAGCTTGTACGGGCACAGGGACTTGACCTAACACTCAAAGATGGCCGCTACTGGTTTAGCACCATCGACCTCCCTATCAATGATGCCACCTTCTGTATTGTCGATATAGAGACCAACGGCTCCAAACCGCAAAAACATCAGATCATCGAACTGGGTGCCGTTAAAGTACTAAACGGTAGTATTGTTGATCGCTATGAGTCGCTTGTGAAGTGCGACAGTATCTCCCCACACATTGCCCAGATCACCGGTATTACTGCGGAGGACACTCAGGAGGCCCCTTCACTTAAGAGCGTGTTGGGTGAGTTTAGAGAATTTCTGGGAAATGACATTTTTGTCGCCCATGATGTCAAGTTTGATTACTCATTTATCTCTGCAATGATGGAGAAAGTCAGTCTTCATGGATTGATGAACCGATCACTCTGCACCATCGATCTGACTGAACGCACCATCTCATCTTACCGTTACGGTCTGGCTTATCTCAACGAACAGCTTGAACTCTATAAAGAAGCCACTCACCATCGCGCACTCTCCGATGCGATAACTACAGCCAAGCTCTTTAAGCGGACACTGCAATATATTCCTGATGAGATTAGAACGACAGAAGAGTTGATCAGGTTTTCGAAAGAGGCAAAGCGGTTAAGACGTCCGAAGTTTGATCCGGCAAAAGAGGGTAGCAAAGAGTAGGTTTACTACTTACTCTTCCGCGAAAGCACCTACTTGGGTGAGTTTATCGTAGCGCTGATTCATACGTTCACCCTCAGAAAGTTCACGGAGTGATCGTATGTTTTCCAGAAAATAGTCACTGATGGCTCTGGCTGCTCCCTCTTTATCACGGTGCGCACCGATGAGCGGTTCATCGATCACATCGTCAATAAGTTCAAGCCCCTTGAGGTCTGCACTCGTAATCTTCAACGCTTTCGTGGCAGCCTCGACTTTTTTAGGATCGTTCCATAAAATAGCTGCACACCCTTCCGGCGAGATAACACTAAAGACAGAGTAACGCATCATCGCAAATCTATCAGCAACACCGATAGCCAGTGCTCCACCGCTCCCGCCTTCGCCGATAACAATAGATACAGTAAGTGTTTTCAGGTTAGCCAGGTCAAGCAGGTTACGGGCAATCGCCTCACTCTGATTACGCTCTTCCGCCCCAATACCCGGGTAAGCACCCGGAGTATCGATAAGCATCAGAAGAGGAATACCGAATTTCTCTGCCATTTTAGCAGCCCGAAGTGCTTTGCGGTAACCTTCAGGATGCGGCATCCCGAAGTTACGCTTGATCTTGTTCTTCGTACCGCGTCCCTTCTGTTCGCCAATCACCATTACACGCTCATCGCCGATGTACCCAAGATAACAGAGAATAGCTGCATCGTCACGGAAATGACGATCACCATGTATCTCATACTTATCGGTCATCATCAGATTGATATAGTCAAGTGCATAGGGACGGTCAAGGTGACGCGCGAGTTGAAGTTCCTGATAAGGGGAGAGGTTTTTATAGGTCTTGCTGACCTCTTTCTCCAGCTCTGTTTTAAGAATCTCGGCAGCGTGTTCGTCATGGCGGACTTCAGCAGAAATAACATCTTCCTGAATCTGTTTTATCTTCTGTTCAAAATCTAGATAGGTTGCCACATACGCTCCTTCGCGGATTAAACTTTTTTAAAGATAACGACGCCGTTAGTTCCACCAAATCCGAACGAGTTACTCATAACTACGTTCAGGTCTGCTTTACGTGCTTCATTTGGTACGATGTCAAGATCACAGTTTTCATCCGGTGTTTCATAGTTGATGGTTGGGGGGATAATTCCATCACGCATTGCCAAAATAGATGCGACTGCTTCAATACCTCCGGCAGCACCGAGGCAGTGACCCGTTTGGCCTTTGATCGAACTCATCGGAGGACAGTTCTCTTTGCCCCCAAAGAGCTCTTTGACAGCTGCTGTTTCATTTTTATCATTCACAGGCGTACTGGTTCCATGCGCATTGACATAGTCGATTTTTGGACTGCCGGCCATGCTGTAAGCCGCTTTCATGGCACGAAGCGGGCCGTCCATGCTTGGTGTGGTAATGTGATTGGCATCACCGCTTTCACCAAAGCCGATCAGTTCAGCATAGATCGTTGCCCCGCGCTCTTTAGCACTTTCATACTCTTCAAGGACAAGTGCTGCTGCACCTTCACCCATAACAAAACCGTCACGGTCTGCATCAAATGGACGGGAAGCGTGCTGAGGGTCATCATTACGCGTGGAAAGCGCTTTCATGGATGCAAAACCACCAACACCGACACCCGTTACCGCAGATTCTGCTGCAACGACCAGCATCTGCTCAGCACCGTTACAGATAATTGTCTTTGCGGCCTCGGCAATAGCATGTGTTCCTGCGGCACAGGCTGTCACACAAGAGAGGTTTGGTCCTTTAAGATTATGCGCGATCGTTACAAAACCGCCAAGCATGTTGACCAAAGCAGATGGAATAAAAAATGGCGATATACGGCGAGGACCGCGTGTCTCTAGAATAATCGAGTTCTTCTCAATAGCCGGAAGACCACCAATCCCTGATGCTGCACTGATACCAAAACGTTCCATATCCATCTCGGCCGGAAGGTTGGCATCTGCCATAGCCTCTTGCGCTGCTTTTAATCCAAGGTGGATAAAACGGTCCGCTTTTTTGACCTCTTTTGGTGCCATCACTGTAGCCGGATCAAAATCTTTCACTTCTCCGGCAATTCTGGCACTATGCCCTTCAGTATCGAAAATAGTGATCTCGCCAATTCCGCAAACGCCATCACAGATTGCTTTAAAAGCACTCTCTTTATCATGGCCGACTGCATTGATCATTCCCAGTCCGGTTACAACAACTCTTCTCACATAGTCTCCTGATTCGTGATGTTCTCAGTGATCTATTTTAATAAACAGATCACTGAAAGCATTACCGGGGCTTATGCCCCAAATAATTACTTGCTTTCGATGTAGGTAATAACGTCTTTAACAGTCTGAATCTTTTCTGCTTCGTCGTCAGGAATCTCGATATCAAATTTCTCTTCAAGAGCCATTACTAATTCAACAACATCAAGGCTGTCAGCACCAAGATCTTCAACGAATTTTGCATCTTCTTTTACTTCATCTGCGTTAACGCTCAACTGTTCAACTACTACCTCTTTAATGTCATCGATTAGTGCCATTATAGCTCCTGTATTTAAGAATAAAATCGGGAAATTATAGCATAGTTTACTTAAAAAAGATGAGCCTGGCTCATAAAAAGAGAGGGATTATTTATGCGTAGAAATAGGATGGTTTATATGTAATCTGCAAAGCGTAAATATTTAAATTGACTCCGCCGTCGCTCCTTCAGAGATCGACTCTGGTTTCGACCCTAAAAAAGCCAAGAAATTGGCTTTTTCTTAACGGGTCTCACATAAACATACCGCCATTGACTTTAAGCGTTTCACCCGTAATGTAGCTGGCGTGATCACTTAGCAAAAATGCCGTTGCCTCTGCCACTTCTTTTGCATCACCAAAACGGTTCATCGGGATCTTGGA
>JAYEMF010000091.1:7328-12126 GCA_034717975.1 Campylobacterota bacterium
ACATAAACATACCGCCATTGACTTTAAGCGTTTCACCCGTAATGTAGCTGGCGTGATCACTTAGCAAAAATGCCGTTGCCTCTGCCACTTCTTTTGCATCACCAAAACGGTTCATCGGGATCTTGGATGTAAAACTCTCTTTGATCTCATCACTGAGTTCATCAGTCATATCTGTAGCAATAAAGCCCGGTGTGATTGTGTTATAACGCAAACCGCTGCTTGCCGCTTCGATTGCAAAACTTTTGGTCATGGCTATCGTACCGCCCTTTGAAGCCGCATAGTTTGTCTGTCCGGCATTACCGGTTTCACCTACGATGGAAGCGATGTTGACAACCGAGCCGAATTTTTTCTTGCGCATTGCCTTCATCGCTTCACGACAACCGATGAATGTCGATGTCAGGTTTGCATTGATGACAGACATAAAATCATCTGTTTTCATACGCATTGCCAGCTTATCGTTGGTAATCCCGGCATTGTTGACCAGGTACGAGAACTCACCATCGGCAGCGACAATCGTCTTGATGCCATCCATAAAAGCCGCTTCGTCACTCACATCGAAGCCAATCACTTCTGCTTCTCCGCCAGCTGACACAATCGCCTCTTTGACCGCTTCGGCAGCCTCTGCACCGCTACGATAGTTAACCCACACTTTTAGCCCAAATGCACCAAGTGTTTTGGCGATCTCTGCACCTATCCCACGACTTGAACCTGTTACTAAAACATTTTTTCCGCTAAACTTCATCATTTTCCTTTATGTTGATACTCAAATATTTCTCCAGAGATCAGATCAGACTATGGTCCATCTCTTCGGGACGCTCGATACCCATCAGGTTCAACACCGTCGGAGCGATGTTATTCAAGCCGCCGGCTTCAACTTTCGTGACACCATCAGCGATGACGAAACACCACACTTTTCCAACCGTGTGGTTAGTCAGGACATTTCCCTGCGCATCTCTCATCTCTTCACAGTTGCCATGATCAGATGTAAGAACCACCGCATAATCATTCGCCTTGGCACGTTCGATTATACGTTCCAGTTCATGATCGACGGTTTCAACCGCTTCAATCGCCGCTTCAAAGACACCGGTATGACCGACCATATCGCCATTGGCAAAATTAACGACGATAAAATCATTCCCCTCATCAATCCCTGTCAATACCGCATCACCGACTTCCGTAGCACTCATCTTCGGCTGCATATCGTAAGTCTTGACATCCGGACTCGGAATCAATACACGGGTCTCATTGGTATAGGGCTCATCGATGCCACCATTTAAAAAGAAGGTGACATGCGCATACTTTTCCGTCTCTGCCGTATGCAATTGACGCAGTCCATGGCCACTGATCACTTCCGCCAGTGTATTTTTCGGTGCCTCTTTTCTAAAAAGAACAGGATAGGTAAAACTTTTGTCATACTCTGTCATGGTTGCCAAATTGACCGGAATATACTCACGTTCAAAGCCGTCAAAACTTTCACTGCCGATCGCGGTAACCATCTCGCGCATACGATCACTTCTGAAGTTGAAGGTCAACACAGCATCGTTTGGTTTAAATCCATCATAACCTTCAAAGGCTGTCGGTACCAAAAACTCATCGGTTTCATCATTGGCGTAAGAGTTCTCGATGTAATCACTTGGCGAATTGTCACTCCGCGGTGTAGCCTTGACAATTGCACTGTACCCCTTCTCGACACGCTCCCAGCGATTATCACGGTCCATTGAGTAGAAACGTCCTCCAATGGTCGCAATTTTAATCTGGCTACCAAGATGTGCCTGAACCTGGTGCAAGTAGAGTTTAGCCGATGTCGGTGAAACATCTCGGCCATCGGTAATGAGATGCAGCCACACCTCTTTACCGGCTTCTGCAGCGATATCGGCGAGTCCCAGCATATGGTCGATGTGTGAATGCACTCCGCCATCACTCATCAGTCCGACAAGATGAAGACGTTTGCTTGAACCAAGCAGTTTGACCAGCTCAGGGTTCGAAGCCAATGTATGTTCCTGAAGTGCGAGCGAGATCTTTACCAGATCCTGATAAAGTACCCGTCCGCTTCCGATGGTCATATGCCCCACTTCAGAGTTCCCCATCTGGCCTTTGGGAAGCCCTACACTTAAACCAAATGTATCGATCAGCGAGTGGGGGACTTCTTTAAAAAGTCTGTCGTAGGTCGGTTTTTTCGCATTATAAAAAGCGTTATACTCTGTCTTTGCAGAATAACCTATACCGTCAGTAATAATAAGAATCGCTTTTTTACTCAATATGCTTTTCCTTTACGATGTTTGTGTTGGTTTTAACAACATTTTTAAACATAAATTTGGTGCAATTATATTAAAATGACGCTGTTATACTGATAAACAAATCACATTAAACGTCAGGGCACGCCTTTATGCTGTATGCACTTTACAACCTTTTTGACATCAACCTCTTCTTCTATATTTCAGTACGTGCCGGGTTCGCCTTTTTTATCGCCCTGCTGTTGACACTCTACTTAATGCCAAAGTTCATAAGATGGGCACAGCGTTCAGATCGACATCAACCTATAAATGAGTGGGCACCGGACAGCCATAAAGAAAAAGCCAAAACCCCGACGATGGGTGGTATCGTTTTTATCGGATCCACTATTATCGCATCACTGTTGACAGCAAAACTCAACAACTTTTATGTCGTTGGTGCGCTCATGACACTCATCTTTTTCTCGCTGATTGGACTAAAGGACGACTGGGCAAAAGTTCATAAAAACGAGAACCTGGCCGGGTTGAGTGCCCGGGCAAAATTTGCCTTGCAACTGTTGGCTGCCGGGATCATCGTAGCATTTCTCTACTTTTTTGCCGGTTTCAACACCGACTTTTATCTCCCTTTTGTCAAAGCTCCGATTTTTGACATGAGTTACGTCTCGATGCTGTTCTGGGGCATTATCCTGGTTGGTGTCTCCAATGCCGTCAATCTCACCGATGGCCTTGACGGTCTTGCTACCGTTCCTTCGATCGCTGCGCTCTCATCGCTGAGTATCTTTGTCTACATTACCGGTAATGCCGTCATCAGTGCCTACTTGCTGATGCCGAACTTCCCTGTCGGTGAAGTGACTATTATCGCCAGTGCCCTGATCGGCTCACTTGCCGGATTTTTATGGTTTAATGCGCATCCTGCTGAAGTCTTTATGGGAGACAGCGGTTCACTGACACTGGGTGCCTTCATCGGCTATATGGGGATTATCAGTAAAAATGAGATTATGCTTATGCTCATCGGGCTGATCTTTGTTATTGAAACGGTTTCGGTGATCTTGCAGGTAGGAAGTTTCAAGCTGCGTCAAAAACGCATTTTCCTCATGGCGCCGATCCACCACCATTTCGAGATGAAGAACTGGGCGGAGAACAAAATTATCGTCCGTTTCTGGATCATTGCCATGCTCTCAAACCTACTGGCACTGATTACCCTGAAGATCAGATAGATGGAGCGCAATCCCACCCTCTTCGGCTACGGCAAAACGACACAGGCTATTGCCAGACTACTTGGACCTTCCACCTTTTATGACGACAATGTCCATAAGCCCTTTACCGACAAATTCGGCAACCACCTCAAACCGTCAAGTGAATTTGATCCGCGCTACTCCACCCTTGAGATTCCTTCTCCGGGTATGCCTCCACATCACCCACTGATCAAAGCTGCCAATCATCTTATCAGCGAATATGATCTCTTTTTATCCACTGATTCTCCATTTGCGACTGCACCTCTGCCGTTCAATATCTGGATCAGCGGCACCAACGGCAAGACGACGACTACACAGATGATGGCGCATCTGCTTGAAGACAAAGGTGCCCTGGCCGGAGGGAACATCGGGACCCCTTTGGCAGCCTTGGACAAAGACGCACCTATCTGGATTTTGGAAACAAGCTCCTTTACCCTTCACTACACACACTCTGCCAAACCGGACATTTATGCCCTCTTGCCGATTTCACCCGATCATCTCAGCTGGCATGGAGATATGGATGCCTACATCGACGCCAAACTCAAGCCGCTGCAAACCATGAGAGAAGGCGAAGCGATCATCCTGCCAAACCACTTCATCAATCGTAAAACAGCAGGTTTTCTCATCGGGTATGACAACGCTTATGATCTCGCCAAATACTTCGACATCGATACAGAAAAAGTCGACTTTAAAGGCGGTTTTCTGCTCGACGCCATCCTTGCCATGGGTGTTGACAAAATTCTCTATGATCGCATCGATTATGAACGCATCAACACCTTTACCCTTGACCCCCACCGCCAGGAAGCCTTCAAAGATGCACAGGGCCGTCTCTGGGTCAACGACACCAAAGCAACCAATATTGATGCGACACTGGCCGCACTGGAAGCCTATGCCGGACATAAGATCCACCTGATCCTTGGCGGCGACGATAAAGGCGTAGAACTCTCCCCTCTTTTTGATGCCATGAAAGATTACGATCTCATCATCTATACCATCGGCAGCAACGAAGAGCGGCTTACTGAAATGGCAAAGCATTATGATCTCCCCTGTCAAGCCTGTTCTGTCTTAGATAAAGCGGTTGAAATGATTGCCAAAAAGCATACCCATAATAGTGTTGCCATGCTCTCACCAGCTGCCGCAAGCCTCGACCAATTCAGTTCCTATGCCGAGCGCGGAGAGAATTTTAAAGAATTTGTATCTATGTTAAGCTAATTTTCAAGATTTGGCCGTTATAATTTCGGCCTCTTAACAAAGGCCTGTTAGCTCAGTCGGTAGAGCAAGTGACTGAAAATCACTGTGTCCTTGGTTCGATTCCGAGACAGGCCACCACCT
>JAYEMF010000092.1:0-12092 GCA_034717975.1 Campylobacterota bacterium
AACTTAATAATTTATATTTCATATTCACTCCTAAAATATCCCACTAGTATAACTAAATATATCTTACTAGAAAGTTATTTATAGATTAATATCTTATTTGGTATAAGGGAACATCTAAAAACCACTCAAATCGAAGACTATCACTCTATCATGTGGAAAACTGACAACAGGTGTATCTGTAAAACCATGGACAGGTATCTTCATGCTTAGAAACTCTTCAAGTCCTGAAACATATTTTCAAGCAGCATTTAGAGTTCAAACACCATGGACAGTGAAGAACCCTGATGGACTATCGCCAAATGCTACAGAAATTATAAAGAATGAATGTTATGTATTTGACTTTGCACCAAATAGAGCATTGAGCCAAGTAGCCGATTATAGCTGTCGTTTGAATATGAGTGAATCAAATCCTGAAAAGAAAGTAGAAGAGTTTATACACTTCTTGCCAATACTCGCTTATGATGGTAGCTCTATGAAACAGATAGATGCACGTGGCGTACTTGACATCTCTATGAGTGGTACAACAGCAACCTTACTTGCTAGAAGATGGGAAAGTGCATTACTTGTTAATGTAGATAACGAAACATTAGCAAGGTTGATGGATGATGAGAGAGCATTAAATGCACTTATGAGCATAGAAGGATTTAGAACTCTAAATCAAGACCTAGAGACTATCATCAACAAGTCAGAAGCTGTGAAGAAAACGAAGAAAGAAGCAAATGATAGAGAACTAAGTAAAAAAGAGAAAAAAGAACTCACAGATGATGAAAAAGAGCAAAAGAGTTTAAGAAAGCAAATACAAGAGAAGCTAATTAAATTTGCTACAAGAGTACCTGTATTTATGTACTTGACTGATTATAGAGAACGTAGTCTGAAAGATGTAATCACTCAGTTAGAACCTGGACTATTTAATAAGGTCACAGGACTAGATGTTAAAGACTTTGAGCTTCTTGTAAGTTTAGGTGTGTTCAATAGTGCTTTGATGAATGATGCAGTATATAAATTTAAACGCTACGAAGATGCAAGCTTGGAATATATTGGTATTAATAAACATGAGGGTGAAGATGTCGGACTTTATGATACTGTACTTGACCAGGAAGAGTATGGTGAAGTGCTTTAAGAGATTCTAATGGAATATTTAATAGCCGTAGGAGTAGTTGTTTACTTGATTTGGAAGTGGCTTTGGTCGTAAAAGAGCTGTAATAGGTTGCCAGTTAAAAATAGATAGTGCTTGAAGTGTCGTAATATAGGAGCCTATAGGAATAATGGCTCCGGATACTGGATTCGAACCAGTGACCTATATGTGTTAATGATGATATCGGAAAAACAGCGTGAATGTATTTTCAGATGTCTTTGAATGTCTAAGATGGCATATGAATTCAATACAAAAAGATGACCCAAAGGGTGACCCAAAGAAAACTTAAATGATAAAGTATCGTAAAATAGGGGATTAAATACATATGTAGTTGGTGACCCCAAGGGGATTCGAACCCCTATGGCAAGGATGAAAACCTTGAATCCTAACCATTAGATGATGGGGCCTTGTTGAAGGCTGAATTTTTAATTTTAAATGTTCAATTAATCATTGAAAACTCATCATTAAAAATTAAGGTCACTGGTGTCCTGTGTTGGATTCGAACCAACGGCCACCTCATTAAAAGTGAGATGCTCTACCGGCTGAGCTAACAAGACATACCTCAAACAAACGTACACGTTGTTTGTGGACGGGAATTATAGGGAAAAAGCCTTTTAATGTCAATACTTTTTTGAATATTTTAGAAAAAATACACACTTAGTGGAAAATAGTATTCAAAATATTGATTTTTAAGAGCTGTTTTGAAGATTTCTTTGTTGATTTGGATAAAATTTACTAATGAATTGGCTCAGCTTTGAATACCCTTGGATGGTATTTTTACTTTTCCCACTGCTTTATTGTCTTTACAAGTGTAAAGATCGGCTTGTACCGAGCTATTTTGTTCACCTGCATCTCTTCGCACTGAAAAAGCCGTGGGTCAAGCTGGAGTGGCTGGTGAAAGTGCTTATTTTGATCGCGCTGATCGTCGCCCTGGCCTCACCGATCCTGGTGGACCGCAGCGATCCGCTGAACCGTCAGGGGATCGACATTGTCTTGTGTCTGGACGGAAGCGGCTCCATGAACGCATCGGGCTTTGAAGCGGGAACAAGGCGCAGCCGTTTCGAGGTGGTGCAGGAGATCGCCAGCACTTTCGTGATGAAACGGCTTGAAGACAATGTCGGTGTCGTGCTCTATGGTGATTTTGCCTTTATCGCCTCGCCGGTGACTTATGAGAAGGAGATCGTTGCAGAGATGATCGGCTACCTTTCACACGGTATGGCCGGGCAGAATACGGCGATCGGCGATGGTGTGGCGATGAGCCTTCGCGCCCTGGAACGCTCAAAAGCTGCATCGAAAGTGATCATCCTTCTGACCGACGGCGAGCATAACAGCGGCAGGATCTCGCCTAAAGAGGCAGAGGCTCTCGCCGCTGAGAAGGGAGTGGTTATCTATTCCATCGGTATTGGCAAGGCAGGTGAATTTGATGAAGCACTTTTGAAAACTATGGCCGAGGGCAGCGGCGGGAGATCTTTTGTAGCTCATAACAGCGAGGCACTGAGCTCCGTCTACAGTGAGATAGATACGCTTGAACGCTCCAAGATCAAAAGCAAGGCCTATCTGAAAAAAAGCTATTTTTACACCTACGCACTGTTGATGGCTTTTGTGCTGATGCTCTACTATCTATGGAGGCGGCGATGAGTTTTCTGGCATTGGGATGGCTATGGCTGCTGCTTCCGCTTGGGTCGGTGATCCTCTACATCCATAATAGAGAAGGATTCAGGTGGACGCTCCAGCGATTTTGGCTGGTTGCGGCTATGGGGTTTGTTATTTTGGCACTATGCCGTCCGGTACTGCCAAAAGAGCCGATCGAAGTGGATCAGGTGGGAAGTGATGTGATTGTCGCTATCGATCTCTCCTATTCGATGCAGGCAACCGATGTTGACCCCAGCCGTCTGGAAGCAGCCAAGAGCTTGTTACAGGATCTTGTCAAGCACAATACAAAAGACCGTTTTGGAGTGATCGGATTCACCACCAACGCGATCGTTCTCTCACCGATGACCAACGACGGGGAGCTGCTGCTGCATCTTTTTGGCGGATTGGATGAGAAGATGATCATGACGAAGGGGACGCTCTTGATGGGGGCGCTGGAACTTTCACGGAAAATGTCGGCAGCCAAACATCCCAAAGTGCTTCTCTTGACCGATGGCGGTGATGCACAAAATTATGCCCAGGAGGCGGCCTATGCCAAAGCAAACAGTCTGCAGGTCAATGTAGTTCTGTTGGGAACGGCATACGGCAGTACGCTCAAACATGGTGATGGAACAATGCTTAAAGATGAGAAAGGGGGTATTGTTGTCACCTCGCTCAACAGGGCGGTTGAAACCATTGCCCGTGCCAGCGGCGGTGAAGTGATCGACGGAGCAGATCTTGGTGAAGTGCAGGATACGCTCGCCAAACAGGGTGAAGAGGATTTCAGAAGCAAAACGAAAGTGATAGCGTATGATGAGCTCTTTTACTACTTTATTGTTGCGGCATTGATCGCTTTTATGCTGGCTGTCACGACACTGGGCAAGATGCTGCAGCGGCGCATAGCTCCTTTTTTGTTGCTTTTTGGGATAAGTTCGCAAGCGGGTATGCTGGACTATTACTATCTTGATCAGGGAGATAAAGCCTATAGATCAGAAACGTATGAACAAGCAGCCAGGTTCTATGGCAATGTCGCTTCATCTAAGGCGCAGTATAATGCTGCCAATAGTCTTTACAAAGCAGGTGAGTATGAAAAAGCATTGCAGCTTTACAGAGGGATACGCTCCTGGGATGCTGATTTTAAGGCAACGCTTTTTTTCAATATGGCCAACTGCTATATCCGGCTTCAGGAGTTTAAAAAGGCAAAAAAAATGCTCCGGAACTCTCTGATACTCAAAGATGATCCGGCTGCGCGAGAAAATCTTTATGCCATTAGTCGTGCCGAGGAGCAGGATTTTATGCTCAGTGGTCGTCAAGAGGGCAAAAAACGTGAACAATCCGGAAGTTCCCAATCCGAAAGCAAGGCTAAAAAAGATCTTAAAGAGGGTGGTGGCAGCAATATGCGTGTCACTGCCGATGCTTCTCAGGGTGCATCCAAACAGGGGAAAAGTGTTGAAACCGACCCGCGTCTCGGGTTTTCAAAAGGCGATGCCAAACTGAGTTCACGTCAATATGAACTGATCAATCAAAGGAGTGTTGATGAAGTCCAACCATGGTAAGCATGCAATAGTGATCTTCTTGGGATGGCTCTTCCTGGCTGCGACACTCTGGGGTGAAACAGATTACCGGTGGCAGGTTACTGAATCCGAAGCGACGGTCTACCAGCATGAAGCGATGGAAGTGCGCTACAGCTGCCGTTTTAAAGATCAGGGAAGTCTCTACTCCATTGAGATGCAGCTGCCCTCAGAGACAGAAGATTACCGTTTGCACGTTTTAAGTGAACATGAACAGATCCGTGAAGGTATTCGGACGAATGAGTACCGTTACATTCTCTTTGCCAAACAGAGTGGGAGTATCATCTTTCAACCGACTGCTTTGATGCGAAAAACGACACGCGATTCGATCGAAAACACGGTGATCGGCCGGGACAATATCGAAGACCTTACCTTTAGCGATACCAAAGTAAACCTGCCTCCGGTTCAGATCGAGATCTTGCCGACATCCAGCCAGCTCAGCGGACATTTTACATTGGATATGCAGCTAAGCAGCACAAAGGTCAATGCGTATGAACCTATCCATCTGAGTGTGACACTCGAAGGGGAGGGAAATCTCGACAGTCTCAAAGCCTTTGAGATCAAGATTCCGGGAGTGGAGCTTTTCAGTGAAAAACCGGAACTCTCCTACCGTCTTGGTGAACATGGATTTAGAGGAGAGCGAACACAGCGTTTTGCTATCGTAGCTGAGAAAAGTTTTACGTTACCGCCATTTAAGGTGCACTATTTTGATCTGGGTGAAACTCAGGAAAAGCTGCTTGTCACCGATAGCTATGAGATTGAAGTGATTCCGGCGGTATCTGGGGAAAGCCTGCTGGATGAGGTGGATGATGAGGCATCCCGGACGTGGGAATGGTCCTATCTTTACTACGTATTGATCTTTATCACCGGATATATCGCCGGCAGATGGCTGCGATTCAGACGGAGCAGTGAGCCAAAAGATGAGAGCCTCGCTGGCCGGATCCGCGGCAGTGAGAGTATTAAAAAGCTTATTACGCTCTTGGTGCTGAGCGGGGATCTGCGTTTTACTCTATTGATTGAAAAACTTGAACGAGCTTCTTCTGTATCTTTGAACAGTGCCAAAAAAGAGGCTTTGGGAGTGCTGCATGAAGATTAAAACGATAGAGGAGCTGGCGTATGAAGCCCAGGAAGCACAGAGAGGTGATGAGTAGTGGATAGTGCTGTTATTATTGCCATAGTCGGCATTTTTGTTTTGCTCGGTGTTATCTACGTTGTCATGAACAGTACGGGTAAGCCGGTTGTCGATGTCAAATCAAAAGCGCAAAAACGTCGTGAAATCATTGCCGGCTATGAGGCGGAGCTCGAAGCGAAACTCCGACCGTTGATAGATGACTCAGCCGCGATGCGTGCCGCAAAAGTTAAACTGTTGGGCCGTTTTTCCAACGAACTTTCGATGAATGTTTTTTTTGATTACGACGAAAAAAAAGAGATCATTTCAGAGTTGGCGGCTTATCAGCCTGAGTAGTCCGTCGAGTCTGTTCGTAATGCAGCAGAGCGATCTTGATAGCCGCTATTTTTTTACGTAACCGATGACGTTTGGCTCGCTTTGAGCTGCGCAGTCTGGAGAGTTCAGATTCAAGCTTATGAAGCTCTTTTTTGGCATTTTCAGCTTCCTGATACAATGCTTCATCGTTCAGATGGGAGTAGCTGTCGGGTATCTCATCCAGCAGCCTGCCATACTCGCTATGAGGATCGGTATAGGTTCGGTAGATCATAAAAACAATCAAAACGAGAACGAACAATGTTCCGAAAACCTGTAGAAACAGCTCCATCTTTTTACCTTTGTATCACCGATTATAGCTAATCTAATCTATATGATTTTTTTTATGATAGAATAATTTCTCTTTTCAAAAGGAGTTGTGATCGATACCCAGCTGGTTGAACAGACACTTAAGAAGCTTGAAGAGCTCGTTCCCATAGATATGTACGCCCTTGACTTTACTACTGATCACTATAAGGCATTAATGGAAATGCTGGTGGATGAGTACAGTGCTGAGTACCTCGATGATAACCGTGGTGCGATTAAAGAGGCGATTGTACGTATCTTTTCTGATTCACTGCAAACGATCACCATTGCACTGCTTGAAAGTGGTATTCAGATTGAAAAAGCTTTTGTTTATCCTAAAAAAGATGAACACTTTGATCGGATGTTGCATAAAGTAACGATGCGGCTGTTGACGGTTGAGGACAATCCTACCGTCTTTAAACCCGTTGATTATCTCTGGATCCTTCCTGCAGATGTACGTTCAGACCTTTTTGGCTCTTTTCGCAAGGTGAAACTGGATGTTGCACAGGAACGTGAATATATCCGAGAACGCATTGTCGAAGTCTTTGAGCTGGAAAGTCAGGATATTGTTCTGTTTTTGCGCAGTTCCATCTACATACTCTACTATGTCCCACCCACCATAGTCAGAGAGGGAGAAGATAAACGTTATGCAGGCCAGGACCCCGAAGAGATGGAAATGCTTTTCAATCAGCTCTTCCCTGATGGAGCATGGGAGCTTATTGAAAGCTACATGGATGGCATTTTTGCAGATAAACTGGATTTTACCAGAATCGATAACGAGACCTTCATTGAGACCTTTATCCCTGTTTTCAGGTCAATGATCGAAATTTTGCTGGTCGAGTATGCATCACAGATCGAAAGTGAAAAAGTCGAGGGGCTGGTAGGATATGTTTTACGTCAATATTTTGATGACATTCTGATTGCCACCGCCTGGGAAGTGTTGGCGCTCTTTCAGGAACGTGACCGCAATGCCGAAGCTTTTATCCGTTATTTCAAAGATGAAATTATCATTAACGAAAAAGGGAAAAAGATTCAGAAACATGCCATCATCGATGAAAAAGGACAAAAATGGAACCACAACTCCATTTTGTCAACCTTTATGCAGTATGAGCAGGCAGAAAAGCGGATGGTAAAGCAAAAAGAGAAGATTGCGACGATTGTCAATCGGCTTGATGAAGCAAAAAACGTATTTAGTTCGGAAAAAAATGGCCGTTTCAAAGTGAGTGCTGAGGTTAAAGAGGCTCAGATGCTGGTGATTCAAAATCAAAATCTGATCGATCAGTTCGAACACAAAATAGAAGAGTTGAAAGAGAAGAGTGAAGAGAACATTATGCGTCTCACCCGGCTGAAAAAAGAGCGTGAAACCGTGCTTGAACGCAGCAGACTTGCCAGCAATAATGCCGACTATGCCAACCGGCGCTATAAGAACAAGCAGATCGATATGCAAAACTGGGAAAAACAGTATCAGGCGAACCAGACGCTGCTTCAGGAGATAGAGGAGCAAAATGAGGAGCTTATGCATAAAGTTGAACTTATCGTTAAAGCACTTGCTACGGTAATGACAAAGCGCTAGTTAGAGGTACCCATAACTATTTATCTGGTTTTTTATGAAACTTCTGCCACTTGCACCGTTTTTTATTTTTGATGGTGTAGATGTTGTACTGGAATTTTCTGCCGCACTCCTGACATTCGAAGATGGCACGGTTCTTATAGGCCATATAGCGTACGAACAGAAAGTTACCGACCTGATCACCTGCTTTGTAGAGGATCTTCTCGTTTTTGAGAGCTTCTTCTTCGGCACTTTTGGCATCTTCTTGCTGTTTGAGCAGCCAGGCGGGAGCTTCATCCTCCTCAAAATCATCGGTGTCCGCTGTGTAGCGATCCATAACGTTTAAAATATTTCCGATGGGAAGCCGACGGGAATGGGATCATGCAGCTTGACCATGATCTTCTCTCCCGTCTTTTCAGAACGGTAGAGCTGATAGGGGATGTAGAGATAACGTGCTGAAAGTTTTTCATGGGCTGATCGGCGCTCTTCAATATGGACGCGAAGCCCTTCGGAAACAGCGGGGTTGAAGTTTGAGGGGATAGTGACCCTTGCAAGAAGGGCAATAGCTTCTATCTCACCCTTTAAGACTTCTGCTTTAAGGATGTCGAGAAGCTGTTCATATCTTCTGTCATCTTCTACTTCATCGCTGTTGAAACTTTTGATCGTTTTAGTAGTGTCGATGGCCATGGCAAACGGTGTTAGCGACTGTGAGTTCTCCAGCCGCTCGACAGCAAAACCGACACACTCCTCGACCATGCTGAAAAGCAGTTCGTCATCCATGTAAATCCTTTGGAATAATTGTATCGAAAGAAGCTGTTAGAGATAGTTAACTTACAGTAAAGTATAATACGCGCTAATTATATATTTGGTACGCCTGATCAGCAAAGCTCATCAGGCTACGTTAACACTAAGTTTACTTTAGCAGCAGGCTCACGCATAGATGGACCATGCTTGTAATCATAAATAAGGCAGAAGAATGTCAGAAAAAATCATTGCTATCAAAGCAGAAGTTGCCAAGGTCGTTGTAGGCCATGAGAAGATGATCGACGGGTTGCTGATCGGGCTGTTGTGCGAAGGGCATATCCTTATCGAAGGGATTCCCGGACTGGCAAAAACGACAACGGTCAAAGCACTCTCAGAGAGCCTTGGACTTGGATTTAAACGGGTGCAGTTTACCCCGGATCTTTTACCAAGTGATATTCTCGGTGCAGAGATCTATGATCCGAAGAGTAATGAGTTCAAGATCAAACACGGTCCGGTCTTTACCAACCTTCTTTTGGCCGATGAGATCAACCGTGCCCCGGCAAAAGTACAGTCCGCTCTGCTGGAAGTGATGCAGGAGCGTCAGGTGACTATCGGTGAAGAGAGTTTCAAACTTGAACCGCCTTTCTTCGTTATGGCGACGCAGAACCCGGTTGAGCAAGAGGGTGTCTATCAGCTTCCCGAAGCCCAGCTTGACCGTTTTATGCTGAAGCTCAATGTCGCTTACAATACGAAAGAGGAAGAGCTTGCCATTGCCCGCCGCATCGCCAATAAAACGCATGAGAGCATCTCTGCGGTCGTTACCCATGAAGAGCTTGTTGAGTTGAAAAAAGAGGTTGCTGAAGTTCACATTGACGAAGAGGTTGAAACCTATATGATTGAACTGGTTACGGCAACACGCGATCCGAAGCTCTATGGTCTTGAAGAGATCGCCGACTATATCCAGTTTGGGGCATCACCGCGTGTCAGTATCGATATGTTCAAAGCGGTCAAAGCGATGGCCTATCTGCGCGGAAAAGATTTTGTCACACCGGTCGATGTCGCTTACATCGCCAAAGATATCATGCGTCACCGTATCGTACTCACTTATGAAGCGGAAGCAGAAGGTGTTACGACCGATGAGATCATCGGCAAAGTGCTTGAAGCAGTAGCGATACCTTAGAGTGACGCTTTGTGTCACGGGAAAGAGAGAAGCGTGAAGAGGAAAGAGGGTGCCTTCGGCATAGTAATGAATGAAGAGGAAAAAAGTGAATGATTAATTATAAAAGTACAGTATGTATGTTTTTTCCCCTTTCCCCTTTCCCCTCTCCCCTCTCCCGCACCTTAAAAAGGTGTATCTATGGGTAAGTTACAGAAAATTCTCGTCCGTGCGCGCCGTCAGGTCTTTAGCGAGATGGTCGGTAACAACCCTTCCATCTTCCAGGGTGAAGGGTATGACTTTATCGAGATGCGTGAGTATCAACCGGGTGACGATATCCGACATATTGACTGGAAAGTCACGGCGAAGATGCGCCACCCTTATATCAAGATCTTTCGCGAAGAGCGTGAACTCAATGTCGTTATGGCGACGATGCTCAACGGAAGCGTCCATTTCGGATCGAAAAAATTCAAGCAGGAGCTCATTGCGGAGTTGGCTGCTCTGATCAGCTTCTCGACTCTGCGTAATGGGGACCTCCTCAGCTCTTATACTTTCGCCGACAGACTCTATGAGCATCATAAACCGACAAAAAAGATGTACTCCGTACAGAAAAATGTTGAGACCGTACTCAATTTTGATGCGTTGAACAAGCAGGCTGATTATGCCTTGATGGCCGAGACACTCTTTAAACGGCTCAGACGCAAATCTCTGATCATCATCATCGGTGATTTTTTTGAGATTCCCGATTTCCGTCTCCTGGCCAAAAAACATGAAGTCCTTGCGGTGATCGTACGTGATCATATAGAAGAGGCACCGCCGCCGTTTGGCTTCTCGTCATTGATGGACCCTGAGTCGGGACAGGCACTCGAAGGTGATTTCAACAGCCGCAGTGTGAATGCCTACAAGGCAAAAGTACATGCGCATGATCATGCACTCTATGAGCGTTTTCGCAAAGATCAGGTCAGATTCATCAAAGTCTATACCGATGACGTGGCCAGCGTGCAGTTACGCCGGCTTTTTGAGGGACGCCAATGAATCCTAACACACCGACACTGCCCAGCGCACCCGATATTCCGCTGCACGATATCAAGCCGCTTATCGAAGTGCCGGACAACTCCTTTATCTGGTTCACCTCACTGTTGGGATTGGCAGCCATTTTCATACTGGCGCTGCTCTATCTGCTCTGGCGGTTTCTGCGCCGAAGCAAAGCAGAAAATATCCGTAAAGAGCATTATCAGGCCCTTCAGGAGATCAGTTTTGCTGATCCCAAACAGGCAGCTTACGCTATGACCCGCTATGGCTTGACCTTTGCCGATGATGCACCGCGTACTAAGGAGAGCTACAGCAATCTGATTGAACGTCTTGCCCCTTACAAATATAAAAAAGCGGTGGACCCGATCGATGATGAGACCATCGGCTACTACAGGATTTATATAGAGATGATCGATGTTTGACGGTTTCTATTTCGAGTTTCCGAAGTTGTTGTTTGTTGTCTTCTTTTTTATCGCCTGTGCGACGCTCTGTAAGCTGAAGCTTCCTTCCATCTATTTTCCGCATACCGCACAGTTTGTCAAAGAGTCAGCCAGTGCATCGAAACTGCTTTTCTTTTTAAAGTGGCTGGGCATTGTAATGTTGGTGTTGGCCTTGATGTCACCGGTGAAAGATGAGGAGATCCAGGTGAAGCCTGATCAGGGGTATGATATTGCCCTCGTGATCGATGCAAGTCAGTCGATGAGTGCCAAAGGCTTCGATGAGAACGACCGTTCTCTCAATCGCTTTGACGTGGTGCAGAGTATTGTGGGTGATTTTATCAAGGAGCGTACAAACGATAATCTCGGTGTCGTTGTCTTTGGCAAATACTCTTTTGTCGCTGCACCGTTGACCTATGATCAGAAGATCCTGAAACAGGTGGTCGCTCAGCTTTACATCGGGATCGCCGGTAAGTTTACGGCACTCTACGAAGCGATTGCGCAGTCTGTGAACCTGATGAAAGAGTCCAGGGCCAAGAGTAAAATAGCCATTGTGCTGACGGACGGGCACAATACTCCCGGCGGAAAAGTTCCGCTTGAAGTGGCGCTTGAACTTGCAAAAAAAGAGAAGATCAAGGTCTATACCATCGGTATCGGAGGAGCAAACGAATATAACGGCGCACTGCTCAATGAGATCGCTGTAGAGACGGGTGGTGTGGCATTTGGTGCGGGCAGTGCGAAAGAGCTGAAAAAGGTCTATGCAAAAATTGATGAACTGGAGAAGTCCGAGATCGATACCAACAGCTATACCTATAAGAGCTATTACTATCTCTATCCGGTTTTCATCGGATTTTTCAGCCTTCTGTTCTATATCTATCTGCGGAACAAAAGGGGCTGGGCATAATGTCGTTTAAGTCAATATTTAATGAGAACAGTTTGACACGAGCAATACAGAGCACAAACAGTGCGGGGGCCTACTGCCGAAGTACACCAAGTGTGAACGTAGGTAAACGGGCTTTGCTCGGTTGGCGTTTCAAAAAAGGTTGGGCATGA
>JAYEMF010000093.1:0-9797 GCA_034717975.1 Campylobacterota bacterium
TTTGAGCACCTCAACCACGTCTGCCCCCGCGCCTTTAAATATAATCGTCTTTCTTAAATCCATAATATCCCTTTAGTGGTACGCTATTATCCTGATATTGTAACAACAAGCTACTTATTTACAAACAAAAGCAGGAGAACATGGAAGAAGTAGTTTATTAATAGTACGATAGTAGCCCATTTGGTAACTATGATGAGGTGCAGAACATTTGTTCCTACCTATTCTCTCCCCATTTTCTCTTGCGCAATATCTGTATCAGCTCAAACACAATAAGGCCGACAACAAGAAACAGTGTTCCGTATCCTAACACTTCGATATACATACTCTTTCCTTCTCCGTTTTTTACGTTTTGCTTAGTATGTCGTGGATAGCGCTATAGTGCTTTTCCACCTCCATATAATCCGCATCGCCGAGACTTTTAAGCTTTGCAACAGAGATATCTTTTTTTATGGCATCGGCCAGGGTTGCGTACTTGTCCTCCCTGCCCTCTTTCTTTTGCTCACCGCTCAAAGCTTTTATCATGGCCTTAAGTTCTTTCTTGCTCGGCTTTTCTTGCAGCACTTTTGCAATAGTTGCTTCAAGTTCCGGATGATCTTTGATTTTATTCAGTTCGATCGCATGGGAGTAGATAAGATTGTTTTCACGCATTGCGCGTATCAGCCTATCATTAAGCCTGAGCACTCTAAGGCGGTCCACAAGAGTGATTATCGTTATTTTAGCCGTTCGCTCCAGGATGGCCTCAATTTCATCTCTCAGGTCTTTTTCTTCTTCTTCTAATGATGCCACAATGCCTGACTCATAATTTTTGAGCCTGTATAGAAACTTGATGACATCCTCTTCCGGGACCTGAAGCGACAGAGCCACATACTCCAAGAGCTTGATCGTCTGATCATAAAGATTAGGATCCTCCCTGTGCATATTTTCAGAAAGCATCATCAGTGCAGCTACGTCATCGTCAATATTTTTTAATACAACGGCCTTAATAGTGCTCCACCCTGCCGCTTTGGCAGCCAATATTCTTCTAAAGCCTATGATACGCTCATAGCGTTTGTTTGTGATCTTTCTGACAACGATCGGCTGGAGCTGTCCGACAGGGCCTTTGAAACTTTCGGCCATTTCATTTATTGCGAGCTCGCTGTACCCTACCCTGTCGTGCTTCGTCGGATTTTCAATAGATAATAAGTCGATCTCCTCTATCTCATTGTTCGCTATTTTCTTTTCAATCTCTTGCTCGGCAGCCTCCGCCTTATGCCCCTCTTCCTCCATGGCGGAACCAAATGCGCCCTTCCTTTGAAATTTAATCTTTGGCATTATGCTCTTGCTCCTTTCCATATTTTTTTAGCGATCTTCTCCAGATCCAGCAATATATCTCGTTTGCCCGTATCAAAATCTTCAATGTATCGGCGCAATGGAACTTTTACTCCGGTTGAATTCGGAAAGACTGCCCGATTCGGAATGTGTTTCAAAACCTGCATAGGAACATCTGATAGATTTTTATATCGTTTTAAATACAGCTCTGGAAGATTGTTTTTGATCGACAAAAGGGCTTCTTTCGCATCGCGAGAGCGGTTGACTTTTGTTGGTATGACAAAAATATGTTTCAATTTTTTTTCGTAGAGATCGACAACCTCATCGAGTTTCTTGTAGAATTTGACGGTTGCTGCTTCTTCTATTCCGCCGGTCTCTATCGTGTTGATAATTATATCTGCCGCCAAAAAAGAACTCACAAGAGGTGTATTAAGGTCCGGCTTGGTGTCTATAAGGACCAGGTCGTACTCATGCTTGATTGTCTTGAGAAATCTGTCAAGCATCTTCTCTTTCCCCATCTTTGCCGACTCAAAGTATTCCCCCAGCTCATCATCAGACGGTATGAAATCCATATTATTGTCCATTTCAATAACGCCCGTCTCTTTCCCGTGCTCAAAGATGTTTCGTATTCCGGATGTTTCTCGGTACTCCTTAAGCAGTTCAGGATCAATCTCAAGCAGATCGGTTAATGTGCCCTGGGGGTCATAATCAATAACGAGTGTTTTCAGCCCCAATGTATGTGCAAATTCTCCCATCAAAGCAAAGCAGGTTGTTGATTTACCCACACCGCCTTTCTGGTTGGCTACTATACAGACTGTCCCTCTTTTTTTCATTATTTTTCCTTTTCTGATTCTACTGACTAAGCAATACTATTTATTTAAGTGTTCCGGAACACTTAAAAGTGAAACGCTATTATAATTAATACAATGATAGCAGAAAAAATATATCTAAGGCAAGAGGTTTCATTTTAAGGGGTGCGGTATTTATAAATTTAAGAGTTCCGGAACTCTTAAATTTATTTCAGTAGAGAGGAGGGTGCTTTTCAGCCTTAACGTCGGAACCCTTGACATATTTATGGAGATAGCGCTTGACATTATCGTACTCGGTAAAAGGCAGCTCTAGCTTGCACACTTTTTCATCGTCACAGTATACGGTTATGATGTGCGCTCCATGCTCCATTCCCAATTTAATAATTTTACCACTTACCCCGTCGTGGGTGGTAATAGTGGAGCCGTCGTAATCGTCAATGTTCATATCGCCCGCAGGTGTCATAAAGACGCCGTAGTGTTCCGCACGCTTATCCTCTTCGCTTTCAGGAAGAGGGGTGGTTCGCTCCCGCAAAACTTCTGCCTCGGCGACCACAGATTTCTCTCCATATTGTTTTCTAAATCGCATATTGACTACAGGATCACTGAAAGTAAAAAAGTCAAGCATGCTTCTTTTTAGTGCTTTTTGAATGTTTACCGAATGGCGCTGATAGTTTGAAGTGTCTATCTCTACGTGCTTTTGCCCGACCTTAAAGACAAAAGGGAAATAGGCATCAATTTTATCTGGCACATTTTCCATGCCGGGGAGGGGAGGGTGACTCTCTTCTATATTGTCTATATACTTGAGGTGCAGAACCGCCAGACTCTCCTGCGCATCATCGCCCAACCGCATATCATCGCCAGATTCACTCTGTTCGTTGTGCTTTCTTACCACATGGTAAACCTCATCGAAATAGAGATTTCCAAGATGTTCACTGTACTCCTGCAAGAGCACCATGATTTGACCGATGGCATCAAGATGTCTTTTGTGCTTGGTCAAGAGATCCTTTTGGGACTCTTCGGTAAAAACATACTCCATATTTTTTAGTTTTTCGTTCAGCGTTAGCGCGTAGGACTCAATATTACTGATATTCTTCTTTTTGAAATGCTGACGAAGAGCAAGAAAGTATCCGAATGTTTGGCCAATAGGCACATTGCCTTCAAGCTGAATGTTATCTGTATTTTTATGCGTTCTTAAAAACATCCTGTCGTGATCACTCATGATGAATTCGATACCGTTGATGGTTTTGGAATCGACTTTTCGCTTGACAAACGAAATGGTTAATCCAAGCTCTCTGTTCACCCTGTCAAGGGATTTTTGTATTACGTTCGCGGCAAAACTCTGAAACCGGGTATACTTGGTGCCGAAGCGCGATTGAATCTCTTCAAACACGAAGACATAAGGCGTCAGTACGCTTGCCACATCAGAGAGTATGTTATAGAGGACGATTCCGTTACCAGTTCGGATCAGATTGTTATAGGCTCCCCGCGTGGTGATATATCCCCTGGAGAGAAAGAAAACCATATGCAGCATATCTTTGTTCATGGTAAGCGCAATCTCGTTATCGGAACCACGTCCACGCTGAATATATCTTGAGAACGAAAACAACGATCCGGCTACAGGAGTCTGAATCACATTGCCTGTGCGTATATCAAAATGCGGCTCGACCCATTTTTGCACCTTCATCTGGATCTGCTGAATATCCTCGTAGATTTTGTCGTAGTCGTTATGCTTGATATCTGCGGGATCTAAAATACTTTTCGCATAAAATTTATAATCGACACTTGTGCCCAACTCCTCCATCAACACAGCCTTCCAGGCATCTTTGATGGCGCAATCCCTAAAGAGGGTGACTTTGGATTTGTTTTGGTCAAACGTCTGGGCTACTTCTCTCTTTATCGCCTCTATGTTTTGGCTTTTCTTTTTTGATGCAAGACGCAACCTTTTCTCATTAGCAACCATCTTCTTAATATGTTCATCTCTGTATTTTTCAAACAGCGTATCCGACAACGCCAGAGAGCGTTCTGTCAATTGCTGCTTAATGGCAGCATCATAAACGAACTCCTGGGTAGCCTTTATGAGAATATTATTGATCCGTTCCACTTCTCCAGAAAGTTTAGCCGTCTTGGCTTCCGGGGAGAACTCAAGTCCCGAGCGAATGAGCTCACGAGGCTTTCTAATAAGGTCTGTGTGTGATTTGAAGTAAATAGGCTTGAGATCGAGCAGTGATCTCGCCACCTCTTCTGCTTTTTTGAGCTTGTCGTCTGCTTCTGTATCGCTCATTGCTTCTCCATATATTCATAATAGTTCGAATTATCGGTAACTACCCTGACCATTCTACCTGATTTCGGAGCTATTCGTTCGTGTTTTCGGTAAATAATGCTAATATTGTGCTGCTGATCTTCTATTTGTTGCTTGAGAGAGAAAATTGATTTAAGTTTTAATTCAGCGTTATACATGATTTGGCGTACTTTTAAGTTTAGTTTCAGTGATTTACCTGATCTCGCGTACTTTTAAGCTTCAATTAATATACATACGTGATTGGGCGTACTTTTTTTACCGTTCTTTAATATTTTTAAGCCCAGGCACAGACTAATACATGATTTGACATACTAAATTTCACTGATAAGGCAGACTATATTTCACTAATTTTACGAATTGTATTTACATGCTTTTAGGTACGAATATACATGATCGCACTAACTAATACCCTTCAAACACCCCTAATACAGGGACTTAACGGCGCCCATTAAGTAATTAAGTACACTAATCTAAAAAAGCATTCTTTTTTTGTAGTACTTATTATAATAAATATTTTTTGCTAGAGCGACTCATTTTTTTCTGGCACTTAAATTAACAATCCTTAAAGACTGAATCGGAGTTTTTTGACTATGATTCATTAATCGCTAAAAAACCTCCGTCCTTTAAGCTGATATCTGCTCCTTTACCAATAAAAACAGTTCGTAATATCGGGAACTCAAGTATATTTGAGCTCTTTGTTTGGATCAGTCGCCCAAAAACGTTCGTTATTTCGGTAAATATAGAAGGAAAACAGCCCTGCTTCCAACATTTCAAATGGAAAACAGTTCGTAATATCGGGAACTCAAGTATATTTGAGGAGTGGTTGTCCGTAAAATCGGGATATTTTGAGCCTAAAAGCTCGTAAAAACAGTTCGCATTTTCGGGAACCCTATAAATATAAGCTGCAAGCGTTCGCATTTTCGGTAAATCAATGCGTAACCTAAATGCTCTTTTTTTTAAAAATCAGTAATTTTTACGCTATTTCTACGCAAAACGCGAAAAACGCCTTATTAGTTATTTATAGAAAAGGAGTTTTTTTATGATTAATTTTGGCATAGATCTAGGTTTCGGGTTTACAAAAGATTCCTATTATGACGACGGCAAAATTGTTTGCGATAAGTTTATTTCCGCAGTGGCATGGGATGTTCGCAAGCGTGATGGCATGTATGACTATGATCGTAGATACTGGAAAGTAGGAGAGGGCGCATTAAGCTCGAAAAATATTATCGAGCTTACAAACTACGCCCTACTGGAAGAGTTCGCTCCTCTTCTTTTGCTTGAGGCGATCAATAGGGCAGGGCTGAAGGCAGAAAATATCGGAACGGTCGTCTGCGGACTTTCTTTGGCTCACGCAAGGGAAGCAGATTCTTTTGTTAAAAAGCTGTCTTCTTTTGTTGTTGATGGAAAGAAGTATGAATTTGAGATCAGCCTGGTTCCGCAAGCTGAAGGGGCAATGCACACGATCAAAAAAACCTACAACGACTCCACCGGCAATTTCATGGTAATCGATATCGGCTCAAATACCATTGATGCCTTGGTGTGCGAAGATGGAAGCATGCAGGAGAATACGCTTGATGGCTATGAAAACAGAGGAGTGCGCAGAGTGGCACAGCTTTTACAGCAGCATCTCGTAAAAAATGATATTGGTGAGCTGACCATTCCGCAGTCGCTCAAAGTTCTTGAAGATCGCAAAGTAAAGCTCTATGGAGTTGAGACTGATTTGGATGTGGTTATCAAGCAGATCAGCAGGGATTTCACTAAAGAGACGCTGCAGTTTATAAGAAATAAATATGACCATGAACTGAAAGTGCTCGATCGCATATTCTTTGTTGGCGGCGGCGCTCACTATATCGGAGGCACAGAAGATATCGGACTGCCTCACGCTGTTATACCAGAGGACCCTGAATATTTTAATGCGGTCGGTAATCTTTTATCGGCAAAGGAGCAAATCACATGATCTTTGAAATATTTGCTGATCAAATCCAGATGTTTTCTTTGTATATGACCGCTTTTGCATTTTTATTTTTTGGTACCGTCGGCTTTGTTATGGCCGGTGACGGTTGATTGTGTAGACAATGAAAAAAATCGCATTGGGAATTCTGCTCTCTGCGCAGATGTCCTTTGGTCTGGACTTTGTGTTTTCCGGAGGATTTTCCAATTCCCCGATAGGTTCATCCAAAATTGGATTTGGCATGTCTTTTGGTGACTACCAATCAAAATACAAAAGCGGCCTTAGCCTTGGATGGAATATCGGCTATTCGACCATGGGTTCCGGTGAACCGGATAGATATTATGGGGACAGCACTATTATCTCTGTCCCCTCAGAGCGGGACTGGCTTATTAGCGCAGAGCTTAGACCACTGTTTAGGTTTGGTGTTCGAAATGAAATCTATCTTATCTTTGGCGGTGTATATAACGTCATCAACAGTGATGATTATGCAATGGGATATAGCTATGGCGCAGGATATCAATATTTGATAGATAAAAATGTTTTTGTCGGAGGTAACGCCAGGGTAGGGGGTATGACTTACAACAGCGGTTCGAAAGATACTGAGGATCTGGACAGCCGGAATTATGATCTTTACTCAGCAACAATCTATGTAGGTTTTAGATTTTAATGTTTTTTGTATAACAACAAAGACAGAAAAGGATAGAGGCGATGCCAGGAAGCGGTTCAAACTATACCACCACTTATAATACTTCACACAACTATAGCCAACAAGGCGGCAAGAGCCAAAGCTATTCGAAAAACAACAATGCCGACTCCGGCAGCCAGAGTGCTTATCACAAGCCTCGGGGAGTACTGGATGCTGTGTCGGAAATCCAACAATACCACGCTCTTGAGAAATTGGCAGAAACAGAACTGCCAGCGGAATATTTTACCTATAAGCAGCAGCTCGATTTTTTTAATATTGGGTTGAAATCAGCCTTCATAGAAGGGCTTATGTTTCTGGCTATCGTTCCCTTTGCTGAAGCGATCTATCCATCGTTTAGGCAATTTTTCTTCAATGAGGGGTTGTCCACCAATGAGCTTATTACTATCTATGCCGCATCCTACTCCCCTGTTTTGGTGATGACGATATTTCTTGCGGCTATGTCAAGATACTACTCGGGAGTGCTGACAAGGAAGGCGATCACGGCGCTTATTTCAGGCCGCTCGATGGCCTTTATCTTTAAGGGCATCATCGTTTTTATTCTGTGGACCATCCTTTCGGCTTTAACAGCAGGCAATCCTGAGTTTGTTTATCAGGCGGCAGACTACTCCTTGGCAATGATACAGTCATTTGTCCCGCACATGGAGTTGACGCCGCAGCACGTTTACTATTATTTTTATAAGTCAGCGCTTCCGGCAATGAATGAGACTGCGATCCATGTGCTGATTACCATGGTGTTTCTGTCGGTCTTGCCGTTTATGACACTTTACTGGAGAGGTTTTGCAAAAGACAGAGAAGCCAAACTTGCCAAAGAAGCCTATGAGGAGTATTGAAAATGTTTGAAGATTTTGAGATGCACGATCTCGCAGCAAGCCGTAATAATGAAAATATTGATATTAATAGAGAACAGCTTCTTCTTGAGGCCCGGCTGGATATGCTTAAGACTTTTAAGCCCAATATCTACGCCACTGTACACTCCATAGGAACGGTATCGAAAGCGATCGGGGAGATGTTGAATATTCGTGAGGCACAATTTTATCTTGCCGGTTACTATGCGAACTTCGGAATCTTAAGTGTGGAAAAATTATACAAAAAGGACACTGTGCTTCTACCCGAAGAGCGCGATATTATAAAAATGCATTCAAGCACGTCAATGGATTTTCTATTGCAGCAGGAGCTTAACATCGCCGCTGAAATCGTCTATTATCATCATGAGTTCCCAAGTGGGAAAGGTTATCATAGGGCGCAAAAGCTTCGCTACGAGGAGGCCTATTATATCCATATGGCAGAACTGTTTGTGGAGAGCATCATTCCTAAGCGCTATCGCCCGGGCTATAATCGAGAGATGGCGATTGAATGGGCACTGGAAGGGTTCGGCAGTATTGACCGTATCATCAGCAAAGAGCGAATCAGAGATATTAAAGAGATTCTTGATGCGATTGAACTTCCGGAGCTCGGAGTGATAAGGTAGAGCATGGGCTGTCCAATATGTAAAAAATTCCAGCAATTTCGTTCAATCTTTACAGGCAAAGACAAAGGCTTCATGGGAAAAGGGTTTAAAGAGTATTCTTCCGGCTCTACTTTTATAGGTAAAGGATTCAAGCTCGGAGATTATAAAAAAGAGAAGCTTCTTGACATTGATCAGGAGAATACTAGCCGCAACATACACACGTTTGTAGTCGGCGCGTCAGGTGTTGGAAAATCAAAATTGATGGAAGGGCCAATGGAGGCTGATGTCAAGGCGGGCAGAAACGTGGTGGTGATCGATCCAAAAGGCGGTGGCGATATCTATTCGCGACTCGTTCAGGCCGCTTACGCTGCCGGCAGAGAGAATGACCTGATGTACTGTTCCCCGATTTTCCCCGAATATTCCATAGAGATCAACCCGATGGGCAATTACTACATGGAAGAGGAGTTGATAAATCATGCGATGGCGGCAGTGTCGTCAGATGATGAATTCTTCTATGCCGCTTCACTTGAACTCTCTACGATCATCATCAAAGGGCTTCTCCTGCATCATAGATATGATAGCCCGGAAGGGCATTTGTTAAATTTCAGAGAAGTAGCTGAATATACCTCTTATGACAAACTTACAAAGCTGCAGAAGAATCTAAAAACCTATGCGGAACAACATGGAGATAGAGATGCGGAGTATTTGGCCAACCTTGCGGCAACTCAGCTCAAGACAGGGGCGGAACATTTTGGAAAACTGACCGCTTCCTTGCGGGTTGCTTTAACGGAAATGACATCCGGAAATACGGGCAAGATAATCGGTAATGCCACTACAAATATCTTCATCGATAAGATAGAAAGAGGGGAGGGCGTAATTCTTTATGTGCAGACAGGTTCGATGATCGTCAGCCGGGCCGCTTCGACGCTGGCTCGTGTTATTACCTCTATGATTCAAAGCGTTGTCGGTCGGCATGATGCTTCAGGGCTGAAGCTGGCCAGGCCGCTATGTTACTACGGCGATGAGTTCTCCAATGTCGTTTATCGTGGCTGCGAGGATCTGTTCAATAAGGGTCGTGGCGCGGGAGTATGGATTACGGCTGCTACACAGTCTGTGGCAGATATGATCGCCGAGATCGGTCCGGAACGCACCCGTAAGCTGATGGACAACACCTCGACCAAAATAGTAATGCGCCAGAATGATTATCAGTCAGCAATGCACTTCGCGGCATTCGGCGGATTGAAAAAGAAGTATTCAGCCATGCTTTCGTTGTCCGG